>NZ_JBSHBL010000045.1:0-97124 GCF_053611985.1 Streptomyces sp. NPDC054770
TGGGGGTGGAGCTCCCCGTACCGGGGCGGTCGAAGGTGGCCAACCCCCTGGTGTGCCGGGTCGGGTTGGGGCGGTGGGGGCTAGAAAACCCCCGCCCGCCCCCACCGCCCCCGCTCACATCCGCGACACGTTCCGCTCGTACACCAACCGCAGCCCCACCAGCGTCAGCCACGGCTCATGCTCGTCGATCACCGACGACTCCCCGAGCACCATCGGCGCCAGCCCACCCGTCGCGATCACCGTCACATCGTCCGGATCGTCCGCCAGCTCCCGCGCCATCCGCCCGACCACCCCGTCGACCTGCCCGGCGAACCCGTACACGATGCCCGCCTGCATGGCCTCCACCGTGTTCTTCCCGATCACACTCCGCGGCCGTGCCACCTCGATCTTCCGCAGCTGCGCGCCCTTGACGCCCAGCGCCTCCACGGAGATCTCGATACCGGGCGCGATCACACCCCCGACGTACTCCCCGCGCGCGGACACCGCGTCGAAGGTCGTGGCCGTCCCGAAGTCGACGACGATCGCGGGCCCGCCGTACAGCTCGACGGCGGCGACCGCGTTGATGATCCGGTCGGCGCCGACCTCCTTGGGGTTGTCGGTGAGGATCGGCACCCCGGTCTTCACCCCCGGCTCCACCAGCACGGCCGGCACGTCGCCGTAGTAGCGCCGGGTGACCTCGCGCAGCTCGTGCAGCACGCTCGGCACGGTCGCGCAGATCGCGATCCCGTCGATGCCGTCGCCGAGCTCGTCGCCGAGCAGCGGGTGCATGCCCATCAGGCCCTGGAGGAGCACCGCCAGCTCGTCGGCGGTACGGCGGGCGTCCGTCGAGATGCGCCAGTGCTCGACGATGTCCTCGCCGTCGAAGAGGCCGAGGACGGTGTGGGTGTTGCCGACGTCGATCGTGAGGAGCATGGGGTCACTCCGCCTCGCGCAGATCCAGGCCGATGTCCAGGATCGGCGAGGAGTGGGTGAGGGCGCCGACGGCCAGGAAGTCCACGCCGGTGTCGGCGTACGCCCGGGCGTTGTCCAGCGTGAGCCGCCCGGACGCCTCCAGGAGCGCGCGCCCGCCGACGATGGCGACGGCCTCCTCGCACTCCCCCGGCGTGAAGTTGTCCAGCAGGATCAGGTCGGCGCCCGCGTCGACGACCTCGCGCAGCTGGTGCAGGGTGTCGACCTCGACCTCGATCGCCAGCTCCGGGAATGCCTCGCGGACGGCCTTGAAGGCCTGGGCGACGCCGCCGGCGGCGACCACGTGGTTGTCCTTGACCAGGGCCGCGTCGGAGAGCGACATGCGGTGGTTGACGCCGCCGCCGCTGCGCACCGCGAACTTCTCCAGGGAGCGCAGCCCCGGGGTGGTCTTGCGGGTGTCGCGCACGCGCGTGGTGGTGCCCTCCAGCTCGTCCGCCCACGCGCGCGTGGCGGTCGCGATGCCGGAGAGGCGGTTCAGGATGTTGAGCGCGCTGCGCTCGGCGGTGAGCAGGTCGCGGGTACGGGTGGTGATCGACAGCAGCTTCTGCCCGGCCTCGACCCGGTCGCCGTCCTCGACGTGCCGCTCGACCTCGAACTCGTCGGTGCAGACCACGGAGACCACGGCCTCGGCGACCCTGAGGCCCGCGACCACACCGGCCTCGCGTGCGACGAAGTCGCCGGTGGCCACGGCCTCCTCGGGGATCGTCGCGACGGTCGTCACGTCCACGCCGTTGTCCAGGTCCTCCTGGACGGCCACGTTGGCGATGTCCTCGACCTCGATCGGGTCGAGTCCAGCGGCGGCCAGCAGTTCGGCGAGCGCGGGGTCGAGCCCGCACTCCAGGTACTCCTCGCCGCCCTCGGCGCCACAGGCACAGCCGTCGCCGCAGCCGCCGCCGTCGGCGAGGGGAAGGTCGTTGGTGCTCACGTCTGTCACTGCTCCTGGTGTGGCTGGTGCGGCCGGGTAGGGGGGAAGTCTGCGGTGTCGGTGGTGCCCACGGCCAGCGTCCGGTCGGGATTCAGCCGTACGACGATGTGGCGTGCCCAGCGGGCGTCGTCGCGGTCGGCGTGGTCCTCGCGCCAGTGGCAGCCGCGGGTCTCCTCGCGGCGGCGGGCCGCCTCGACGAGCACGCGCGCGACGCACAGGAGGTTGGTGGCCTCCCAGGTGTCGACGCCGGGCTCGGCGGTCTTGCCGTTCTCGTCGAGGGCGTCGCGGGCGTCCGTGTGCAGCCGCTGGAGCTGTCCGGCGGCCCTGGCGAGGGACTCCTCGGAGCGCAGCACGCCGGCGCCCTCGGTCATGATCCGCTGGATGGCGAAGCGGGCCTCGGGGGCGAGCAGCGGGTGCGCGGGCTTCTCGGGGTGCGGGACCGGTGCGGGCACGCGCGCGTGCAGGCCGTGCTCCGCGCGGGCCCCGGTGATGTCGGCGGCGATGCGCTCGGCGTAGACGAGGCCTTCGAGCAGGGAGTTGGAGGCGAGCCGGTTCGCGCCGTGCACGCCGGTGCACGCGACCTCGCCGCACGCGTAGAGCCCGGGGACGGTCGTACGCCCCCGCGCGTCGGTGCGCACGCCCCCGGAGGCGTAGTGGGCGGCCGGTGCTATCGGGATGGGCTCGGTGACCGGGTCGATGCCGTTGGACCGGCAGGCGGCCAGGATGGTCGGGAAGCGGTGCTCCCACATGTCGGCGCCGAAGTGCCGGGCGTCGAGGTACATGTGCTCGGCGTCCTGCTCCTGCATGCGCCGCATGATGCCCTTGGCGACGATGTCCCGGGGCGCCAGCTCGGCCAGTTCGTGCTGTCCCACCATGAAGCGCGTGCCGTCCGCGTCGACCAGGTACGCGCCCTCGCCGCGCACCGCCTCGGAGACCAGCGGCTGCTGGCCCTCCGCGTCCGGGCCGAGGAAGAGCACGGTCGGGTGGAACTGCACGAATTCGAGGTCGCTGACCTCGGCGCCGGCGCGCAGGGCCAGTGCCACGCCGTCGCCGGTCGACACCGACGGGTTGGTGGTCGCGGAGAACACCTGGCCCATGCCGCCGGTCGCGAGGACGACCGCGGGGGCGTGCACGGCGCCCACGCCGTCGTGCTGGCCCTCGCCCATGACGTGCAGGGTGACACCGGCCGTACGGCCCTCGGCGTCGGTCAGCAGGTCCAGGACGAGCGCGTTCTCGATGGCGCGCAGCCCACGCGCGCGTACCGCTTCCACGAGGGCCCGGGAGACCTCGGCGCCGGTGGCGTCGCCGCCCGCGTGCGCGATCCGGCGCCGGTGGTGGCCGCCCTCGCGGGTGAGGTCGAGGCCGCCCTCGGAGGACTCGTCGAAGATCGCACCGGTGTCGATGAGCCGCCGTACCGCGCCGGGGCCCTCGGTGACGAGGATCCGTACCGCGTCCTCGTCGCAGAGACCGGCGCCGGCCACCAGGGTGTCGCCGAGGTGCTGTTCGGGGGTGTCGCCCTCGCCGAGGGCCGCGGCGATGCCGCCCTGCGCCCAGCGCGTGGAGCCGTCGTCCAGGCGGGCCTTGGTGACGACGACCGTGCTGAGCCCGGCGGCCTGGCAGCGCAGGGCGGCGGTCAGGCCGGCCACCCCGGACCCGACGACGACCACGTCCGCCGAGATGCTCCACCCGGGGGCGGGCGCGTGCAGTCGTATGCCGGTGCTGGTGCCTGTGCTGCTGGTGCCTGTGCTGGTCACGAGGCGGCTCCGAGGGTTCCGAAGGTGAGCGGGAGGTTGTCGATCAGCCGGGTCGTCCCGACCCGGGCGGCGACGGCGAGGACGGCCTCTCCGGTGAAGTCGTCGTCGATCTCGGTGAAGTCGGAGGGGTCGACCAGGGCGAGGTAGTCCAGTTCGAGCGGCGGGTCGTAGTGGGCGGCCTCGTCCAGGACCTGGCGGGCGGCCGCGCGGATCGCCGCGGCGGCGTTCGGCACGGCCTTGGCGACGGCGTGCGCGTCGGCGGCCGCGCGGGATTCACCTATGGCGCTGAGCGCCTCGGCGCGCGCCCGCGTGGACGGCACCTCGAGCGCCCGCGCGCGCAGCGCCTCCTGTGCGGCGTGCCGGTCGGCACCGGCGAACAGGGCGCGGGACAGCGCGAGCGCCGTGCGCCGGTCGTCGGCCGACAGGTAGCGGTTGCGGCTGGACAGCGCGAGCCCGTCGGTCTCGCGCACGGTCGGTACGCCGACGATCTCGATGCCGAAGTTCAGGTCGCGCACCATGCGCCGGATCACGGCCAGCTGCTGGGCGTCCTTCTGCCCGAACAGGGCCACGTCGGGGCGGGTGAGGTGCAGCAGCTTGGCGACGACGGTGAGGACGCCGTCGAAGTGCCCGGGGCGGGAGGCGCCCTCCAGGAGCGTGCCCATCGGCCCCGCGGTGACCCGCACCTGGGGCTGGCCGCCCGGGTAGACCTCGTCGGCCGACGGGGCGAACACGGCGTCCGCGCCCGCCTGTTCCGCGATCTTCAGGTCGGCTTCCAGGGTGCGCGGGTAGCGGTCGAGGTCCTCGCCGGCGCCGAACTGGAGCGGGTTGACGAAGACGGTGACGACGACCTCGCCGTCCGGGCCCGCGATCTCGCGTGCGGCGCGGACCAGGGTGGCGTGGCCCTCGTGCAGGGCGCCCATGGTCATCACGACGGCCCGGCGGCCGTGTCGCACGCGCGCGTGCAGTTCCTCGGCGGTGCGCAGCAGGGCGGTGCTCATCGGGGGTTCCCCTCGGTGCCGTTGGTGCCGGTCGTGCCGTCGCCGCCGCCCGCACCGCCCGCGCTGTTCGCGAGGACGCCGAGCAGGTCCTCGGCGAGCTCCGGCTTCAGCAGGCCGTGCGCGAGCGCCCGGTCGGCCGTCGCGCGGGCCATCGCCAGGTAGCCGTCGACGGCCTGCGGGGCGTGCCTGCGCAACTCGGTGACGTGCGCGGCGACGGTGCCCGCGTCCCCGCGCGCGACCGGCCCGGTCAGCGCCGCGTCGCCGGAGCGCAGGGCGTTGTCCAGGGCGGCGCCGAGCAGCGGGCCGAGCATCCGGTCCGGGGCCTCGACACCGGCGGTGCGCAGCAGCTCCATGGACTGGGCGACCAGGGTGACCAGGTGGTTGGCGCCCAGGGCGAGGGCCGCGTGGTAGAGCGGGCGGTTCTCCTCGGAGATCCACTCCGGCTCGCCGCCCATCTCGATGACCAGGGCCTCGGCGGCCAGCCGCAGCTCCTCGGGCGCGGTCACCCCGAACGAGCAGCCCGCCAGCCGCTGCACGTCCACCGGCGTCCCGGTGAAGGTCATCGCCGGGTGCAGGGCCAGCGGCAGCGCGCCCGCGCGCAGGGCCGGGTCCAGGACCTTCGCGCCGTACCGCCCGGAGGTGTGCACGAGCAGCTGGCCGGGTCGTACGGCACCGGTCTCGGCGAGGCCGGCGACCAGGCCGGACAGGGCGTCGTCGGGGACGGTCAGCAGGACCAGGTCGGCGCGCCGCAGGACCTCGGCGGGGGGTACCAGCGGGACGTCGGGCAGCATCGCCTCGGCGCGCCGCCGGGAGGCGTCGGAGACCCCGGAGACGGCCACCGGGCGGTGCCCGGCGAGTTGCAGGGACGCGGCCAGCGCGGGGCCCACCCGGCCGGCGCCGACGACACCGACGGTGAGCCGCGCGGGACGGTCGCCGGGGTCTGGCTGTTGGACTGTACTCACGCGAGAGTGGCCTTCCCGTTCCAGTCCGCTCTGGGTACCGGACGATTTCTCGTCATGTTAACGCTATCCGGTCCGGGCCCGATCGGTTGTCCACAGGCTGTGGGTTACCGGTCACACCTGCGGCACGGAAAATGCCAGGCACCCGGTCGACGCGCCACGGCATCATCCACGGCATGACTGATACGGCGACGGCCCAGGACGAGCAGCCCACAGAACCTCTGCCGACGGAACCTCTGCCGGCCGAAGAACAGATGCGGGAGCGACGCGCCGCCGCCTACCGGCAGGCCACCCGCGTCCTCGCACGCATGGGAATGCGGGCCTCGCTCCGCGAACGGCTCGCGCGGCTCCAGGAGGCGGCACCCGAGGTGTACGACCTGGACGAATCGTCGGACATCTACGGCAACGGCGTCGTCGAGGCCGTGGAACGGCGCGTCGCGTCGCTGCTGGGCACGGAGGCCGCCGCGTTCTTCCCGACCGGCACGATGGCGCAGCAGGTCGCCCTGCGCTGCTGGGCGGCCCGGACCGGCAACCCCACGGTCGCCCTGCACGCTCTCGCCCACCCCGAGGTGCACGAACGCAACGCCTTCCGCGAGGTGGCCGGCCTGCGCACGGTCCGCGTCACCGGCGAGCCCCGGCTCCCGACCGCCCAGGAGATACGCGACTTCGCGGAGCCCTTCGGGACGCTGATGCTGGAGCTGCCCCTCAGGGACGCCGGTTTCGTCCTGCCCACCTGGGAGGAGCTCACGGAGCTGGTGGAGGCGGCGCGGGAGCGTGACGCGGTGGTGCACTTCGACGGCGCGCGCCTGTGGGAGTCCACCGTGCACTTCGGACGCCCCCTGCCGGAGATCGCGGACCTGGCGGACAGCGTCTACGTGTCGTTCTACAAGTCCCTCGACGGATTCGGCGGCGCCGCGCTGGCCGGCCCGAAGCCCCTGATCGAGGAGGCGAAGACCTGGCGCCACCGCTACGGCGGCATGATCTTCCAGCAGTTCCCGACGGCGCTCGCGGCCTTGATCGGCCTGGAGCGCGAGCTGCCCCGCCTCCCGGACTACGTCCGCCACGCGCGCGTGGTCGCCGCGGCGCTGCGCGAAGGCTTCGCCGAGTCAGGCCTCCCCTGGACCCGCATCCACCCCGAGGAACCGCACACCCACCAGTTCCAGCTCTGGCTGCCGTACGACGCCGACGTCCTGCTGGAGGCGGCGGTACGCCAGGCCGAGGAGACCGGCACCTACCTCTTCACCGGCTTCTGGGAGCCGAAGGGCCCGGGCCTGTCGATGACGGAGGTGACGGTAGCGGAGGCGGGCCTGGAGTGGACGGCGCAGGACGTGAAGGCGGCGGTCGCGGACTTCGCCGGACGACTGCTGGAAGGCCCCGCCTCTGGAGGGCCCCACCTCTGAAGCGCCCCGCTCTGAAGCGCCCCGTCAGGGGCGCGGGGAACTGCGCGAGCAACCGAACACAACCCGCACCCGCCCACAGCAGGCACCCGGCACCCCAATAGGCGCCCGGCCCCCCTCAGACGTCAGCCGTGTCCGCCCCCCGCCCGCACCAGCCCGGTCTCGTAGGCCAGCACAACCACCTGCACGCGGTCCCGCAGCCCGAGCTTGGTCAGGATGCGGCCCACATGGGTCTTCACGGTCGCCTCGGACAGCACGAGCCGGCTCGCGATCTCGCCGTTCGACAGGCCCTGCGCGACCAGCACCATCACCTCGCGCTCACGGTCGGTGAGCCGGTCCAGTTCCTGGTGCCGGGGCTCCTTGCCGGCGGAGGGCAGCATCGGCGCGAAGCGGTCGAGGAGGCGCCGGGTGGTGGAGGGCGCGACGACGGCGTCGCCGCTGTGCACGGAGCGGATGGCGGCCAGCAGCTCGCCCGGGGGCACGTCCTTGAGCATGAAGCCGGAGGCGCCCGCCTTCAGTCCCGAGAAGGCGTACTCGTCGAGGTCGAAGGTGGTCAGGATGAGCACCTTGGGCGCATCGGGCTCCGCGCAGATGCGCCGGGTGGTCTCCACGCCGTCCAGTTTGGGCATGCGCACGTCCATCAGGACGACGTCCACGGCGGTGGCCTTCAGCACCTGGAGGGCCTCGACGCCGTCGCCCGCCTCCGCGACGACCTCCATGTCCGGCTGGGCCGCAAGCACCATCCGGAACCCGGTGCGCAGCAGCACCTGGTCGTCGACGAGCATCACGCGGATCGTCATCGGGTCCTCTTCCGTTTCCGTTTCTTGTTCGGGCGTTCACCCCCGGGGCGTGACAGGTGTCAACACGGGGCGTGCGTCAGTGTCAATGCGCCGGTTTGAGCGGCAGCAGGGCACTGATGCGGAATCCTCCGCCAGGCCGGGGGCCCGCGTCGAGGGTGCCGCCCACCATGCCGACCCGTTCGCGCATGCCGATCAGGCCGTGTCCCTGGCCGTCGGCGCCGCCGTCCTCGTACATCTCGTGCGGGGCGCCCTTGCCGTCGTCCTCGACCAGCAGGCCGAGTCCGTCGTCGAAGTAGACCAGCCGCACGCTGGCGCCCGTGTTGGGGCCGCCGTGCTTGCGGGTGTTGGTGAGCGCCTCCTGCACGATCCGGTACGCCGTGAGCTCGACGCCGCTGGGCAGCGGGCGCGGGGTGCCCTCGACCTTGAAGTCGACGGGCAGGCCGGAGCTGCGGCACTGCTCGACGAGGTCGTCGATCTGCTCGACGTCGGGCTGCGGAACGTACTCGCCGACCTCCTTGTGCTCGCCGGTGCGCAGCACGCCCAGCAGGCGGCGCATCTCGGCGAGGGCCTGGCGGCCGGTGGAGGAGATCGTCTCCAGGGCCTTCTTCGCCTGGTCGGGGGCGGCGTCGAGGACGTAGGCGGCACCGTCGGCCTGGACCACCATCACCGACACGTTGTGCGCGACCACGTCGTGCAGCTCACGGGCGATCCGGGCGCGCTCGGCGGCGACCGCGACCTTGGCCTGCGCCTCGCGCTCCTTCTCCAGCCGGGCGGCACGCTCCTCCAGCTGCGCGAAGTAGGCGCGGCGGGTGCGCATGGAGTCACCGAGCACCCAGGCGAGCACGAACGGCACCGTCTGGAACAGCACGATCGCGATGTGCCCCGGGAAACTCGCCTCGTCCTGCGGCCACCGGATCTCCGCCAGGGGCGCCGCGCACAGCCCGGCGTAGAGGCCGAACCGGGACGCCCAGCGCGCGCCGACCGCGGCGTTCGTGCAGACGATCACCAGCATGGCGAAGTTGGCGACGGTCGTCTCCACGTCCAGCACCAGCTGGACCAGGCCGGTGGCCGCGGCCAGCAGCAGCATCGGCTCCGGGAAACGGCGGCGCAGCGCGACGACGACGCTCATCACTACGGACACGGCCAGCATGGCGCCCCTGGATCCGTGGTGCCCCTGATCCCCGTCGAGCTTCCAGGTGCTCGCGCCGGAGATCCCGAGCAGGACGACGGCCCAGAAGCTGTCGACCCATGTCGGGTGCCTGCGGAGGAAGTCATAGAGGCGCTGCACGTAACCCAGAGTAGGGAAGCGTGATAGGTGCAGGGGTCAACCGGAGGGCCGATCCCTGTTCCGCACGTGTACTCCGCAAGGTGGAGAAGGTGATCACCTGTACGCCTAGTCTGGCCAGGTGACGGATGAGGCGACGCGTGAGACGGCCGAGGACGCCCGTGGCTGGTGTGCGGCCACCGAGGCGGCCCTGTACGGCCCCGGCGGCTTCTACCGCCGCCCGGAGGGCCCGGCCGGGCACTTCCGTACGTCGGTGCACGCCTCGCGGCTGTTCGCCGAGGCCGTGGCCGAACTGCTGTGCCGGGTCGACGAGGCCCTGGGCAGCCCCGGGACGCTGGACTTCGTCGACATGGGCGCCGGCCGGGGCGAGCTGGTCACCGGCGTGCTCGCCGTCCTGCCCGCCGACGTGGCGGCACGCACGCGTGCGTACGCCGTCGAGCTCGCCGACCGGCCGCCGGGCCTTCCCGACCGGATCACCTGGCTGACCGAACTCCCGCGCACGGTCACCGGCCTGCTCTTCGCCAACGAATGGCTGGACAACGTACCGGTCGAGGTCGCCGAGGTGGACGCGGCCGGAGTGCCCCGGCTGGTGCGGGTCCGGCGGGACGGCACGGAGCTGCTCGGCGAGCGTGTCTCGGGCGCGGACGCGGAGTGGCTCGCCCGGTGGTGGCCGCTGGGTACCGAGCCGGGGCTGCGCGCGGAGATCGGGCTGCCCCGGGACCGGGCGTGGGCGTCCGCCGCCGCCTCCGTCCAGCGGGGGCTCGCGGTGGCCGTGGACTACGCGCACACCTCGCACGCGCGTCCCCCGTTCGGGACGCTCACCGGCTTCCGTGAGGGGCGGGCGACGGCCCCCGTGCCGGACGGGTCGTGCGACATCACGGCGCACGTCGCCCTGGACGCGTGCGCGGCGCTCGATCCGGCGCTCCGGCTGCCCGAGGCGTTCCTGTGCACCCAGCGCACCGCCCTGCGCGCCCTGGGCCTGATCGGCGCCCGCCCCCCGCTCACGCTCGCCTCCACGCACCCCGCCGGCTACGTGCGCGCCCTCTCGATCGCCGGAGAGGCCGCCGAACTGACCGCCGCCGGCGGCCTGGGCGACTTCGGCTGGCTGCTGCAGCCTGTGGGCATCGAGAACCCGCTGCTCTAGCCGGCCGGGCACCCGGGGAGAATGTGCTGCGCCGGCCCGCCGGGCGCCCCGCGCCCACTGGTCTCCGGCCCTACTTGTCGATGTCCCCCACCACGAAGAACATCGACCCGAGGATCGCGACCATGTCCGCCACCAGCGTCCCCGGCAGCAGTTCGGTCAGGGCCTGGATGTTGTTGTACGACGCCGAACGCAGCTTCAGCCGGTACGGGGTCTTCTCGCCCTTGCTGACGAGGTAGTAGCCGTTGATGCCGAGCGGGTTCTCGGTCCAGGCGTAGGTGTGGCCCTCGGGTGCCTTGAGGACCTTGGGGAGCCGCTGGTTGATCGGTCCCGGCGGCAGGTCGGCGATCCGGTCCAGGCAGGCGTCGGCCAGGTCCAGGGCGTTGTGGGTCTGCGCCAGGAGGCACTCGAAGCGGGCCAGGCAGTCGCCCTCGGTCCGGGTGACCACCTCGAGCGTGTCCTGGAGCTCGCCGTAGGCGAGGTAGGGCTCGTCGCGGCGCAGGTCGAAGTCGACGCCCGAGGCGCGCGCGATGGGCCCGCTCACGCCGTACGCGTGCACGGCCTCCGGCGCGAGGGCGCCCACGCCCCGGGTGCGGCCGCGGAAGATCTCGTTGCCGAGGACCAGGTCGTCGAAGACGTCCATGCGGGAGCGCACCGCGGACACGGCCGCACGCGCGCGTGCGGTCCAGCCGGCCGGCAGGTCCTCCTTGAGGCCGCCGACGCGGTTGAACATGTAGTGCATGCGCCCGCCGGAGACCTCCTCCATGACGTTCTGGAGGACCTCGCGCTCGGTGAACGCGTAGAAGACCGGGGTGATCCCGCCGAGCTCCAGCGGGTAGGAGCCGAGGAACATCAGGTGGTTGAGGACCCGGTTCAGTTCGGCGAGCAGGGTGCGCGTCCACACCGCGCGGACCGGCACCTCCATGCCGAGCATCCGCTCCACGGCGAGGACCACGCCCAGCTCGTTGGAGAAGGCCGACAGCCAGTCGTGGCGGTTGGCGAGCATGATGATCTGCCGGTAGTCGCGGGCCTCGAAGAGCTTCTCCGCGCCCCGGTGCATGTAGCCGATCACCGGCTCCGCGGAGACGATCCGCTCACCGTCCAGGACGAGCCGCAGCCGCAGCACGCCGTGCGTGGCGGGGTGCTGGGGGCCGATGTTGAGCACCATGTCGGTGCTCTCGGCGGCGCCGCCGATCCCGACCGTCGTCTCCGTCGTAGGCGTCATGGACCCAGTCTCCCCTACGTACGCTGGCCCTATGGAGACGGGGAGCGCGGCCGGCGCCGAGACGACGGGGACCGAGCCGCTGTGGACGGGGCTGCCGCCGGGACTGCTGCGGATGCGCAGGCTGCTGCTGGTGGTGTGGCTGGGGCTGCTCGCACTGGCCGCGGGAGTGCTGCCGGGCCTGTTCGCGGGCCCGGAGTGGGCGGCCTTCGCGCTGCTGCCGCTGGCCGCGCTGGCCTGGGGCTGGGTGCTGCTGGGCCGCAACTGGCGCTCCTGGCGGTACGCCGAGCGCGCCGACGACCTGCTGATCACCCGCGGGGTGCTGTGGCGCGAGGAGACCGTGGTGCCGTACGGGCGGATGCAGCTGGTGGAGGTGACGTCCGGGCCCGTCGAGCGGTATTTCGGGCTCGCCAGCGTGCAGCTGCACACCGCGGCCGCGGCCACCGACGCGACGATCCCCGGGCTCGACCCGGCCGAGGCGGAACGCCTGCGCGACCGGCTGACCGAGCTCGGCGGGGCCCGATCGGCGGGACTGTGACCGCGCCGGGCGTCGAGGGCGCCATACGCGCGGGCAAGGCGGCGGGCGAGCGGCGCCTGCATCCGGTGACGCCGTTCCGGCGGGCGTGGGCGCCGGTCGCGGTGCTCACCGGCTGGGCGGTGCACGACCCGAACCAGGCGCAGGAGCAGCTCACCAAGCTGACCACGACCATGGTCCTGGGCGGGCTTGCCGTCCTGGTCACGGCGGGGGCCCTGTACGGCTTCCTCACCTGGTGGTTCACCTACTTCTCGGTGACCGACAGCGAACTGCGGATACGCACCGGCCTGCTGTTCCGGCGCACCGCGCACATCCGGCTGGAGCGGATCCAGGCCGTCGACGTCACGCAGCCGCTCCTCGCGCGCGTGGCGGGCGTCGCCAAGCTGCGCATAGACGTCGTCGGAACCGACAAGAAGGACGAACTGGCCTTCCTGGGGCAGGGCGAGGCGCGGGCGCTCCGCGCGGAACTGCTCGCGCGCGCCGCCGGGTTCGCGCCCGAGACGGCGCGCGAGGTCGGCGAGGCACCGGCGCACGAGCTGATGCGCGTGCCCCCGAACAAGCTCGCGATCTCGATCCTGCTGACCGGCGCCACCTGGGGCTCGCTGGCCGCCGCCCTCGTCGCCCCGCCGTTCCTCTGGGTGGCCACGCACAGCGTGTGGACGGTCCTGGCCACCGCGGTGCCGCTGCTCGGCGCGGCGGCCACCACCAGTGTGGGGCGGTTCGTCGGGGAGTACGACTGGACGGTCGGGGAGTCCCCGGACGGGCTGCGCATCGACCACGGGCTCCTGGACCGCACGCACGAGACGGTGCCGCCGGGTCGGGTGCAGACGGTGCGGATCGTGGAGCCGCTGCTGTGGCGGCCGATGCGCTGGGTGCGGGTGGAGCTGGACGTGGCCGGGTCGGCGAACTCCGTGCTGGTCCCGGTCGCCCCGCGCGCGGTCGCCGAGTCGGTGGTCGCGCGCGTGCTGCCCGGTGTGAACGTCCCCGGCGAACTGCTGCGGCCACCGGGGCGGGCCCGGTGGTGCCGGCCGCTGTGGTGGCACGGGTACGGGCTCGCGGTCACGGACGCGGTGTTCGCGGCGCGGCACGGGCTGCTGCGCCGGCACCTCGCGCTCGTCCCGCACGCCAAGGTCCAGAGCGTACGGCTGACCCAGGGGCCCTGGGGGCGGCTGTGGCGGCTCGCGGACGTTCATGTGGACACGGGAGCCAACAAGACCGTGACGACCCGTCTGCGGGGCGCCGAGGAGGCCGCGGGCCTGCTGCGCGAGCAGGCCGAGCGCTCACGGACGGGGCGCCGGTCGGCCCGCCCGGACCGCTGGATGGCCTGACGGCCGAACCGGTCGGTGGTCGGGTGGAAAGAGGGTGCTGCCGTGAGCGCCCCTTCAGGGGCGCGGGGAACTGCGCGACCAGCCACGATGGCGCGGCACCCGACCACCCACCGACCGTCCCCGGCTCAGAATCGCCACGTGTTCAGGATGCGGCGCTGCGCAGGCCGCCGAGGTTGATCTGCTCGGTCTCGTCGTGCGCGGTCAGGTCGATGACCTGGCCGACGCCCCGCGCCTGCGCGTCGGCGGGCTTGAACTCGGCCTCGGACTCGGCCTTGTGGAGCGCGAGCGCCTCCTGGCCCACGACGTCCGCGAGGTCCTCGTTGTGCACGGTGTCCAGCTCGCCGGCCGACGAGCCCTTCTGGGTGCCGAAGAAGTCGAAGCCGCCGGTGACCAGCGGGCGCGGGATCGGCGCGGCCGGCAGGACCGCCACCGCGGTCGGCACCGTGAAGTGCCCCGAAGGCTTCACGGAGTTGGCGGACGGAGCCGTCGCGGGGTGGGCGTCGTGCTCCGCGGGCACCGGGGTGGTGTCCGCCTCCGCCGGCGCCTGGGTGGTCTCCTGCTCCGCCGGTGCCGGGGCGATGTCCTCGTCCTCCTCCGGCCCGGCGGTGGTGACGGCGGCCGCGCGCGCGTGCCCGTCGGCCGCCTCGGGCTGCCCCTCCGCCTCGTCCTCCGGCGCGCTCTCGCCCTTCGGGGCCGCGGGCTCGGCGGCCGTCTCCGCCATATCCTCGCCGTCCGCGCCGGCCTCGGCCGCCGGGGCGTCCTTCTCGTCGAACCGGGCCAATGCCACCTTGGCCCGCAGGAACAGCTTGGAACCCTCCGGCGAGAAGACCGCGGGAACCGTCTCCTCGACCGTCAGCCCGTCGGTCTTCTCCGCGGCGCCCGCCGCGGCCTCGTCCGCCTCGTCCGCACTCCCGGCGGCCGGGAGCTCGTTCGACGGCGCGGTGGCCTCGATCTCCAGCAGCCGGCGGCCCTCCAGGGCGCTCGCGCGCTCGGTCTCGGCCGTGGCGTAGCGGCGCAGCAGGGACGCGTGCTCGTTGCGCAGCCCCGCCAGCTCCGCCCGCTTCGCGCGCAGCCGCTGCTCCAGCTTGGCGCGCAGCTCCCGCGACTCCTCCAGGTCGGTCTCCAGCTCGGCGATCCGCTCCTCGTGGCGCCACTCGTCGCTCGCACGCGCGCGTGACAGGTCGGCCACCTGCTTGCCCGCGTCGGTGTCCCAGCGCCGCATGACGGCGGCACCGACGGCAGCGGTGGCCGCGGCTATCGCGGCCAGGGTGCGCAGCACCGTCGGTTGGGAGAACAACCAGGGGCCCAAGGCGCAGACGAGGGAGACACCGGCGATCGCCGAAGGAGGCAACAGCCTGTGCAAAGGCGGGGAATGACGGTGGCGTCCACGTGGCATGGCCAGAAACTTACCGCGCGTAGGCGAATCGTGGTGCCCCGGGCCGTAAAAACACAGCGACAACGAAGTCTTTCCACGGTATCGGCAGGGCCAGGACTCAGCGGTCGCCCAATCGGCCGCTGAGCCACTCCAGCGTCGCGGGGATCTCGCGGCGCCAGGTATTGAAGTTGTGGCCGCCGCTGTCGAGGATGATCGACGAGATCCGGGTCAGCTTCGTGGCCTCCACGGACGCGATGAATTTCAGCGTGGCCTTGTAGTTGGTTTCTCCGACCTTGCTGCTCGTGACCAGCAGGGAGGTGTCCGGGGCGGGCTCGTGCCGCAGGAACCACCAGAGGTCCGCGCGGTTCTGGAGATTCCGGTCGCCCTGGAAGAGGTCACCGGTCGTGGGGTCCAGGGGCGCCTTGTAGGACGGGGAGAGCCCGGCACCGGCCGCGTACACGCCGGGGTGGTGCATCGCGAGCTTGAGCGCGCAGTAGCCGCCCGTCGAGTCGCCGACGATCCCCCAGCCGCCCGGCTTCCCGTTCCCGGCGGCCCGGTAGTGCGCGCGTACGGCGTCCGGCAGGTCCCTGGCGAAGAAGGTCTCGGTCTGCGGGCCGTGCGGGACGTCCACGCACTCGGTGTCCCGGGGCGGCGCGACGGTGGGCCGCAGCATCACCAGGATCGTCGGCCGCATCCGCCCGGCCCGGACCAGGTGCTGCTCCGTACGCGGGTAGTGCAGCTTGTCGACCAGCGCCCGCGCGGTGCCGGGATAGCCGCTGAGGACGACCACCACCGGGAACGTACGCGTGCGGTACTGCGGCTGGAAGTACTCCGGGGGCAGGTACACGTACGCGGGCGTGGCGATGTGGGTCGTACGTCCGACGATATCGACCTGCTGGACCTGACCGGCCGTCCGGGGCAGCGAGCCGCCCATGCCGTGCACCTCGGACGTGGACACCACCTGGACCGGGCCGCCGGCCGGGCCGCCCGCCGTGTGGTTGACGACGACGCCCTGGTCGGTTTCCGTGCCGAGCAGGTCGCCCCAGCTCGCGTAGAAACCGAAAGCCTGGTTGACGGCTATCCCCAGGCACGCGAAGAGCGCCAACTGAGTGGCCAGCAAAAGACCGACGCGGCCGCTGACGGCCCGTAGGCTGCGGCGCGCCAGCCGGGGCCATGACCACACCGTGCCTACGAACAGCAGTACGGCCAACAAGATCGTCAATGCCAGCATTTTGTCGCTCGTGAGACCCATGAGGTGTTACCTGCCTGCGCTTTCCCCCGCGGTCGTCGCCAGTTTCAGCGAGCCTTGCCCCGGGCTTTCCCTGGCCTTTGAACCGGCTTTCCGGTGAGGAGTGAACCTCTCCCCCCGAGACACCGTCCTAGAGGGCGCAATGTCGCCGGATGCCCGAATCGGGCCCGGATCCAAGGTCTCTCGCAGAACTACGGGATGCGATGTCTGTCAGGATAGATGGGGAAATGTCGGGCGAGGTTCCGAGCCGATCAGGCCGGGCGCGGCGCATAGTCCGCGGCCCGCGCCCTGAGGCCGTCCCCGCCCTGGTCGGCAGGGCGTGCGCGGTCGTAGGCGTCCTGGACATCGCGGCGGGCGTGTTCCCGCGCTTCCGTCACAGCCGTATGCACGCCATGGCCGAGGTACTGCCCGGCTCGCTCGGCCCGTTCGCCGCCGCGCTCTCGCTCAGCGTCGGCGTGCTGTTGCTGCTGCTCGCGCACGGGCTCAAGCGGCGCAAGCGCCGGGCGTGGCGGGCCGCGGTCGTCCTGCTGCCGGCCGGTGCCGTGTCGCAGTTCGTGTACCGGCACTCGGTCATCGGCGCGCTGATCTCGCTGGCGCTGTTCGTGCCGCTCGTGCTCCACCGCGACGAGTTCAAGGCGCTGCCCGACCCGCGCAGCCGCTGGCGGGCGCTCGCCAACTTCGTCCTCATGAGCGCCGGTTCCCTCGCGCTCGGGCTGATCATCGTCAGCGCCCACCCGAAGCGCACGATCGGCGACCCCAGCCTGGCCGACCGCATCACCCACGTCCTGTACGGCCTGTTCGGCTTCGAAGGCCCCGTCGACTACGAGGGCTCCACCTCCTGGACGGTGGCCTTCTCGCTCGGTGCCCTCGGCCTGATCACCGCGGTCACCACCATCTACCTCGCCTTCCGCCCCGAACACCCCGCCGCACACCTCACCGAGGAGGACGAGTCGCAGCTGCGCGCCCTCCTTGCGAAGCACGGCGCCCGCGACTCCCTCGGCCACTTCGCGCTCCGCCGCGACAAGGCGGTCGTCTTCTCGCCCAGCGGCAAGGCCGCGGTCACCTACCGCGTCGTCTCTGGCGTGATGCTCGCCAGCGGCGACCCCATCGGCGACGTCGAGGCCTGGCCCGGCGCCATCGAACGCTTCATGGACGAGGCCAAGGCCCACTCCTGGACCCCCGCCGTCATGGGCTGCTCGGAGACGGGCGGCGAGGTGTGGACCCGCGAGACCGGCCTGGACGCCCTCGAACTGGGCGACGAGGCGGTGGTGGACGTAGCGGATTTCTCGCTCGCCGGACGCGCGATGCGCAACGTGCGCCAGATGGTCAAGCGCATCGAGCGGGCCGGCTACGAAACCCGGGTACGGCGCATCCGTGACGTCGGCGAGGCCGAGCTGGACCGCATCCGCCGGGCGGCGGAGGACTGGCGCGGCACCGACACCGAGCGCGGCTTCTCCATGGCGCTCGGCCGCATCGGCGACCCCGCCGACGGCGACTGCCTGATCGCCACCGCCCACAAGGCCGACGAGACACCCGGCCCCTACGGCGACCTCAAGGCGATCCTGCACTTCGTGCCCTGGGGCACCGACGGGGTCTCGCTCGACCTGATGCGCCGCGACCGCGCGGCCGACCCCGGGATGAACGAACTGCTCATCGTGGCCGCCCTCCAGGCGTCCCCGAAGCTCGGCATCACCCGGATCTCGCTCAACTTCGCGATGTTCCGCTCGGCGCTCGCCCGCGGCGAGAAGATCGGCGCGGGCCCGGTGCTGCGCGCCTGGCGCGGACTGCTGGTGTTCCTGTCCCGCTGGTTCCAGATCGAGTCGCTGTACAAGTTCAACGCGAAGTTCCAGCCCCGCTGGGAGCCGCGCTTCGTGGTCTACCGGGCCTCCGGCGACCTGCCGCGCATCGGCCTCGCCGCCATGCAGGCCGAGGGCTTCGTCAGCCTCGCCCTGCCGCTGCCGCGCTTCCTGCGCCCTCGGCCGCCAGCCCCCCGCCCGTGCGCCCACAGCGTCGCCGAACAGGGTGTACGAGCGGCCTGACCCCGTGACCGGCCCGAGCGGACGCCCCTCCCCCTCCGGCCCGGGGGCGCCGCTCGGGCCACGGGAGCTGGCCCCGAGGCCCTGGGCCTACGCTGAACGTATGAGCAACCACAGCGGACGTGGCCAGGTGACAGGGCTTCCGGCATGGGACCGGTGCGCCGTCATGGGGGTCGTGAACGTCACCCCCGACTCCTTCTCCGACGGCGGCCGCTGGTTCGACACGACCGCCGCCGTCAAACACGGCCTCGTGCTCGTCGCCGAGGGCGCCGACCTGGTCGACGTCGGCGGCGAGTCCACCCGCCCGGGCGCCACCCGCGTCGACGAGGACGAGGAACTGCGCCGCGTCATCCCGGTGGTCCGCGGTCTCGCCGCCGAAGGCGTCGTCGTCTCGGTCGACACCATGCGCGCCTCCGTCGCCGCCCAGGCCCTCGCCGCCGGCGCCGCCCTCGTCAACGACGTCAGCGGCGGCCTCGCCGACCCCGACATGATCCCCGTCGTCGCCGACTCCGGCGCCCCCTTCGTCGTCATGCACTGGCGCGGCTTCATGGCGGCGGGCGGCAGCAACGTCAAGGGCGTGTACGACGACGTCGTCGGCGAAGTCCTCGACGAACTGCACGCGCGCGTGGACGCCGTCCTGGCCGGCGGCATCTCCCCCGACCGCATCGTGGTCGACCCCGGCCTCGGCTTCTCCAAGAACTCCGAGCACGACCTGGCGCTGCTCGCCCACCTCGACCGGCTGCACGCCCTGGGCCACCCGCTGCTCGTCGCCGCCTCCCGCAAGCGGTTCCTCGGCCGGGTCCTCGCCGGGCCCGAGGGGGCGCCTCCGCCGGCCCGGGAGCGCGACGCGGCGACGGCCGCCGTCTCCGCGCTCGCGGCGCACGCCGGCGCGTGGGCGGTGCGCGTGCACGAGGTGCGCGCCACGGCGGACGCGGTCCGGGTCGCGCGCGCCATAGAGGAGGCGCGCACCGGAGCGGACGCGCCGGGCACCCAGGCAGCGCAGGTCACCGAGGCCTCGCAGGTCAGCCAGGCCGCGCAGAACGCTTCCCGCCGCGCAGAAGGAGCCCGGTGAGCGCCCCCCATACGGACGTCGAGCAGGTCGAGGCGGCCAACACCGCCTTCTACGAGGCACTGGAGAACGGCGACTTCGAGACCGTCTCCTCCCTCTGGCTCACCCCCGCCGACCTGGGCGTCGACGAGGAGTACCACGACCCGGCCGACAGCGGTGTGATCTCCTGCGTGCACCCGGGCTGGCCGGTGCTGACCGGCCGCGGCGAGGTCCTGCGGTCGTACGCGCTGATCATGGCGAACACCGACTACATCCAGTTCTTCCTCACCGACGTGCATGTCTCCGTCACCGGCGACACCGCCCTGGTGACCTGCACGGAGAACATCCTCAGCGGCGGCCCGGCCCCCGAGGGCGGCCAGGAGCTCGGCCCGCTGGTCGGGCAGCTGGTCGTCGCCACCAACGTGTTCCGGCGCGCCCGGGACGGCTGGAAGCTCTGGTCCCACCACGCCTCCCCGGTGCTGTCCGAGACCGACGAGGACGAGGAGGAGGACACGCCCTCCTGAGCGCGGGACACCCCTCGTGGCCCCCGCACGGCCCCCTCGCGGACTAAGAGTGGCTGGAATCACGAACTCGCGAGTAGGTACGGCTACCGGCCCATGAGCCCCAAGGTTCTCCGGGGGAAACACGCGATGAACCCTGTCGCGCCCCGGCGGGCCCGCCCGCCCCGTACCCCGGCTCTGTCAGTGCCCGCAGGTAGATTCGTGTCCAGCCGGTCCGTCGCCCGCACGCGATGCCGCCCGGCCGCCGCACCGACGATTGCAGGAGTGATTCGCGTGGATCGTGTCGCGCTGCGCGGGCTGAGGGCCCGTGGGCACCACGGTGTCTTCCCCAAGGAGCGCGAGGAGGGCCAGACCTTCATCGTGGACCTCGTCCTCGGCCTGGACACCCGGCCGGCGGCCGCCGACGACGATCTGGCGAAGACCGTGCACTACGGCGTCGTGGCCGAGGAGGTCGTCGCCGTGGTCGAGGGGGAGCCGGTGAACCTGATCGAGACGCTCGCCGAGCGGATCGCCCGGGTCTGCCTCAAGCACGAGGGGGTAAGAGAGGTCGAAGTCCAGGTCCACAAGCCGGACGCGCCCATCACCGTCCCCTTCGACGACGTCACCGTCACCATCACCCGGAGCCGAGTATGACCGCATCCTCCCTGCGGGGTCCCAGCGACCCGACCGTACAGCCGGTGCCCGCCTCCGTCGTCGAGCAGGTCGACGCCGCCGACACCACGCTGTCCAACCCCAAACGAGCCGTGGTCGCCCTCGGCTCCAACCTCGGCAACCGCCTGGAGACCCTCCAGGGCGCCATCGACGCCCTGGAGGACACCCCTGGCGTCCGCATCAAGGCCGTGTCGCCGGTGTACGAGACGGAGCCGTGGGGCGTCGAGCCCGGCAGCCAGCCGACGTACTACAACGCGATCGTGGTGCTGAAGACCACCCTCCCGCCGTCCTCCCTGCTGGAGCGGGCGCACGCGGTGGAGGAGGCGTTCAACCGGGTGCGGGACGAGCACTGGGGCCCGCGCACCCTCGACGTCGACATCGTCGCCTACGCCGACGTCGTCTCCGACGACCCGCAGCTCACCCTCCCGCACCCGCGCGCCCACGAGCGCGCCTTCGTCCTCGCGCCCTGGTACGACATCGACCCCGAGGCCCTGCTGCCCGGCCGCGGCACGGTCGCGGAGCTGCTGACCGCCGTCACCCGGCACGGTGTGGAGGCACGCGGGGATCTGGAACTCCGACTGCCCGAGTAGTCGTTAAGGTCAAGACGACCACATCGCTGCGGGGGAGCTGAAGGAACACAGTGAAAGAGCTGCGGATCAGGGTGCTGGCCGGTGTCTTCGTCGTGGCCGGAGTGCTGTCCTGGGCGGGGGCCCGGCTGTGGAACGCGGTGGGGACCCTGCCCAGCGTGCCGGTGGCCGCCCCGATCGTCCTCGCGCTGATCGCCGTGGTCCTGCTCTCCACGGCGCTCTCGCTGCGCGCCCGCCTCAAGGCCCAGCGCGAGCGCCGCCCCGGCGCCAAGGGCGTCGACCCCCTGATGGCCGCCCGCGCGGTGGTCTTCGGCCAGGCCAGCGCCCTGGTCGCGGCCCTGGTCGCCGGGATGTACGGCGGCACCGGCGTCTTCCTGCTGGAACTCCTCGACCTCCCCACCCGCCGCGAACAGGCCCTCTACGCGGCCTTCTCGGTCGTCGCCGGCATCGCCGTGATAGCGGCGGCGATGTTCCTGGAACGGGTGTGCAAGCTCCCGGAGGACGACGACAACAACCACAGCGGGGCCGAGCCCGTGGCGTGAATCCGGCCCCTCGACGGCGTCAGCGGCGTCAGTGGCGTCAGCGGCGTCAGCGGGCCATGATGAGGCTCATCGCCTCGTTCCGCGTCGCCGCGTCCCGCAGCTGGCCGCGCACCGCCGACGTTATGGTCTTCGCGCCGGGCTTGCGGATCCCGCGCATCGACATGCACATGTGCTCGCACTCGACGACCACGATGACGCCCCGCGGCTCCAGGATCGACATCAGGGAGTCGGCGATCTGCGTGGTGAGCCGTTCCTGCACCTGCGGGCGGCGGGCGTAGACGTCCACCAGTCGGGCCAGCTTGGACAGTCCGGTGATCTTCCCGCTCACGGACGGGATGTACCCGACATGGGCCACGCCCCGGAACGGGACCAGATGATGCTCACAGGTGCTGTAGACCTCGATGTCCTTCACCAGCACCATCTCGTCGTGGCCGATGTCGAACGTGGTGGTGAGGACGTCCTCGGGCTTCTGCCACAACCCCGCGAAGATCTCCTGGTAGGCCCGCGCCACCCGTGCCGGAGTCTCCCGGAGGCCCTCGCGGTCCGGGTCCTCGCCGACCGCGAGGAGGAGTTCGCGGACGGCGTTCTCGGCGCGTTTCTCGTCGAACTCGCCGATGGTGCCCTCGCCGTCCAGGGTCACGGGGTCGGTCATCTGGGGTGCCTCGTTCCTTCGGGGCGGCGCACGTGGGCCGCGCGCCTCAGCTGCGGGCATACCGAAATGCCGCGCCCCCCAGGCTAGATCCTGGGGGGCGCGGCATCCATTCCGAGCCGGGTGAGGCCGGTGTGAGTCAGCTCTCGGGACGGTCCTCCGGGGCCTTCTCGACCGCGGCGGCGGGCTCGGCCGCCGTGGACTTCACCGTGCTGATCGCCGGCGTCGAGCCGTTCGCCCCGTTGGTCAGTGCGAGCTCCCTGGGGGAGAGCACCGGCGGGCGGGTGGACGGCGTACGGCGGGAGGAGCCGGTCCACGCGGGACGCGCGGGCCGCTTGTGGATCGCCGCGAAGACCTCGGCGATCTCCTCCTTGTTCAGGGTCTCCTTCTCCAGGAGCTGGAGCACCAGGTTGTCGAGGACGTCACGGTTCTCGACCAGGATCTCCCAGGCCTCGTTATGAGCGTTCTCGATCAGTTTCTTTACTTCCTCGTCCACCAGGGCGGCGACCTCTTCCGAGTAGTCGCGCTGGTGGGACATCTCACGGCCGAGGAAGGGCTCGGTGTTGTCGCCGCCGAACTTGATCGCGCCGAGACGCTCGGTCATGCCGTACTGCGTGACCATCGCGCGAGCGGTGGCCGTGGCCTTCTCGATGTCGTTGGCTGCGCCGGTGGTCGGGTCGTGGAAGACCAGTTCCTCGGCCGCGCGGCCGCCCAGCATGTAGGCGAGCTGGTCGAGCATCTCGTTGCGCGTGGTCGAGTACTTGTCCTCGTCCGGCAGGACCATCGTGTAGCCGAGGGCGCGGCCCCGGGACAGGATCGTGATCTTGTGGACCGGGTCGGAGTTCGGCGAGGCCGCCGCGACCAGGGCGTGACCGCCCTCGTGGTACGCGGTGATCTTCTTCTCCTTGTCCGACATGATCCGGGTCCGCTTCTGCGGGCCCGCGACCACGCGGTCGATCGCCTCGTCGAGCATCTGGTTGTCGATGAGCTTGCGGTCGCTGCGGGCCGTGAGCAGCGCCGCCTCGTTGAGCACGTTCGACAGGTCCGCGCCGGTGAAGCCCGGGGTACGGCGGGCGACCGCCGCGAGGTCGACGTCGGGCGCGACCGGCTTGCCCTTCTGGTGGACCTTGAGGATCTCCAGACGGCCCTGCAGGTCCGGCGGGTCGACCGCGATCTGGCGGTCGAAGCGGCCGGGACGCAGCAGCGCCGGGTCGAGGATGTCGGGCCGGTTCGTCGCGGCGATGAGGATCACACCGCCCTTGACGTCGAAGCCGTCCATCTCGACGAGCAGCTGGTTCAGCGTCTGCTCGCGCTCGTCGTGACCGCCGCCGAGGCCGGCGCCGCGGTGGCGGCCGACCGCGTCGATCTCGTCGACGAAGACGATCGCCGGGGCGTTCGCCTTGGCCTGCTCGAAGAGGTCACGGACCCGGGAGGCACCGACACCGACGAACATCTCGACGAAGTCGGAACCGGAGATCGAGTAGAAGGGCACCCCTGCCTCGCCGGCGACGGCACGCGCGAGCAGCGTCTTGCCGGTACCGGGGCGGCCGTAGAGGAGCACGCCCTTGGGGATCTTGGCGCCGACCGCCTGGAACTTGGCCGGCTCCTGGAGGAACTCCTTGATCTCGTGGAGTTCCTCGACGGCCTCGTCGCAGCCCGCGACGTCCGCGAAGGTCGTCTTCGGGGTGTCCTTGGTGATGAGCTTCGCCTTGGACTTGCCGAAGTTCATGACCCTGGAACCGCCGCCCTGCATCTGGTTCATCAGGAACAGGAAGACGACCACGATGAGGACGAAGGGCAGCAGGGAGAGCAGGACGCTGACGAACGCGTTCTGCTTGGTCGGCGCGACGGTGTAACCGTCGGGGATCTGCTTGTCCTGGAACTTGGTCTGCAGCGTATTGGCGATGGTGACGCCCTGGTCGCCGATGTAGCTCGCCTGGATCTTCGAGCTGCCGTCGACCTTCTCGCCGTTCTTGAGCGTGACCTTGATGGTCTGCTCGTCACCGGTGGTCAGCTTCGCCGATTCCACCTTGTTGTCATTGATCGCCGCCACGACCTGGCCGGTGTCCACCGTCTTGTAGCCGCCGGACGAGCCGACGACCTGCATCAACACGACCACGGCAAGGACGGCCAGCACGATCCACATGACCGGCCCACGGAAGTATCGCTTCACGTCCATCCATACGGAGCGGTGTCGCCCCGTCCCTCCTGCCATAGTGAGTTTGATAAGACAGTTCTTCTGACGGTACCCCAGCATTGTGGCCCGAAGCCGCACGAAGCTGCTCGGACGGCTGGTGAAACCCGTCTCTGCATGCTCCAACGGCGCGAAACCCGCTGGGGTTCCCGATCGTCTTACGTAAGTGGACCTCCGGCGTATCAGCCGGGGGTCAGCCGCCGTAGACGTGAGGCGCGAGCGTACCGACGAACGGGAGATTGCGGTACTTCTCGGCGTAGTCGAGGCCGTAGCCGACGACGAACTCGTTGGGGATGTCGAAGCCGACCCACTCGACGTCGATGGCGACCTTGGCCGCGTCCGGCTTGCGCAGCAGGGTGCAGATCTTCAGGGTCTCGGGCTCACGGGAGCCGAGGTTGTTGATCAGCCAGGACAGGGTCAGGCCCGAGTCGATGATGTCCTCGACGATCAGGACGTGCTTGCCCTTGATGTCGGTGTCGAGGTCCTTGAGGATCCGCACCACACCGGAGGACTGGGTGCCCGCGCCGTACGAGGACACGGCCATCCAGTCCATGGTGACGGGGGTGGACAGCGCCCGGGCGAGGTCCGCCATGACCATCACGGCGCCCTTGAGGACGCCGACGATGAGCAGGTCCTTGCCCGCGTACTCCGCGTCGATCTTCGCGGCCAGCTCTGCCAGCTTCGCGTCGATCTCTTCCTTGGTGATGAGCACCTGCTGGAGGTCGGCACCCATGTCTTTCGCGTCCACCCGCATCACTTTCGGTCGGTCGTCCCACCGGCCTACCCGGCCTTTCGGAGGAGCGCCGAGGAGCTCTCCGGGAGGTCGGGATTCAGCCTTGCCGAATCACCAGTCTGCCACCCTGGCGCTGGGCGACGACTTTGCCGGGGAGGTTGATGGCCCCCTGGCCGCGCCAGCCGGTGATGAGGCGGTCGACTTCCTCGATGTGCCGGGCGAACAGGGAACCGGCCGGTGCGCCCGCCTCGATGGCCGCACGGCGCAGGATCCGGCGGCGTACCGCGGGGGGCAGGGCGTAGAGCTTGGCGCACTCCAGCAGGCCCGCGGCGTCCCGTACGGAGGCCTCGGCCTGGCTGGCCCAGGTGTCGAGGGCGTCGGCGTCGTCGCGGGAGAGCTGGGCGGTGCGGGCGAGCGCCTCGACGACGCCTTTGCCGAGGGCCTTCTCCAGGGCGGGCAGGCCCTCGTGACGGAGCCGGGAGCGGGTGTAGGCCGGGTCCGCGTTGTGAGGATCGTCCCAGACGGGGAGGGCCTGGACCATGCAGGCCTTGCGGGCGGTCTGCCGGTCCAGCTGGAGGAACGGGCGGCGGTAACGGCCGCCGGCCCCCGAGACCGCGGCCATTCCGGACAGGGAGCGGATGCCGGAGCCGCGGGCGAGGCCGAGCAGGACGGTTTCGGCCTGGTCGTCTCTGGTGTGGCCGAGCAGGATCGCGGCGCCGCCGTGCCGTTCGAGGGCGGCGTCCAGGGCGGCGTAGCGGGCGTCCCGGGCGGCGGCTTCGGGGCCGCCGTCGCGGCCGACGGTCACGGTGATGGCCTCGACCGGGTCGAGGCCGAGTTCGCGCAGCCGTAGGACGACTTCGTCGGCGCGCAGGTCGGAGCCGGGCTGCAGGCCGTGGTCGACGGTGATGCCGCCGGCGCGGATGCCGAGCTTGGGGGCTTCGAAGGCGAGGGCGGAGGCGAGCGCCATGGAGTCGGCGCCGCCGGAGCACGCGACGAGGACGAGCGGGGAGGGGGGCCGCTCGTTCGGTGTCTGCTCCGGGATCTCGGGGACCTCGGGGAGGCCGCCGGCGGGGCGCGCGAGGCGCACGCCGATGCGCCCGCCGGTGCGGTCACCGGTGCGGTCACCGGTGGTACGACTGTGGCGGCTGTCGTCGGTGAGGATGTCGTGGAGGACGCGGCGGACCGCCAGGCGTATCGCCGCGACCGCAGGATGGGGACCCATGTCCGGTTCCCTTCATGAAGTTTTCGGGGGGTGAACCCGAGATCGGTCACTCAGAGTGTGTAGATGGTGACAGAAACGGGCCGTTCCCCGAGCATTGCACGCCTACCCATCGCTCACGGTCCCTCGGACGGGTGATTGGAGGGGCGTTCGCCTGCCGTCGGCCGGTTTCGGTTCACCACACATCCACTGGTTCACGACTCTGCCTTGCGGTGCACCCGCGCGACCCAGTCCGCCGGTTTGGCGATCTCCGCCTTGGTCGGCAGGGTGTTCGGGGAGGTCCACACCCGGTTGAAACCGTCCATGCCGACCTGCTCGACGACCGCTCGCACGAACCGTTCGCCGTCCCGGTACTGACGGAGTTTGGCATCCAGGCCGAGCAGCCGGCGCAGGGTCATGTCGAGCCGGGAGGCGCCCTTGGCGCGCCGCTGCTGGAACTTCTCGCGGATCTCGGCGACGGTCGGTACGACCGCGGGTCCGACGCCGTCCATGACGAAGTCGGCGTGGCCCTCCAGGAGGGACATGACGGCGGTGAGCCGGCCGAGGATCTCGCGCTGGGCGGGGGTCTGCACCAGTTCGACGAACGACCGTCCGCCGTCGTCCTCCTCGGCCTCGGGGCGGCCGCCGGCGAGGGACTGGGCGGCGTCCCGGACGCGTTCGAGGACGGTCATCGGGTCGACGTCGGTCTCCGCGAGGAACGACTGGATCTCGCCCTCCAGATGGGCGCGCAGCCAGGGCACCGCCGTGAACTGGGTGCGGTGCGTCTCCTCGTGCAGGCACACCCACAGGCGGAAGTCGTGGGGCTGTACGTCGAGTTCGCGCTCCACGTGGACGATGTTGGGGGCGACGAGCAGCAGCCGGCCGCCGCCGTTCTCGTCCGCCGGGAGGTCGCGGGAGGAGGGGGCGAAGGTCTCGTACTGGCCGAGGACCCGGGACGACAGGAACGACAGGAGCATGCCGAGCTCCACGCCGGTGACCTTGCCGCCGACCGCGCCGAGGACGGTGCCGCCGGGGGTGCCGGCGCGCCGCTCCTGCATCTTCTCGAGCAGCGGCTTGAGCAGCTCCCGGAAGCCGGCGACGTTCGCCTTCACCCAGCCGGGCCTGTCCACCACCAGAACGGGGGTGTCGTGTACGTCGTCGGTCCCCATACGAGTGAAGCCCCGGACGTGTTCCTCCGAGGCCTTCGCGTGCCGCCGCAGCTCCGCGACGATGCTCCGGGCCTCGTCGCGGCTCACCTCGGGGCCCGGCCGCACGAGCCGCGTCGCGGTCGCCACCGCGAGATTCCAGTCGACCATCCCAGATGAAGCAGCGCCACCGATGCTCGTCATGCGTCAACCGTACGTTAGCGCTCCCACTTGGGGCAGGCCGTGGGGGTTGGTGAGGTTGGCGTGACTTGTGCGGTGGGGCGGGGTGGGGGGCTTGCGTGGGCAGGGGCGGGCGCCTGCCCACGGCGGTTCTACAAGCCCGCCAGCGCCGTCGCCGTCTTGTCCAGAGCCGCCTGGGCCTCCACCGGGTTTGTCGTGTTCGAGGTCAGGAAGGCGAAGGCCAGGAGGCGGCCGTCCTTGTCGACGACCGTGCCCGCGAGGGTGTTGACGCCGGTCAGGGTGCCGGTCTTCGCGCGTACGACGCCTGCCGCGCCGTCCGTGTAGCGGCCGGTGAGGGTGCCGGTGAAGTGGGCGACGGGAAGGCCGGTGAGGACCGCGCGCAGACCCGGCCGGCCGGCGTCGGCGGCCTTGACCAGGAGGGCGGTGAGGAGGTTCGCGGTCAGCCGGTCGTCGCGGTTCAGGCCGCTGCCGTCGTGGAAGGAGGCACCGGTCATCGGCAGGCCCAGCTCGGTGAGTTGGGCGTCGATCGCGGCCGCTCCCCCGTCGAAGCTCGCGAGCTTTCCGGTCGCCAGCGCGGTCTGGCGGGCCAGGGCCTCGGCGATGTCGTTGTCGCTGTTGGTCAGCATGCGCTCGACGACCGAGGACAGCGGCGGCGAGGAGACGGTGGCGAGGGTGTCGGCCCGGCTGCTCGCCTTGGAGGTGCCGGGGGACGTGGTCTTGATGCCGGCGTCCGCCAGGAAGCCCGCGAACTTCTGTGCCGCGTCGGCCGCCGGGTCGCTCACCCGGGTCACCGGCCCCTCGGTGGAGTCGTTGGTGCGGCCCTCGTCGGCCGTCAGGGGGGTCACGCGCGCGAGGTTGCCGTTGACGCCGATGGGGTGCAGGTCGGGGCCTGAGTAGAGGGTGGTGTCGTACGAGAGGGTGATCTGTTTGATGCCCCGCGCGGTCAGCGACTTCGCCGTCTCGGTGGCGAGGGTGCGCAGGCTGGCCCAGCCCGCGGCGTCCTTGCGGGCGGTCAGGGTGGGGTCGCCGCCGCCGACCAGGACGACCTCCCTGGTGCCGGGTTCGAGGGCCACGCGCGTGGTGAAGCGGTGGTCGGGGCCGAGGGCGGAGAGGGCGGCGACCGCGGTGGCGATCTTGGTGGTGGAGGCGGGGGCGAGGGCCGTGTCGGCGCCGGAGCCGTACAGGCGCCTGCCGGTGGCCACGTCGACGACCACGGCGGTGCGGGTGCTGCCGAGCGCCGGGGCGTCAAGCAGGGGCCCCAGGAGGCCGGTGAGGGCCGCTCCGGAGATTCCGGCGGACTTTCCGGCGGGCGCCGACTTCACGGTGTTCGTGGCGCCGCCCAGGCCCGTCAGGACGGGTCCGGCGCTGGGTGCGGGGCCGGGCTCGCCGTCGGCTGTGACGGAGTCCGCACCCGAGCCGTGATCTGTGCCACCCGTCCGCTCCAGGGCGACGGCCCGGTCCCGCTCGGCCGTACGCTGACCGTTGGCGTCCCAGGGGCCCGCCGCGGTCACCGCACCGGCGGCCAGCGCGAGCCCGGCCGTGGCGGCGCCCGCGGTGTACTGCCAGGTCCTGAGGGTCCGGGAGCGAGGGCGAGGGGAGCGGACCAGGGTGGCCAGCCGGGGTCCCGTCGCGCGCGCGACGCGTGCGAGCTCGCGCGCAACACGTGCGAGCTGCGGTCCCACTGCCCGCCGCAACCGCTCGACCTGCGGTTTCGTGGCGGTCGCGAGGCGGGCCAGACGCGGTCGCAGGGCGCCCGCGATCTTCCGCACACGCGGTTTCGCGGACTGCCAAGGCCTCAGCTCTGGCACGACCACCAGCCCCTTTCGCGATCACACACCTGCGTGGGGGACACTTAACCATCAGAACTATGTGTTGATCATGGAGGAGCCACCGGTGGAGTTCGACGTCACGATCGAGATCCCGAAGGGTTCGCGGAACAAGTACGAGGTGGACCACGAGACCGGTCGGATCCGCCTGGACCGTCGTCTCTTCACCTCGACCGCCTACCCGACCGACTACGGCTTCGTCGAGAACACCCTCGGCGAGGACGGCGACCCGCTGGACGCGCTGGTCATCCTGGACGAGCCCACCTTCCCGGGCTGCCTCATCAAGTGCCGCGCGATCGGCATGTTCCGGATGACGGACGAGGCCGGCGGCGACGACAAGCTGCTGTGCGTCCCGGCGACCGACCCGCGCGTGGAGCACCTGCGGGACATCCACCACGTGTCGGAGTTCGACCGCCTGGAGATCCAGCACTTCTTCGAGGTCTACAAGGACCTGGAGCCCGGCAAGTCCGTCGAGGGCGCCAACTGGGTGGGCCGTACCGACGCCGAGGTCGAGATCGAGCGGTCGTACAAGCGCTTCAAGGAGTCGGGCGGTCACTGAGACCACCCCGGCAAGCCGTAACCGGGAAACGGGCCGCACGCACGCGTGGGGCCCGTTTTTCGTGCCCGCTGTGCGGTCATGCGCATACTGAGGCTCAGGTGAAGACGTCGTTCAGGGAGCGTTACGACGGTGACGGAGGCGGAGGACCGCAAACCCAGGTCGGACGAGGCACGGTACGACCCGGAGCTCACGTCCGAGTTCGCGGTGCCGGCGGGCGTCGCGTCCCCCGAGGGCGGCGGCGGTGAGCCGGAGACGACGTCCGAGTTCGCGGTACCCGCGGGGCTCGCGACGCGGCAGCCGGCGGGTGCCGAGCCGGAGGGGTCGGCGTTCAGCCTGCCGAGCACCTACAGCGTTCACGAGGCCCCGCCCGTCTTCACGCCCGCCTCCGGGTTCCCCGCGGTCAGTCTGGTCAAGGACGCGCCCTGGCAGGACCGGATGCGCACGATGCTGCGCATGCCGGTGGCCGAGCGGCCGGCGCCGGAGTCGGTGCAGAAGGCCGAGGAGGGCGGCCCCGCCGTCCCGCGCGTGCTCGACCTGACCCTGCGTATCGGGGAGTTGCTGCTGGCGGGCGGCGAGGGCGCGGAGGACGTGGAGGCCGCGATGTTCGCGGTCTGCCGGTCGTACGGTCTCGACCGCTGCGAGCCGGGCGTCACCTTCACGCTGCTGGCGATCTCGTACCAGCCCTCACTCGTCGACGACCCGGTGACGGCGTCCCGGACGGTGCGGCGGCGCGGGACCGACTACACGCGGCTGTCGGCCGTCTTCCGGCTCGTGGACGACCTCACCGACCCCGAGACCCATGTCTCCCTGGAGGAGGCCTACCGGCGGCTCGCGGAGATCCGCCGCAACCGGCACCCGTACCCCGGCTGGGCGCTGACCGCGGCGAGCGGGCTGCTGGCCGGGGCCGCCTCCGTGCTGGTCGGCGGTGACCTGCTGGTGTTCGTGGCGGCCGCGATCGGCGCGATGCTCGGCGACCGGCTGGCGTGGCTGTGCGCGGGGCGGGGGCTGCCGGAGTTCTACCAGTTCATGATCGCCGCGATGCCGCCGGCCTCGATCGGGGTGGCCTTCTCGCTCGCCCACGTCGATGTCGCGGCCTCCGCCGTCGTCACCGGTGGACTCTTCGCGCTGCTGCCCGGGCGGGCCCTGGTCGCGGGCGTCCAGGACGGGCTCACCGGGTTCTACATCACCGCCTCCGCGCGCCTGCTGGAGGTCATGTACTTCTTCGTCGGCATCGTCATCGGGGTGCTGACGGTCCTGTACTTCGGGGTGAAGCTGGGCGGCCGGCTCAATCCCGACGCGGCGCTGTCCACGGCGGACCGGCCGCTGCTCCAGATCGCCGCGTCGATGGTGCTGTCGCTGACCTTCGCCGTACTGCTCCAGCAGGAACGATCCACCGTGCTGGCCGTCACCCTCAACGGGGGTGTCGCGTGGTCGGTCTACGGCGCGATGCACTACGCCGGAAGAATCTCGCCAGTCGCCTCCACGGCCGTCGCGGCGGGGCTGGTGGGGCTGTTCGGGCAGCTGCTGTCGCGGTACCGGTTCGCGTCCGCGCTGCCGTACACGACGGCGGCGATCGGGCCGCTGCTGCCGGGGTCGGCGACCTACTTCGGGCTGCTGTCGATGGCTCAGAACGAGGTCGACAAGGGGCTGGTGTCGCTGGCCAAGGCGGCGTCCTTGGCCATGGCGATCGCCATCGGGGTCAATCTGGGGTCGGAGATCTCCCGGCTGACCTTGCGAGTGGGATCGGCCGGGAAGCGCAGGGCTGCGAAGCGGACGAGGGGGTTCTGAGCGCCCAGTGAGGTGGGAGCTGCGGCGCGACCGCGACCGCGGGTGCGTTGTGGCTGATCGCGCAGTTCCCCGCGCCCCTCAGGGGCGGTACTGCTGGTCCTCGCTGTATGGGGACGGGTACTGCTGCTGGCCGTAACCGCCCTGGTCGTAGTACGGCTGCTGGCCGTACTGCTGCTGGGGGTGCTGGCCGTACTGGGGCTGGGGCTGGGGCTGCTGGCCGTACTGCTGCTGCGGGGTGTACGTCGGCTCGATGCGGCGGAGCTGGGTCGTCGCGTCGTCCATCATCGGCGGGGCCGGCTGCTGCTGGAGCGGCTGCTGGGTGCGGGGCGCCTTCTTGTCCTTCGCGCGGGCCCGCAGGAACTCGATGATGATCGGGACCACCGAGACGAGGACGATCAGGATCAGGATCGCCTCGATGTTGTTCTTGACGAAGTCGATCTTGCCGAGCCAGGAGCCGAGCAGGGTGACGCCGGCGCCCCACATGACGCCGCCGATGACGTTGAAGGTGAGGAACGAGCGGTAGGCCATGCCGCTGACGCCGGCGATGATCGGGGTGAACGTGCGGATCACCGGCACGAAGCGGGCCAGGATCAGGGACTTCGGGCCGTGCTTCTCGAAGAACTCGTGCGCCTTGGTGACGTTCTCCCGCTTGAAGAGGCGGGAGTCCGGGCGGTTGAAGAGCGACGGGCCGACCTTCTTGCCGAACATGTAGCCCGCCTGGTCGCCGAGGATCGCGGCGACGCAGATCAGGGCGATGGCGGCCCAGAGCGGGAAGTCCAGCTGGTGCGAGGTGATCAGCAGGCCGCAGGTGAACAGGAGCGAGTCGCCCGGGAGGAAGAAGCCGATAAGGAGGCCGGACTCGGCGAAGACGACCAGGAGCAGGCCCCAGATGCCGAACGAGTCGAGAAGTTTGTTCGGATCCAGCCAGCTCGGGCCGAGGGCGAGCGTCATCACGGTTCCGGGCTCCTGAGGGGGGAAGGCACGTCGGGTTCCTTGTGCGGGCGCACAAAGCTATCAACGTAATGTGTCCGCCCCAGGTTCCACCGGTGGAACCTGGATGGACTGTGCCCGGCCTGGGGAATGGCTGTGGACATGGGTATCGAAGAATACGGCGGCGGTCAGGGACCGCAGGCCGATGTGCTGGTCGTCACCACGAACGACGTTCCCGGGTACCGGGTGCGGGAGGTCATCGGCGAGGTCTTCGGGCTGACCGTGCGCTCCCGGCACCTGGGCAGTCAGATCGGCGCGGGTCTGAAGTCGATGATCGGCGGTGAGCTGAAGGGGCTGACGAAGACGCTCGTCCAGACCCGCAACCAGGCCATGGAGCGGCTGATCGAGCAGGCACGCGCGCGTGGTGCCAACGCCGTGCTGGCCTTCCGGTTCGACGTGACCGAGGCGGCGGACACGGGGACCGAGGTCTGCGCGTACGGCACCGCCGTCATCCTCGACAAGGAGTAGCCGGCAAGGAGTGGCCGGCAGAGGCAGTCACGCCGTGTGGCGGGCCGCGTTGGCCTCGATGGCCTCCTTCAGGTGGTCGGCGAGGCCCGGGGCCATGGCGTCGTAGAAGGCCTTGAAGCGCTCGTCGGAGACGTACATGCCGGCGAGGCAGCGGTGCATCTCGTACGGGCAGTCGTAGAACCAGCCCGAGATGTGCTGGCGGTGCTCCTCGGCCAGATCCATGGCCCGTTCACCGGCCGGCGGCTCGGCCGCGGTCACCAGGGCGGCGTAACGCTCGCTCCAGTCGTCGACCTCGGCCTTCATGCGCTGCCAGTCGGCCTTGGTGTACCGGGCGGCCCGGCGCTGCGACTCGGCGTAGGCCTCGGTGCCGCCCCAGCGCTGCTCGGCCTCCTCGGCGTACTGCTCGGGGTCCTTGTCGCCGAAGACCTCGAAGCGTTCCTCGGGGGTGAGGTTGATGCCCATCCTGCGTGCCTCCATGGCGTGTTCCACGGCCGCGGCCATCTTCTGGAGCTGTTCGATCCGGGCGGTCAGCAGTTCGTGCTGCCGGCGCAGATGTGCCCCGGGGTCCGCGTCCGGGTCGTCGAGCAGGGCCGCGACCTCGTCGAGCGGGAAGCCGAGCTCCCGGTAGAACAGGATCTTCTGGAGCCGGTCGAGGTCGGCGTCGCCGTAGCGCCGGTGTCCCGCGCCGCTGCGCTCGCCCGGCACCAGCAGGCCGATCTCGTCGTAGTGGTGCAGGGTGCGCACGGTCACGCCGGCGAAACCGGCGACCTGTCCCACGGAGTAGCTCACGTCCGCTCCTTCTCGTTTCCTTCCGTGCTCCACCCTGGGTCCTCACGCCACGTGAGGTGCAAGCCCGTGCCACGGGGGGCTTTCAGAATCATTCGGGATGTTATGTCGGTTTTGCCCGCTTATCGTGGGCCCGTGGCCCAGGACACCGCGCGGCAGGCGCTCCCCACCCCGCCCTCGGCCCCCCCGCGCGCCCTGCTGCCGCTGATCCTGCCCGCACTGGTCGTCGGTGTCGGCAGCAGCCTGCTGTTCGTGCTGGTGAGCTCGCTGGCCGAACGGTTGCAGCACGTGCTGTGGACCAACCTGCCGGACGCGCTCGGCATCGGACGGTACTCGGTGCTGTGGATGCTGGTGATGCTCACGGCCACCGGGATCGCGGTGGGGCTGGTGGTGTGGAAGGTGCCCGGGCACGCGGGGCCCGATCCGGCCACCCTGGGCCTGGAGGCGGTGGCGCTGCCGCCGGCCGTGCTGCCGGGGCTGGTGCTGGCGACCGTATTGATGCTGGCGGGCGGGCCGAGCCTCGGTCCGGAGAACCCGCTCATCGCCATCAATGTCGGGCTCGCGCTGTGGCTGGGGCGGCTCGCGATGCCCCGGCTGCCGGGCTCGCTGTGGCCCGCGCTGGCCGACGCGGCGACGCTCGGCGCGTTGTTCGGCACTCCGGTGGCGGCGGCCCTGGTGATCTCCGAGGCGCTGGCCGGGAAGCCGCTCAAGGGTGCGCTGTGGGACAACCTCTTCGGGCCGCTGATGGCCGCGGGGGCGGGCGCGATGACGACCGCGCTGATGGCCCGTCCGACCCTGGATCTCGGGCTGCCCGCGCTCGGCCGGACGCGCTGGCCCGATCTGCTGGCGGCCCTGGTGATCGCCCCCGCCGCCGCGCTGCTCGGCATGTGCGCCGTCGGGGCCTTCCCGTTCGTCCACGGGGCCTTCCGGCGCCTCGGACACCCCATGGTGGCGCTGCCGGCCGGCGGGCTCGTGCTGGGGCTCCTGGGGGCGCTGGGCGGCAGCCTGACGCTCTTCAAGGGGCTGGACGAGGTCGCGGAGCTCGCGAAGGATCCCGAGGGCTGGTCGGCGGGACAGTTCGCCCTGATGACCGTCGTGAAGCTGGCCGCCCTGCTGGTGGCCGCCGCCTGCGGGTTCCGTGGCGGCCGGATCTTCCCGTCGGTTTTCATCGGCGCCGCCTTCGGGTTGTGCGCCCATGCCCTGGTGCCCGCCGTCCAGCCCTCGGTGGGCGTGGCGGCAGGCGTGTTGGGCATGCTGTTGGCCGTCACCCGCCAGGGCTGGGTGAGCCTGTTCACGGCCGCGGTGCTCGTGGCCTCGCCGACCATCATCGCGTTGCTGTGCATCGCGTCGCTGCCCGCGTGGCTGCTGGTGACCGGGCGGCCGAGAATGCAGTTGCGGGCGGACGGTACGGCCCTGCGCTGACCCTTGAGAATTCCCTCAAGTCATTCAAGTCGTTCAAGTCGTTCATGTCGTCCAGGAGGCACGCTCCATGCCGCTGCACAAAGGTTCCCAGAAACACCAAGAGCGACCCATGTCCGTCAACCCGTTCTTCGGTGAGGCGAACCCGGTCGCCGGTATGGCCGAGGCCCCGCCCACGCACCGGCTGCCGGACGGCCCGCTGCCGCCGTCCACGGCCTACCAGCTGGTGCACGACGAGCTGATGCTGGACGGCAACGCCCGGCTGAATCTGGCCACTTTCGTCACCACGTGGATGGAGCCCCAGGCCAAGGTCCTGATGGCGGAGTGCGACGACAAGAACATGATCGACAAGGACGAGTACCCGCGCACCGCCGAGTTGGAGCGGCGCTGTGTGGCGATGCTCGCCGACCTCTGGAACGCGCCGGATCCGGCCAACACCATCGGCTGTTCCACGACCGGTTCCAGCGAGGCCTGCATGCTGGCCGGGATGGCGCTGAAGCGCCGCTGGAGCAAGCGGAACCCCACGCAGACGGGCCGCCCGAACCTCATCATGGGCATCAACGTCCAGGTCTGCTGGGAGAAGTTCTGCAACTTCTGGGAGGTGGAGCCGCGGTTCGTCCCCATGGAGGGCGAGCGCTACCACCTGGACCCGCAGGCCGCCGCCGACCTCTGCGACGAGAACACCATCGGGGTCGTCGCCATCCTCGGCTCCACCTTCGACGGGTCGTACGAGCCGGTCGCCGATCTCTGCGCGGCCCTGGACGCCCTCCAGGAGCGCACCGGGATCGACGTGCCGGTCCATGTGGACGGCGCGTCCGGCGGGATGATCGCGCCCTTCCTCGACGAGGACCTGGTGTGGGACTTCCGGCTGCCGCGCGTGGCGTCGATCAACACCTCGGGGCACAAGTACGGCCTGGTCTACCCCGGCGTCGGCTGGGCGCTGTGGCGGGACAAGGAGGCACTGCCCGAGGAACTGGTCTTCCGGGTCAACTACCTGGGCGGCGACATGCCCACCTTCGCCCTCAACTTCTCCCGCCCCGGCGCCCAGGTGGTCGCGCAGTACTACACGTTCCTGCGGCTCGGCCGGGACGGCTACCGCGCGGTGCAGCAGGCGTCCCGGGACGTGGCGACCGGGCTCGCCGACCGCATCGAGGCGCTCGGCGACTTCCGGCTGCTGACGCGGGGCGACGAGTTGCCCGTGTTCGCCTTCACGACCGCCGACCACGTGACCTCGTACGACGTCTTCGACGTCTCCCGGCGGCTGCGCGAGGGCGGCTGGCTGGTACCGGCCTACACCTTCCCGGCGAACCGGGAGGACCTCTCGGTGCTGCGGGTGGTGTGCCGCAACGGCTTCTCGAAGGACCTGGCCGACCTGTTCGTCGAGGACCTGACCCGGCTGCTGCCCGAACTGCGCCGGCAGCCGCACCCGCTGATCCAGGACAAGGGGGCGGCCACCAGCTTCCACCACTGAGCAGGATCTAGGAATCCTGTTCCAGCGCCACCAGTTCGAAGGCCGTCTTCCCGTCCAGGGACTCGCGGATGATGTCGGCGTGGCCCGCGTGGCGGGCGGTCTCGCGAATCAGGTGGAGGCAGACCCAGCGCATGGAGACCCGGCCCTCCGGCGGGAACCAGGGCTGCGGCGGGAGCGGGAAGGTGTCGTCGAGGCTGGGGACCGAGCGGATGAACTTCTCGGTCTCGGCGGCGACCTGCTCCCAGTACGCGAGCTGGGAGGCCACCGTCTCGTCGCCGACCAGCTGGAAGGTCTCGTGCCAGTTCGACTGGTCCCGCTCGATCGCCGGCGGCTCCTGCTTCGCCCGGGCGATCCAGCTCTGCTCGACCTCGGCGGCGTGCTTGAGCAGACCCGCCAGGGACAGTTCGCTCGCGCTCGGCCTGCTCGCCGCCTGCTCGTCCGTCAGGCCGAGCAGCGCCCGGCGAATGCCGCCGCGCTGTTCCGCGATGAAGGAGAGCAGTGCTCCGCGCTCGTCGCCCTGCACTTCCGCGCGAACGTGAGTGACCATGACCGGCCGCCTTTCCTCGGGTCGTGTTGCCCTGACCCGACCGAAGCTACGGGCCCTTTAGGACAGATCGCGTCCTAAAGGGCCCGTCGTGGCCGAGGAACTTCCGGAGCTAGAACGGGAAGCCGCTCCGGCCGTGCTGTACCGAGATCCACTTCAGGGTGGTGAAGGACTCCACGGTCGTCTCGCCGTTCAGACGGCCGATCCCCGAGTGCTTCTCGCCGCCGAAGGGGACGACCGGCTCGTCGTGCACGGTGCCGTCGTTGACGTGGAACATCCCGGTGTCGATCTGCTTGGCGAAGGCCACGCCCCGCTCGACGTCGCCGGTGTGGACCGCGCCGCTGAGGCCGTAGGGGGTGTCGTTGACCAGGCGTACGGCCTCTTCCTCGCCGTCGAACGGGATGAGGAAGGCGACCGGGCCGAAGACCTCCTGCCGGAGCAGGTCGGAGTCGGCCGGGACGCCGGTGAGGACGGACGGCTCGACCAGGTTGTCGGTGGTCCTGCCGTGCACCAGGGCGGTGGCGCCCTCGGCGACGGCCTGCTGGACGGTGGCCGAAACCGACTCCGCCTGCTGGGAGTTGATCAGGGGGCCGATGACGGTCTGCGGGTCGCTCGGGTCGCCGGCCTTGAGGGTCCTCACCTTGGCGACGAACTTCTCGGTGAACTCGTCCGCGATCGAGCGGTCGACCAGGACTCGGTTGGCGGCCATGCAGACCTGGCCCTGGTGGACGTACCGGCTGAAGACCGCCGCGTCGACCGCGTAGTCGATGTCGGCGTCGTCGAGGACCACGATCGCGCTGTTGCCGCCCAGTTCGAGCACCGTGCGCTTGAAGAGCGAGGCGCAGACGGTGGCCACGTGCCGGCCGACCTTGTCGGAGCCGGTGAAGGAGATGACCTTCGGGACCGGGTGCTCGATGAAGGCGTCGCCGATCTCCGCGATGTCCGTGACGACGACGTTGAGCAGACCGCCGGGCAGGCCCGCGTCCTCGAAGATCTTCGCGACCAGGGTGCCGCCGACGATCGGGGTGTTCTGGTGCGGCTTGAGGACCACGGCGTTGCCGAGCGCGAGCGCCGGGGCGACCGACTTGATCGACAGCAGGAAGGGGAAGTTGAAGGGGCTGATCACGCCCACGACACCGACCGGCACGCGGTAGACGCGGTTCTCCTTGCCGTCCACCGGGGAGGGCAGGATCCGGCCTTCGGGGCGCAGTGCCCACTGGATCGACTCGCGCAGGAACTCCTTGGCGAGGTGCAGCTCGAAGGCGGCCTTCAGACGGGTGCCGCCGAGCTCGGCGATGATCGCCTCGGTGATCTCGGCGTCGCGCTCCTCGATGAGGCGCAGGGCCTTCTCGAACACGGCGCGGCGGGCGTAGGGATTGGTGGCGGCCCACTGCTTCTGGGCGCGCGCGGCGGCCTGGTAGGCCTGATCTATCTCCTCGACCGCGGCTATCGTGATCGACGCGAGCTTCTCGCCGTCGTACGGGTTGAAGTCGATGATGTCCCAGGAACCGGTCCCCTGGCGCCACTCGCCGTCGATGTACTGCTGGGCCAGGTCGGTGAAATAGGACGACATGTGATCCCTCGATCCCCTGCTGCGACGGCAGTCGATGCGGACACCCGGTCCACATCCACATCACGGTCTGATCACGCGTCATGGTACTTGCGTCACACAGGAGTTGGGGCGTCAGTTCGATGATCTAGGGAAATCCCCAGGTGCATCGATATATCTACGACAGCTGCAGCAGCCCGCGCAGCAGGTCCCGGCTCTCGTCAGGCCCGGGGCTGTCCTGCTGGAGTTCCTTCAGTGCCTGCTCGTACTGGGCGACGTCCTCGCGCTTGTCGAGGTAGAGGGCGCTGGTGAGCTGTTCCAGGTAGACCACGTCGGACAGGTCGGACTCGGGGAAGCTCAGGACGGTGAACGAGCCGCCCTCCCCGGAGTGCCCGCCGAAGCTGAACGGCATGATCTGGAGCCGTACGTTGGGCCGCTCGGACATCTCCACCAGGTGCTGGAGCTGACCGCGCATCACCTCGCGATCGCCGTAGGGCCGGCGCAGGGCGGCCTCGTCGAGGACGATGTGGAAGTCGGGTGCGTTCTCGGCCACCAGATACTTCTGCCGCTCCAGCCGCAGCGTGACCCGCCGTTCGACGTCGGCCTCGCTGGCCCCCTTCATACCGCGCCGTACCACCGCGCGTGCGTACTCCTCGGTCTGGAGGAGGCCGTGGATGAACTGCACCTCGTAGGCGCGGATCAGATGCGCCGCGCCCTCCAGGCCGACATAGGTGGGGAACCAGGTCGGCAGGACGTCGGAGTAACTGTGCCACCAGCCCGCGACGTTGGCCTCCCGGGCAAGGGAGAGGAGCTGTTCGCGTTCGGCCTCGTCGGTGATGCCGTACAGCGTCAGCAGGTCTTCCACGTCCCTCGTCTTGAAGCTCACGCGACCCAGCTCCATGCGGCTGATCTTCGACTCGGAGGCACGGATCGAGTACCCGGCGGCCTCGCGCGTGATCCCCCGGGCCTCACGCAGCCGCCTGAGTTGCGAGCCGAGCAGCATTCGCCGCACCACCGATCCGGGCTCTCCCGCGCTCACGTTCGCCAGCCTCCCCAACCGTCTTCAGGGCCCGCAGTCTGCCACTAAAACACTTCGAGCAGTACTCGTCCGGTTACGGAAACGGAAAGCGGCCAAAGTTTAAGCGCAGGAAGTTGCAAGCAGGTAGTGAGCCAAGGACAACAAGTTGGCGGAAAAAATGGCCAACAAGCGGTACGGGAGGGTCCAATTCGGTCGCGTGCACGTGCATCTGCCCTTGCATCTGCTGTGCGCATCCGAAACCATGGTCCCGCGCCACCGCTGCATCGCAACGACCGCGAATTCCGGGGAGTGCCTCGCATGGGGACGAATGGATCGACCATGCTCAAGCCATTACGGCAGGGCCTTCCGCCGCTTGATCCCGCGGCCGTGTCCAACGCCGCCTCCTGCGCCCTGCCGGCCCGCTACGAAGCGGTGCGCGAAGCCCGCCAGTTCACCCGGAGAACGCTCGGCCAGTGGGACGTCGGCGACCGCTTCGACGACGTCTGCCTGGTCGTCTCGGAGCTCGTCACCAACGCGCTGCGGCACGCGACCCCCGGCGAGGCCGACTGCCTCGCCGGGCCGCACGGGCCGGCGGTGCGGCTGCACCTGATGCGGTGGACCGGACGGCTGGTGTGCGCGGTGCGCGACCCCAGCCACGAGACCCCCACCCCCCGTGAATCCGACGACTTCTCGGCGGAGTCGGGCCGCGGGCTCTTCCTGGTCGACTCCTTCAGCGACAGCTGGGGCTGGCACCCGCTGGCGGGCACCCTGAGCGGCAAGGTCGTGTGGGCGCTGTTCCGGCTCCAGTCCGCCGAGTGACGGACCCGGCGTCTTCGGACGCCGGGTTTCTACGCGCGTTACCGCGCGTTGTGCACCGAACGCACCGGATTGCCCCGGGTATGGCCGCCGTCAGCTCGTGATCAGGTGGTCGAACTCGCCGTCCTTGACACCGAGGAGCATCGCCTCGATCTCGGCGCGCGTGTAGACGAGCGCCGGCCCGTCCGGGAAGCGCGAGTTGCGGACCGCCACGTCGCCGCCCGGCAGCCGGGCGAACTCCACGCAGGAGCCCTGCGAGTTGCTGTGCCTGCTCTTCTGCCAGGCCACTCCGTCCAGCTGCGTGGCAGCCATGCCGTTGTACACGTCAAACCCCCCGTACACGCCGTCAACGTCGAGGTTCACAGGTCGCTCCCCGGTGGTGCACTAACTGGCTGATGTGACCATTGATGCCATTGATGCAGCGGTCAACTGACCCGGATCATAACCTTGTTCACGTGCAGATGCATGAGCAGATGCACGTGCACGGGGGGTGTTCCTGCGGTTACAGCTTTGACGTCCGCTTTACTCAACCCGTTCCAGCGTCTGCCCCAGTCTCCGCAGGACATGCGACCGCCAGCCCCCCGCCCATGATCCCTCGCGCCGACAGCCGCGCGGGACCGCCCGGATCGAATCCTTCGTGCACTAGGGAAAGACGCGTACCTCGGCTCCCGTGTTCCGGTGTCCATGTGATGGTCCGGTGAGCGAGATTGACCGGATCGGGACCGGACCACCGGACGGAGGGCATCCGCTCCCTGCCGTGGGCGAGAACCCGCACGTCGACGACGCCGGTGAAGGTCCGGCGGGGACGGAGCACCGATATGGCGAAGAAGAGCGGGAGCGCGAAGAGCGGACGAGGCGGGAGGCCGCCGCGCGGCGGGGCGTCCGCGGGGCCGGGCTGACGGAGATCCCGCCGCGGCCGTCCTCGACCGCGGCCGAGCGCCTCGGCGCCGGGCGTGAGCTGCGCGGGCAGCCGCCGGAGGCGAGCGCCTCGCGCGCGTGCGCGACGGCGGCCGGACGGACGGCCGTCCGCGCGGTTGCTTCCGTGGGTTCGCCCTGTCATGGGTGAATCCGCCGGGTCGGGCCCACAGCGGATACCTACCTGGCGCACCCGGATCCCCGTGGCGAGTGCTGGTAGCTTGCCGCTGTCGTCCGGGGCGGCCGGGCGGCCGACCCCCTAGAGCTCGGGAGCGTTGCGGTGACCACGGCTACGGCGAGTACGGCTACGACGCACATGGAGACGGCGGAGACGGCTGCGGTGGAAACGGCTGTGCCGGAGACGGCTGCGGTGGAGACGGCCGTGGCGGGCACGCGGTCGGCTCTGCGGATCATGGCCGCCGCCGCGGGGCTGGTGGGCGCGCTCGCGCTGACCGCGTGCAGTGGCGGTGACTCCGGCAGCGACTCCTCGGCCACCCCGTCGGACACGTCGTCCGCGGCCGCCACCGCCACGGCCGGTTCGGACGGCTCCACGGCCTCCTCCGACGCGCTCCAGGGCAGCTGGATCACCACGAGCGGCGGCAAGATCGTCGCCCTGGTGGTCACCGGCAAGGAGGCCGGGCTCTTCGAGACCGGTGGATCCGTGTGCACCGGGACCGCCGGCGAGGAGGCCGGGATGCGGATGATCCATCTCACCTGCACGGACGGCAGCAAGGACCGGGTCACCGGAATGGTCGACTCGGTCAGCAAGAGCGGCATGAAGGTCACCTGGTCCGGAAAATCGGGTGAGGAGACCTACACCAAGGCCGAGGGCGGCAAGCTGCCGTCGGGGCTGCCGACGGCGAGCCTTGGGCAGTAGGGCCGTATCCGGCCGTCGAGCGGTCTGTTTTCCCGGTTCCCACCGGCCTGCGCGGGGCTGTGGGAACGCGTCGTGGAGCGGTCGAGGACGGGGGCGGGCGCGCGGCGGCCGGGCCGGGGCGTGATGATGCTCGGACACCGTCACGACCTCGATGGGGATCTGCTCATGCGCGTCATTCCGCTCACCGTCACCACCCTCGCCGCCGCCCTCGCCCTGACCGCCTGCGGCAACGGCGGCTCGGGCTCCAGCGGCAAGAACAGCTCGGCCTGCGAGATCGGCAAGGTCTCCGTCCAGGTCGGCTCCGCGAGCGTCGCGCCGACCACGGGGGACACCGGCGAGGTGCCGGTGTCCATCACCAACCAGAGTGCGCCGTGCACGCTCGACGGGTTCGCCGGCGTGACGCTGAAGGCGGGCGGCACGTCGGCGGCGGTTGCCGCGCAGTCGGGTGCCAAGACCGACAAGCTGAAGCTCGCCAAGGGCGACTCCGCGACGTTCTCGGTCAGTTATGTGCGGGGCAAGGACGGCGACAAGGCGAGCCTCGCGGCGACGTCGATGACGGTGTCCCTGCCGGGGAGCGACGCGACGCAGAGCTTCCCGTGGAAGTACGGCGCGGTTGCGGGCAAGGGGACGGCGGAGGAGCCAAACGCCGCGGTGGGGACGTTCCAGCAGGCGGGGGACTGACGGCAAGGGTTCGGGGGCGGTGCGGTCGGGTTTCGGCTGACCGCGGGTGGGGGGGTTCTCGCGCCCACGCGGCGGCAGCCGCATATCGACACAGCCCCGCGCCCCCTACGGGCGCTCCCGGTCGGGATTCGGCGCACCTCCGGTGGGGGTTGAGCGCGCAGTTCCCCGCGCCCCTTACGGGGCGCCTCCTTCGGGGCGCGTTGAGGCCGGGCCCTTGAGGCTCAGGGTATTTGAGGGTGTGAGCGGACCTGGGCCTGGTCCGCTGCCCTTGTGCCCGCTGTCCAGCCGGCCTCGTCGGTGGCTCCGCGCAGGCGGGTCGTGGTGGTGTCGGGGAACATCTGGTGCATGCGGTCGGTCACGGCCAGCTCTCTCGTGGCCAGGACCGGGAGGAGGGTCTGGGGCGCCTCGGTCTCGGCCGCCCGTGCCGTCGCTCTGAGGCGGTCGCCGACGCGGTGGGCGTAGGCGGCCAGGAAGGACTGGCGGAAGGTCTTCGTACGCTTGCGGCCGCCCGCCCGCTGCGCGGCCTCCGCCTTCGTCATCGCGTGCGTGGCCTGCACCAGCAGCGAGGTGTGGAGCAGCTCGACCACCTCCAGGTCCGCTTCGAAGCCGACGACCGTGGAGAAGGCCAGCGGTTCGTTCCACACCGCGCGGCAGTGGTTGGCGGTGGCGACCGCGTCCAGCAGTACCGCCTTGGCCTGCTCGTACGGCGGCTCGACCCCGATCCGGCAGGCACCCGGAGTGTCCGGCGCGGGCGCCCCCGCGGCGAGCAGCGCCTCGTCGACGCTGTGCCGGGCCATCAGTTCCTGCGCCTTGGCGCTGAGCGCCTCCGCCTCCTCCGGGAAGCCGGTCGCCTCGGCCTTGGCGAGCAGCGCGCGGATCCGGGTGAGCATGCGGGACTCCGGCCGGTGCGCGGCCGCGCGGGGGCCGGGCTCGTCGAGGGGCTCCAGCGCGGGCAGCCGCAGCAGCAGCCGGTACAGCTCCAGGACGGCGGTGGCGTGCGAGAAGCGGTCGCCCACGCGCGCGTGGCCGTCCGCTGCCGGCAGTGCGTCCAGCTGCGCCCGCCAGCGGGGGCCGCGCGGCCGGTCGTCCGGCGCCTGCGCCCGGATCAGCCCGGTGGCGAGCCGGACGTGCGGGTCGTCCAGCTCGCGCCGTACCAGTCGTACGACGTCGGCGGGCTGCCAGCCGCGCCGCCAGGCCGCCGCGACGAACTCCCGGCCCCGGTGCGCGAGTTCCCCGTCCGCGCCGGAATCGGCCGCGAGGAGGGACGCGCCCGTGTCGAGGCCGGAGTCGGTGTCGTCGTACAGGGCGCTCTGGAAGGCTCGGTCGACGGTGGTGGGCTGGCTGCTGGTCACGTGTCGATCGTGCCATGCGGCGCCGACGGCGGTCGGCGGCTGTCCACACCCTGTGGACAACTGTCCGGTCCTCGCCGTCGGGTTCACTTTCCATCGGACTGTCAACCCACGGTTGACAGCCATAGGGTGTCAACCTATGGTTGACACATGGCTACCGACCCGAACATCACGGCATCCGTGCGCCTCGACGACCTCATCGCGGCGATCAAGAAGGTGCACCCCGAACCCCTCGACCAGCTCCAGGACGCGGTGATCGCCGCCGATCACCTGGGCGACGTGGCCGACCACCTGATCGGCCACTTCGTCGACCAGGCCCGGCGCTCGGGCGCGTCCTGGACCGACATCGGCAAGAGCATGGGCGTCACCCGGCAGGCGGCACAGAAACGCTTCGTGCCGAAGGAGTCCGCCGCCCTCGACCCCAGCCAGGGCTTCGACCGCTACACCCTGCGCGCGCGGAACGTGGTCATGGCGGCCCACAACGAGGCACTCGCGGCACGCAACCCCGAGGGCCGCCCCGAGCACCTGGTCCTCGGCCTGCTGGCCGAGCCGGACGGCATCGCGGCGAAGGCGATCCTCGCGCAGGGCGTCCTGCTGGACACCGTGCGCCAGGCGGCGACGGCCGCGCTCCCACCGGCCGCGGACGACGTCCCCGACCTCGTCCCCTACGGCCCGGAAGCCAAGAAGGCCCTCGAACTCACCTTCCGCGAGGCCCTCCGCCTCGGCCACAACTACATCGGCACCGAACACCTGCTGCTGGCCCTCCTGGAGCACGAGAACGGCGACGGCGTCCTCAGCGACCTGGGCATCACCAAGCCCGCGACCGAGGAGTACATCGCCAAGGTGCTGGGACTGCTGCGGGAGCAGAAGAACGCGGCGGCGGAGGCGGCGGGAGCGGCAGAGGCGGCGGCCGGCAAGCCGGAGGAGGGCGGGGCGGAGGCGGGCGGGGCGGGCTGAACTGTCCATCGAAACACTGAATCCGCAGGTCAGGGCGATTGTCAGTGGCGGGTGCCAGACTCGCAGCATGACCGACCGGTGGGCTCTCGCTCCGGCCGAGGACGGTGGCGTGGACGTCGCCCCCCTCGGCCCGGACGGGCTGCCCGCCGGGCCGGTGCGGCGGGAGCCCGATCTCGCCGGGGCGGTCAGGGGCCGCCCGGAGGTAACACGCTGGGTGTGGCGGTCGACCGCCGAGGTCTACCCGCGTCTGCTCGCCACGGGGGTGCGAGTCGAGCGGTGCTACGACATCGAGGACGCCGAGACACTTCTGCTGGGCCACGAGGGACGGTCCGGCGAGCCGCACTCGGCCGCCGCCGCCCTGGCCCGCCTCCGCGGCGGCCCCGTACCGCCCGACCCGCCGCCGCGCGCGGCCGAACCGGGCGCGCAGTCCCCGCTGTTCGAGCCGCAGGGCACCGCCCGCCTGACGCTCGACGAGTTGCTCGCGGTCTACGCCGAGCAGCAGCGCCGGCACGACCGGGCCGAGCACCCGGACCGGATGCGGCTGCTGACCGCCGCCGAGTCGGCGGGGATGCTGGTCGCCGCCGAGATGAACCGCGCGGGCCTGCCCTGGAGCGCCGAGGTGCACCGCGAGGTGCTGCGCGAACTGCTCGGCGAGCGGTACGCGGGCGGCGGCGAGCCGCGCCGGCTGGCCGAGCTGGCCGACGAGGTGTCGGCCGCGTTCGGCAGGCGGGTGCGCCCTGACCTCCCGGCCGATGTGGTCAAGGCCTTCGCCCAGGCCGGGATCAAGGTGAAGTCGACCCGCCGCTGGGAGCTGTCGGGCATCGACCACCCGGCCGTGGAACCGCTCCTCGAATACAAGAAGCTGTACCGGATCTGGGTGGCGCACGGCTGGAGCTGGCTCCAGGACTGGGTGCGCGACGGCCGGTTCCGGCCCGAGTTCCACGCGGGCGGTACGGTCACCGGGCGCTGGGTGACCAACGGCGGGGGCGCCCTCCAGATCCCCAAGGTGATCCGGCGGGCCGCGGTCGCCGACCCCGGCTGGCGACTGGTCGTGGCCGACGCCGACCAGATGGAACCGCGCGTACTGGCGGCGATCTCCCGCGACCCCGGGCTGATGGAGGTCGCCGGGCGGGAGACCGACCTCTACCAGTCCGTCTCCGACCGCGCCTTCTCCGGCGACCGCGCGCAGGCCAAGCTCGCCGTCCTCGGCGCGGTCTACGGCCAGACCTCCGGCGACGGCCTGAAGAACCTGGCCGCGCTGCGCCGCCGGTTCCCCAAGGCGGTGGCCTACGTCGACGAGGCGGCGCGGGCGGGCGAGGAGGGCCGGCTGGTGCGCACCTGGCTGGGCCGGACCTGTCCGCCGGCGACCGGCGCGGGCGACGGCACGGAGGAGGCGGGGATGCCCCAGGAGGAGCCGGAGGAGCAGGCGGCCGAGGGCTGGGTGCCGGGGTACGCCTCCACCAATTCCCGGGCCCGGGGCCGTTTCGCGCGCAACTTCGTGGTCCAGGGCAGCGCCGCCGACTGGGCCCTGCTGATGCTCGCGGCACTGCGCCGGACCTGCGCGGACATGGCGGCCGAGCTGGTCTTCTTCCAGCACGACGAGGTGATCGTGCACTGTCCCGAGAAGGAGACCGAGACGGTCGTGGCGGCGATACGGGAGGCGGCCGACCTGGCGGGACGGCTGACGTTCGGGCAGACGCCGGTGCGGTTCCCGTTCACGACGGCGGTGGTGGAGTGCTATGCCGACGCGAAGTGAACAGCCGGATCAGGCACATCAGTCGGGCCGGTCGGATCGGTCGGTTCGGTCGGTTCGGTCGGTTCGGTCACCGGGTGCCAGCAGGTCGCGCAGCTCGGCGAGGACGTCCGGCTCGTCCGTGCCGTCCAGGGCGGTGAGGGCCTCGCGCCAGACGCCGTACGCCTCGCCGGCCCGCCCCTGCTCGCGCAGGAGCAGACCGAGCTGGTGGCGGGCGAGACCGCCGCTGTAGCGGTCGGCGCGGGCGTCGGCGCGGTGCAGGAGTTCGGCGCACTCGCGGTGGGCGCGTTCGGTACGGCCGAGGGCGCGCAGCGCACGGACCAGGCCGAGCCGGGTCTGGGACTCGCCGTGCCAGTCGCCGTGGCCGCCGAGGATGCGCAGGCTCTCCTCGAAGTGCGCGGCGGCGGCCGCCGGTTCGCCGAGGCTCAGGTGGGCGTAGCCGATGTTGCAGTGCGCCGAGTGCTGCAGGATGACGGCGCCGATCGCATCCCCGATGGCCAGTGAGCGCCGGTGCTGCTCGATGGCTGCGCGCGGGTCGGTGTGCTCGTGGAGGTTGCCGAGGTGGCTGTGGGTGACGGCCTCGCCGTAGGGGTCGTTCAGCTGCCGGGAGTAGTCCAGGCTCTGCCGCAGTGCCTCGCCCGACTCGTCGTACCGGCCGAGCCCCTCGAGGAGCAGCCCCCGGTTGTTCAGGCCGCGCCGGATCCAGGACGCCTCGCCCAGCCGCCGCCACAGGGCCAGCGCCCCGTCGGTCAGGGCGAGGGCCTCCCGCTGGCGGCCGGTCAGGAAGCGCAGGCCCGCGAGGTCGCCCAGGGCGTAGGCCTCGGCGGGTTCGTCGCCGAGGCGCCGGGCGGCGGCCAGGGCGGCGGTGCCGAGCACCTCCATCTCGGCGACCCGGCCGCTGCGCAGGACGTAGGGGTAGAGGAGCCGGACGAGCGTGGAGAGGTAGGCGCTGATCCGTGTGTCGGCGGTGTCGGCGTACCGCGCCACCAGGGCGACGATGTTCTCCAGCTCCATGTCGCCCCAGGCGAAGGCGTGCTCGGCGTGCTCGAACGCCGGCAGAGCGGCGGCGTACGGCTGGTGTTCGGGAGGCTGGGCGGTGGTGGGACGGCGGCGGTCGCCCTGGTCGAGTCCGGGTTCGAGGATCGCGACCAGGGCGCGGTCGGCGACGGCGGCGAACCAGCGCAGGGCGGTGAGGGCGGCCTCGGTGCGATCGGTGCCGCCGGCCCCTCCGGCCAGCTCGCGGGCGAAGTCCCGCACCAGGTCGTGCGGGGTGTAGCGGCCGTACGCGGTCTCCTCCAGGAGGGCCACGTCGACCAGGCGGTCCAGGGCGGCCTCGGCACGGCGCTCGTCGGTGCCGGTGAGCCGGGCGATCAGGGGGGCGCCGTAGGTGGGCAGGTCGAGGGCGCCGAGGTGGGGCAGGACGAGGGCGGCGTCGCGGTCGGGGGCGCGGTCGGAGGCGGCGAGGGCGTCATGGGCGACGGCGAGGGAGCGCCGGACGCTCAGGTCGTCGTATTCGAGGTGCCGCAACCTGTCCTCGTTGGCGGCGAGTTGACCGGCCAGTGCCTCGGGGGTGAGGGCGCGGCGGGCGGCCAGCCGGGCGGCCACGACGCGGAGGGCCAGCGGGAGCCGGCCGGTGAGGCCGACCAGGGGGTGACCGGCGTCGATCTCGTCCCGCCCGCTGACCGCGCGCAGCAGCGCGGCGCTGTCCTCGCCGGTCAGCGGCCCGAGCGGGAAGCGGTGGGCACCGTCGAGCGCAGTGAGCGGCGAACGGCTGGTGACGATCACGGCGCAGCCGGGGCCGCCGGGGAGCAGCGGCCGTACCTGGGCGGCGTTCGCGGCGTCGTCGAGGAGCAGCAGGGTGCGGGTGGGGGCGAGCAGGGAACGCAGCAACGCGGTGGCGGCGTCGGGGTGTTCTGGGATGTGCCGGGGGTCGGCGCCGAGGTCTCTCAGCAGCGCGGCGAGGGCCTGGCCGGGGGCGAGCGGGGGCATGCCGGGGGTGGCGCCGTGCAGGTTGACGTAGAGCTGGCCGTCGGGGAAACGGTCCCGCAGGTGGTGGGCGACGTGGAGCGCGAGGGCGCTCTTGCCGACGCCGGCCATGCCGCTGATGACGGTGACGGCGGGGGTGAGAGTGACCTTGGCCTCGGCTTCGCCTTCGGCGTGTGTTGTCTTCCCACCCGCACCACCCATGACAGTTTCGTAGTCGGGTGCGGGTGGCCCCTGTGGGGCGAAATCACCGTCGGCGGCTGCGGGGGGATGGGGATCGGTGGGGGCGGGGGTCAGTCCCTCGCGGGTGGTGGTGCGGTCGGTGAGGTGGGCCGGGGGCGGCGGAGTGAGAGCGCTGGCCGACTCCTCGCAGGCGGCGGTGCGGTCGACGGAGCGGGACGGGAGCGGCGGAGTGAGAGCGCTGGCCGACTCCTCGCGGGCGGTGGAGTGGGGCGGGGGTGGGGGAGCCAGGGCTCGGGTCAGCTGTTCGGCGGCGGTGATGCGGCCGGTGAAGTGTGCTGGAGGTGGGGGGAGTTGGGCGGGGCGGGGGGACGGGGAGTTGTCGCGCGTAGATGCAGGGGTGGCGGGTCCGGCCATGACTCCGGCGGACTCCGCTCGTTCATCGGTGCCTTCGGCTTTCGGCCGACGGCTCGTTGACGCGCCCCTCAGGGGCGCGGGGAACTGCGCGGCCAGCCCCCACCGGCCCGCACCCGCCCCGCCCCCGGCACCTTCGTCCGGCGCACCCTCGTCCGAGGCCCCTCCGCCGGACACGCCTTCGGACGGCGCCCCCTCCCCCGGCAGTCCCTCCCCCACCGCACCGCTCCCCCGCAGCACCTCCACATGGGCCCGGCGTACCGACGGGCCCGGTTCGATGCCCAGTTCGTCTCTCAGGCGGTTGCGCAGGTCGCGGTGGACGGCGAGGGCCTCGGCCTGGCGGCCGGTGCGGTGGAGGGCGAGCATCAGCTGGCGGTGGTAGGCCTCGCGGAGCGGATGCTGCGCGACGAGTGCCGCCAATTCCGGTACGACCCCGCCCAGTCGGGACCCGCCGAGGGCGAGCTCCGCGTCGTAGTACCACTCCAGCAGAAGCAGCCGGGCCTCCTCCAGGCGCTGCACGAAGGCGAAGCCGCCGAATTCCGCGGGGAGGCCGCCGAGCGGGCTGCCGCGCCAAAGCGCGAGCGCCTCGGCGCAGGCGCGCAGCACCGGCGCCCACTCCCGCCGGCCGTGCGCCGCGCGCGCCTGGGCCACCCGGGCGTCGAACACGTCGACGTCCAGTTCACCGTCGTCGACACGCAGCAGATATCCGGGCGGTACGGCCCGCAGCCGTTCCGGGTCGTCGAGGAGACGGCGCAGCCGGGCGACGTGGTTGTGCAGCGAGGCACGCGCCGACACCGGGGGCGCCCCGTCCCACAGCGCCTCCCTGAGCGACTCGACGGAGACCACCCGCCCGGCCTCCAGCAGCAGCGCGGCAAGCAGTGCGCGCACCTTGGGGCTGCCGATGGGGCGTACGCCGGACGCGTCGTAGAGGACCGGAGGTCCCAGCAGTCCGAACCGCAGCTCGTACCGCCGCATCACTCCGCCCATCGCCTTCCCGCACGGCGGAGGTACCCGCCGGTCCTGGGTCCTGGCGGAATTCCATCCCGGAGGGGATGACTTCCCGCCACCTTCTCTGTGCCGGTCGGAGCCGGAATCCGCTGGGTTTCCGGCCTGCCCCCGGAGTCGTACGACGGCTTCAGGCCAACCGGTTCGCGACCTCCGGGAGAACCGCTGGCCACATGTTAGCGATCCGTTGGCGAGCACTGATGTGATCTTCGCATCGGACCGGGTCCGACGGCGCACGCGTAGATCGCGTAACTCGGGGGAGTGTCGCCGCAGGCCTGGATCCGGGGACGCGAGAGGGTTCCGGTCGGCGGAGGTGATCGACCGGGGCCCTCGTCCCGTCTCCGGAACGGACTCCGGGTCAGACGACGGGTGGGCGGCCCAGGCGCGTGAGTTGCCAGACCGTGCGCCAGCGCATGGGTCGGCGTTCCCCGGCCGGTTCGCGTATTCCCTCGACGAAGCCCGCGAACCAGGCGCGCAGGCCGCCGCCCGACCGGGTGCGCAGCAGCGTGATCAGTATCCAGACGCCCAGGTGGACCGGGATCAGCGGCAACGGCAGCCGACGGCGGGTCAGCCAGACCCGGTTGCGGGCGGTGACCCGGAAGTAGACGGCATGCCGGGCGGGTGAGGTCCTCGGGTGCTGGAGGAGCAACTCGGGGGCGTAGAGGATCCGCCAGCCGGCGTCGGCGGCCCGCCAGGCGAGGTCGGTCTCCTCGTGCGCGAAGAAGAACTCGGCGGGCCAGTCGCCGGTTTCGGCGAGCATGTCCATGCGCAGGGCATGGCCGCCGCCGAGGAACCCGGTGACGTAACCCCCGCGCATCGGATCGGCGTTGCCGACGCGCGGCACGTGCCGACGCTGGGTCACACCGCGTTCGTCGGCGATCCGGAAGCCGACGATGCCGAGGCGGGGTTCGGCGGCGAACAGATCCCGGACCTGCCGGAACACCTCGACGTCGACGAGCACTCCGTCGTCGTCGAGTTCGACGACGACGTCCACGTCGCCGAACGCGCGCAGGGCGGCGATGGCGACGTTGCGGCCGCCGGGACAGCCGAGGTTGTCCTCGACCTCGACGGTGGTGACCTCGCCGGGCAGGTCGAGGCGGCCGGCGAACTCGGGCAGCCGGCACCCGTTGCCGATGATCACGATGCGGTCGGGGGCGAGGTCCTGCTTGGCGACGGACTCGAGCAGGGCGTCGACTTCGTCGGGACGGTTCCCCATGGTCACCACGGCGACCCCGAGCCTCGGCTCCTGCATGCCCCTCACCCCATCCGGCCGACGGCGGCAGCCGCACCTGTCCCCAGGATGGTCATTGTTCACCAAGACGTCACCACAGGTAGGTCGATACTCCATAAATGGGCCTGTCCCGTGGAGGCGCGCGGACGCTCTTTGCGCACCGGACGGGAATGCTCCGGACACGGCAGCGGGAGGCACCGCTCCGGGGCCGCACGGCGAGGCGTCACGGGTAAGGCTGCTCGGCCCATATGACCTTGCCGTCGCCGGTGTACCGGGTGCCCCAGCGATGGGTGAGCTGTGCGACCAGGAACAGACCCCGGCCGCCCTCGTCGGTGCTCTTGGCACGGCGCAGCCGCGGCGAGGTGCTGCTGCCGTCGGTGACCTCGCAGACCAGCGCGCGGTCACGGAGCAGTCGTACCTGGATCGGCGGACCGCCGTAGCGGATGGCGTTGGTGGCCAGCTCGCTGACGGCCAGTTCGGTGGCGAACGCCAGCTCCTCCAGCCCCCAGTCGGCGAGTTGCCCGGTCACCGCCGAGCGCAGACCGGAGACGGCGGCCGGGTCGACCGGCAGGTCCCACCGCGCCACCTGCTTGCCGTCCAGGGCGCGGGTGCGGGCGACCAGTAGCGCCACATCGTCCTGGGGACCGGAGGGGAGGAGTGTCTCCAGCAGTGTGCGGCAGACCTGCTCCGGGGTGCGGGCGGGGCCGGCGAGCGCATCGCGCATCGCGGTGAGCATGGTGTCGGCGTCCCAGGAGCGGTCGCGGCGCAGGCCGTTGGTGAAGAGCACCAGCTCACTGCCTTCGTCCAGTTCCACGTCGACGGTCTCGAACGGACCGCCGCCCAGGCCGAGGGGCGGCCCGGTCGGCACTTCGGGACAGTCCACGGTTCCGTCCGGGCGGACCAGCACAGGCGCCGGGTTCCCGGCGTTGGCCATGGTGAGGCGCCGGCTGGCCGGGTCGTAGACCGCATACAGGCAGGTGGCGCCCGCGATCACCTCCCCGGCACGTCCCCGGCCCTCCTGTTCGAGTTCGAGGCGTGCGACCAGGTCGTCGAGATGGGCGAGGACCTCGTCGGTCGGCAGGTCGAGATCGGAGAAGTTGCGCACCGCCGTGCACAACCGCCCCATGGTGGCCGAGGCGCGTACTCCGCGGCCGACCACGTCACCGACCACGAGTGCCACCCGGGCCCCGGAGAGCGGGATGACGTCGAACCAGTCGCCGCTGGCTCCGCCGCGCGCGGGCAGGTAGCGGTGGGCGACCTCGACGGCGTTCTGCTCGGGCACCTCGTGGAGCAGCAGGCTGGTCTGCAGGGCGAGGGCGGTGGTGTGCTCACGGGTGTAGCGGCGGGCGTTGTCGATGCAGACGGCCGCGCGGCTGACGAGTTCCTCGGCTAGTGAGAGGTCGTCCTCCTCGAAGGGGCCGGGCTGTTCGGAGCGGTAGAAGCTGACCACGCCGAGGACGACGCCCCGGGCGCGCAGCGGCACGGTGATGAGCGAGTGGATGCCGGCCTCACGGATCCGGGCGGCGCGGGCCGGATCCTGGGCGGTCCACCCGGGCGCGGCGTTCAGGTCCGGTTCGAGGATCGACTCCTCGGTGGTGAGGCTGGTCGCCTGCGGGGTGGCCGGGGCAGGTGTGATCAGTGTGCCCACCTGGTGCAGCGACGAGTTCGGGCGGACTCCCCTGAGCGCGACCCGGCGGGTCGCCTCACCCGGGCCCGGCGGCTCCTCGCCGCCCAGCACGGCATCGGGCAGATCGACGGCGGCGAAGTCGGCGAACTTCGGGACCACGACCTCGGTCAGCTCCTCGGCGGTACGCGTCACATCGAGAGTGGAGCCGATCCGGCACCCGGCTTCGGTGAGCAGCGACAGACGCTGCCGGGACAGCAACGCGAGCCGCCCCACGCCCGCCTCGCCCACCGCGACCAGCCATCGGGTGGCGGTCGGCGGCGAAGGCGGCGGGGCGGTCGGCGGCCAAGGCTGCGGGGCGGGCGGTTCGCGGGCGCCGGAGCTGCCGGCCGGTTCGACGATCGTCTCGGCCGACCTCTTCGCCGTGGAGTCCAGGCGGCGCAGCGCACCGTCGGGCAGTACGGCCTCCACCGCCAGCCCGGTCATCCCGGTGGGGCTGTGCACCGGTCGGCTCAGCAGGATGGCGACACGGCCGTGGGCGAGCCTGGCCTCGGTGAGGCAGGTGCGTCCCGCGGAGATCATTTCGGCCGCTTTCTCCAGCAGGAGGATGCGGTCCCGCTGCTCCAGCCGGTCATCAGGGAGCAGCCCGGTGCAGACCGGCTCACCGGACCGGCCCGACCCGGCCCCCGCTTGCCGGCGGGCCCGCAGAAAGGAGAGCAGCAGGGCCCGTTCACGGCCCCTGATCTGCCCGAGCAGGCGCTGTTCGATGGCCTCCGCCGTCTGGCTGACCAGGTCCAGCATGGCCGCCTCGGCGTCCTTGTGGTCGCAGGTCAGGTCCAGCGCCCCCAGGATCCGCCCGCTGAGCGGGTCGCGGATGGGGGTGGCGGCGCAGGCGAAGGGGCGCATGATGTCGGCGTAGTGCTCGCGCCCGCAGATGAACGACGGGCGCCTGGCCGCGAGCGCGGTGCCCATCCCGTTGGTGCCGACGCCGGGCTCGGGGAAGCCGAAGCCGGGCGCGAGCTGGATGGTGTCGAGGAAGCCGTTGAGCGAGGGTTCGCCGACGCGGCGCGCCAGTACCCGCGCCTGCTCGTCGCAGAGGGCGATGCAGACCTTGATCCCGGAGACCTTCGACGCGAGATCGTCCAGGACCGGTCCGGCGAGCTGGTCGAGCAGGCCGCCGAAGTCCAGATCCCGGTGGTAGAGGACATCGATGTGATCGGCCGCGACTCCCCGCGACTGGGATCGCTGCCAGGAGCGCAGTACCGACTCACGGACCCTGCCGCCCACCGGACGCTTGCCGAGGAAGCGGTCATGCGCGTGGCTCAGAGCTTCGGTGTCGTCCCACTCGACCGCCACTTCGGCCTGCTTCCCGATCCCGGGCGACGCCCGGGACCACTCCGCACAGCACGTACCAGATAATTTATTATATCGTTACTTTTCATCCCAAGTTACCCACGAGAACGAGAACGAAAAAACCCCGGGCCAGATTCCTGACCCGGGGTTCAAACGGAGCCGCTTTCGGGATTCGAACCCGAGACCTACGCATTACGAGTGCGTTGCTCTGGCCATCTGAGCTAAAGCGGCGCGTCGCCCGCACTATGGTGCGATCAGCGACGTCGGTAAGTCTACACAGTTTCGGGGGGTGCTCCGAACACGCCCCGGAGCGGTGGCGCCGGGGTCGGCCGCAGGGGTCATGAGCAGCGCTTTCCCGCTGTCGGCGGGGTGCCGCTGAGGAGGTAGTTGTCGATCGCGGAGTCGATGCAGGTGCTGCCCCGGCCGTAGGCGGTGTGGCCGTCGCCGACGTAGGTGAGGAGGCGGGCCGAGGAGAGCTGGCGGGCCAGGGACTGGGCCCAGGGGTAGGGGGTCGCCGGGTCGCGGGTGGTGCCGACCACGACGATGGGGGCGGCGCCCTTCGCCTTGATCCGGTGCGGCTCCCCCGTCGCCTTCACCGGCCAGTACGCGCAGTTCAGCGACGCCCACGCCAGGTTCGGGCCGAACACCGGGGACGCCTTCTCGAACTCGGGCAGCGCCTTCTCGACCTGCTCGGGGCTGGTGAAGGCGGGCGGTAGGTCCAGGCAGTTCACCGCGGCGTTGGCGAACATCAGGTTCGAGTAGCGGCCGTCGGAGTCCCGCTCGTAGTAGCTGTCGGAGAGGGCGAGCAGACCCGCGCCGTCGTTGTCCTTCATCGCCGCGCGCAGGGCGTCACGCAGCTGCTCCCACTCCGCCTGGTCGTACATCGCCGCGATCACGCCGGTCGTCCCGAGGGACTCGGTCAGCTTGCGGCCGTCCGGGTCGCCGGTCGGGACGGGGTGCGCGTCCAGCTTCTGGAAGAACGTCCTGAGGTTGTCGGCGATCTGCGTCGGCGTGCTGCCCTTGTCGCCGAGCGGGCAGTCGGTGCGCTTCGCGCAGTCCTTGGCGAAGGACTGGAACGCCGTCTCGAACCCGGCCGTCTGCTGGAGGTTCAGCTCGCGCGCGGACAGGGACGGGTCCATCGCGCCGTCCAGCACCATCCGGCCGACCCGCTCCGGGAACAGGCCCGCGTACGTCGCGCCGAGGAAGGTGCCGTACGACGCCCCCACGTAGTTCAGCTTCGGGTCGCCGAGCACCGCCCGCAGGATGTCCATGTCCCGCGCCGAGTCGGCGGTGGAGACATGGCGCAGCAGCTGCGCCGAATGCGTCCCGCAGGCCTCCGCGAACGTCTTGTACTCCCCGACCAGCCGGTCCGTCTCCTTCTGGTCGTCGGGGGTCATGTCGGTCTCGGTGAACGTGTCCATCTGCCGCCCGCTCAGGCACTTGACGGGCTCGCTGCGGGCGACTCCGCGCGGATCCACGGCGACCATGTCGTAACGCGCCCGTACCTCGGCGGGGTACCCGATGCCCGCGTACTGCTGGAGGTAGTCCACCGCCGAGCCGCCCGGCCCGCCCGGGTTGACCAGCAGCGAGCCGAGCGGCTTCGCCTTGCCGGTCGCCTTCTTCCGGGCGACGGCCAGCCGGACGTCACCGGCGCCGGGATCGGCGTAGTCCAGCGGTGCCTTCATCGTGGCGCACTGGAAGCCGGGGACTCCGCAGTCGCGCCAGGTGAGCTTCTGGTCGTAGTACGGCGTCAGCGCGGACGGCGTCGAGCGGGGCAGCGCGGCCAGCTGGGCGATGCCGGCCGACGTGGAGGCCGACGTCGACGTCACCGCGCTTCCCGAGGAGGAGCACGCGGAGACGAGCAGGGCGGCGGCCGAGAGCAGGGCGGCCGCCATGGTCCGGGGGTGGACCCGGGTCCGAATCGGGGCCTGGCGGGGCATTCGCCTGATGTGCATCAATCGAGCGTAACGCCGAGAAATGATCTCCGTGGGGTGCGCGACGACTGTGGCTCGTACGGGTGACCCCGGTCAACGCCGTGCATCCGACCGCCGGCGCCCGATCGCCGGACGCCTGGCGCCTGGCGCCTGATCGCCTGTGCACCGCCGTGCGCCCGATCGCCTGGTACCCGTTCCCGCACCGGGTGGCCCCGCGGGCGTCGTCAGCCCGCTCTGAGCGCCATCGTCATCGCCTCCACCGCCAGCAGCGGCGCCACATTGCGGTCGAGGGCGTCCCGGCAGGCGGCGATCGCCTCGATCCGGCGCAGCGTGGCCTCGGGCGAGCCGGCCCGGGACAGTCGCTCCAGGGCGTCCTCGGCGTCCGCGTTGGCGATCGCGACCCTGGACCCCAGCTGGAGGGCGAGGACGTCGCGGTAGAAGCCGGTGAGGTCGGTGAGGGCGACGTCGAGGCTGTCGCGCTGGGTCCTGGTCCGGCGGCGCTTCTGCATGTCCTCCAGGTCCTTCATCACGCCCGCGGTACCGCGCGGCAGCCGCCCGCCCTGGACCGCGCCGAGCGCCGCCTTCAGCTCCTCGGTCTCCTTGCCGTCCATCTCCTCGGCGAGCTGTTTGGCGTCCTCCGCCGCCGCGTCCACCAGCTCCTGGGCGGCCTTCAGGCAGGCACCCACCTCGTCCAGCCGCAGCGGCAGCTTCAGCACGGCCGCGCGGCGCTCGCGGGCTGCCGGGTCGGTGGCCAGCCTGCGGGCCCGGTCGACGTGCCCCTGGGTGGCGCGGGCGGCGGCCTCCGCCACCTGGGGCTCGACGCCCTCACGCCGGACGAGCATGTCGGCGACCGCCGCCACCGAGGGCGTGCTCAGGTTCAGGTGGCGGCACCGGGAGCGGATCGTGGGCAGCACGTCCTCCAGTGAGGGGGCGCAGAGCAGCCAGACCGTACGGGGGGCGGGCTCCTCGACGGCCTTGAGGACGGCGTTGGCCGACTTCTCGTTCAGCCGCTCCGCGTCCTCGACCAGGATGATCTGCCAGCGGCCGGTCGCCGGGGACGTGTACGACTTGCGGACCGTGTCCCGCATGTCCTTGACCAGGATCTCGGCGCCGACGGCGGCGACCGTGTTGACGTCGGCGTGAGTGCCGACCAGCGCGGTGTGGCAGCCGTCGCAGAAGCCGCAGCCGGGGGCGCCGCCCAGGGCGCGGTCCGGGCTCACGCACTGGAGGGCGGCGGCGAAGGCGCGCGCCGTCTGGTTGCGGCCGGCGCCGGGCGGGCCGGTGAACAGCCAGGCGTGCGTCATCTTCGACGACTCCGGCGGCGGCTGGTCGGCCGCGGCGGCGGTGACGAGGGCGTCGGCGTCCCGGGCGGCGGCGGTGAGCACCTCACTCACCCGCTCCTGCCCGACGAGGTCGTCCCACACGGTCATGGGTCACGCCACCCTTTCGCCATACGTACCGGTCCCGGAGCCCACCGGTTCCGCGCTCCTGACTCCGGACTCCTGGCTCCGGACTCCATTGTGCGGGTGCCCACTGACAACGAGGTCCACGGGCGACCGGACCGCCGGTTCCCTCGCCCGCCCGCGGCGACCCCACCCACGGCAACGGGGGCGGCACCGGCCGGACCCCGACCCGCACCGCCCCCGCGCACAGGAGCCTCAGCCGCGCCGACCGCGACCCCGGCGGCCCCGCTCGTCGTCGTGATCCGGCTCGTCGTACGACCCCAGCAGCTCGTCCGCGAGCGACGGCAGGTCGTCGAGCGGGGTCTCCTCGGCCCAGTCGGGCCGGGGACGCCGGCGCGGGGCCGGGCCGTCGGCGTCGACCTGCGGCAGCTCACGGGTGCTGCCCTCGGAGCCGTCGGGGTTCGCGCCCGCCCGCTCGTCCCGGAAGAACCCGGGGGGCATCCGGTCCGCCGGGGCATCGGCGGGAGCGGCGGCATCGTCGCGCACGGAAGGCAGTACGGCGGTCTCGTCGGCCGCGCCGGACCGCACCGACGGCAGTACGGCCGTCTCGTCGGCCGCGCCCACCGAAGGCAGCACAGTCGTCTCGTCCGCCGCGCCCGGCGTCACCGGTGGCAGCACAGCCGTCTCGTCCGCCGCCCCCGCTGGCTGCGCCGGCGGCTGCGGCAGCTCCGCCGTCACCTCGGCGTCGGACTCCCGGGCCGCGGGCTCCCGCTCGTCGCGCACCGGGCGCAGCACCTTCGTCTCGTCGTCCCGGGCCGCCGGCTTCACCACCGGCGTCGGCATGGTCGTCGCCTCGGGGGTGACGCCGGGCGCCGTCGGCTGCCGGGTGGCGGACTGCCGGGCGGCCACGTCGGCCGCTGCCGCCGCCTCCGCCGCGGCGCGCCGCGCCTGCTCGGCCTTGATCAGGGCCTCCTCGGCCTTGCGCTGCTTCTCCAGGCGCAGTTCCTCGGCCTCGGCACGCAGCCGGGCCTCTTCCTCGGCCTGCCTGCGGCGCTGTTCCTCCTCGGCCTTGCGGCGGGCCTCGGCCTCCGCGCGGGCCTTCTCCTCGGCGAGCAGCCGGGCCTGCTCCTCCTCGGCCCGCCTGCGCGCCTCCTCGGCCCGCAGCCGGGCCTCCTCCGCCTGCCGTTCGGCCTCGCGGCGCTGCGCCTCCTCCAGCTCGCGGCGCTTGCGCTCCTCCTCCTCGGCGCGCAGCTTGGCGAGCTGCTCCTGGCGCTCGCGCTCCAGGCGCTCCTCCTCGGCCTTGCGCGCGGCCTCTTCCTCGGCCTTGCGGCGGGCCTCCTCCTCGGCCTTCTTGCGCGCCTCCTCGGCGGCCTTGACCTCGGCCTCGGACAGCGGTAGCACGGTGTCGAGCCGGGCCCGGACGACGGTGGTGACGGCCTCGGGCTCCTGGCCGGCGTCGACCACCAGGTAGCGGCCGGGGTCGGAGGCGGCCAGGGTCAGGAAACCGGCCCGCACGCGCGCGTGGAACTCGGCGGGCTCCGACTCCAGCCGGTCGGGCGCCTCGGTGAACCGCTCGCGGGCGGTCCCCGGCTCCACGTCCAGCAGGACGGTCAGGTGCGGGACGAGCCCGGCGGTCGCCCAGCGGTTGATGCGGGCGACCTCGGTCGGGGACAGGTCGCGGCCCGCGCCCTGGTAGGCGACCGAGGAGTCGATGTACCGGTCGGAGATGACGATCGCGCCGCGCTCCAGGGCGGGCCGGACGACGGTGTCGACGTGCTCCGCGCGGTCGGCGGCGTACAGCAGCGCCTCCGCGCGGTGCGACAGACCGGCGGACGAGACGTCGAGGAGGATCGAGCGCAGCCGCTTGCCGACCGGGGTGGCGCCCGGCTCGCGGGTGAGGACGACCTCGTGGCCCTTGGCGCGGATCCACTCGGCGAGGGCCTCGGCCTGGGTGGACTTGCCGGCGCCGTCGCCGCCCTCCAGGGCGATGAAGAAACCGTTGGCCGTGGGTGCCTGCACCGGGTCGTCGCCGCCGAGCAGCGCGTCCCGCAGGTCGTGGCGGAGCGGTACGCCCGCGCGGTCGTCGACCTTGGCGAGGACCAGCGCGGCCACCGGCAGCAGCAGCGCGCCGACCAGCATCAGCGTGAAGGCGGCTCCGCCGTGCTCGAACACGAACTTGCCGTTCTCCAGCCGGTGCGGTCCGATCAGCGCGGCCACCAGGGGGGCGATCAGCGCGCCGAGCGCCATGGCGACCCGGACCACCGCGTGCAGGTGCTCGGTGGTCCGCGTCCGGCGGGAGTCCTCGGTCTCCTGGTCGAGCAGGGTGTGCCCGGTGTTGGCGGCCACGCCCGCGCCGATGCCGGCCAGCGTCACGATCAGCAGCACGGAGGTGACGTCCGGGACCAGCCCCGCGGCCAGCAGCGCGATGCCGGTGAAGGCGATCGCGAGCGACAGCAGCCGGCGGCGCGAGAGCGTCGGCAGCAGTGAAGGTGCCGTGCGGATGCCGACGGCGACCCCGCCGGTCAGCCCGAGCACCAGCAGGCCGTACAGCACCGGGCCGCCGTGCAGTTCCCTGGCGTGCAGGACGGCGACGGCGACGGCCGCGGAGATCGCACCGGCGACCGCGGCGCAGGCCAGCACCAGGAGCGGGATGGCGCCGGTGCGGCCCGTGTCGGTGCCGGCGGCGGTCTTGGGGCGGCGCAGGCCCTCCAGCGGCGACCGCGCGCGCGGGGTGCGGGTGCCGGGCACCTCCAGGTAGACCAGCACCGAGAGGGAGGCGGCGAACAGGCCGGCCGCCACGTACGACCCGAGGGCCGCCTGGTGCTGGGCGAACCAGGCGATGCCCGTGCCCAGCAGGTTGTTGACCAGCGACGCGACGACCAGGGTCGCGGCCGCCAGCGGGACCGCCAGGAACGTCGTGCGCAGCGACAGGCGGCGCAGGGCGTCCAGGTGGTCGGGCAGCGGTCGTACCGTCGCGCCCTCCGGGGGCGGGGCGGGCAGCAGCGCGGGGGCCGCGCTCTCCCGGCAGACGGTCCAGAAGCGCTCGGCGACTCCGGTGACGAAGGCCGTCACCAGCACGAGCATCAGGGCGTTCGCCGGCGTCCAGTCGATCCACAGGGGCGCGATGATCAGCAGGACGGTGCGCAGGCCGTCGGCGCCGACCATGGTCCAGCGGCGGTCGAGCGGGCCGTCCTGCCCGGTCAGCGTGGTGAGCGGGCCCAGCAGGACCGCGCCGAAGAGCAGGGTGGCGAGAATCCGCACCCCGAAGACGACCGCCACCGCGAGCGCCGCACCGCGGTAGCCGCCGCCGAAGGAACCCTGGGCGACGGCTGCCTGAAGCGTGAGCACGACAAGCACCAGCAACGCCAGGCTGTCACCGATCCCGCTCACGAGCTGGGCGCTCCACAAGCGCCTCAGTTCGGGTCGGCGCAGCAGAGAGCGGACGGCGCGCTCGCGGGAATCCGCTACCAGCGCGTCGTCCGGGTCTGTCTGGGGGGCCGTTGGCTGATCGGCTCGCGTCATGCTTTCAGCCTATCGGCAGCCGCCGACAGCCTGCGGCGACCGTCCACGGGTACACACGCCCCGACACCAAGTTGATGCCGGGGCGTGCACATTGCGAAGCCGATGTGAGGGCCGGAAGGCGCCTCAGTCCTCCGCGGTCGCCGTCCGGGAGGCCGTCGCCTTCTTGGCCGCCGTCTTCGCAGCCGTCGCCGTCGTCTTCTTCGCGGCGGTCTTCTTGGCCGCCGCCTTCTTCGCCGGCGCGGCCTTCTTGGCGGCCGCGGTCTTCTTCGCGGGCGCCTTCTTCGCCGTCTTCTTGGCGGGCGCCTTGGCCCGCTTCTCGGCGAGCAGCTCGTAGCCGCGCTCCGGGGTGATCGTCTCGACGCTGTCGCCGGAGCGCAGGGTCGCGTTGGTCTCCCCGTCGGTGACGTACGGCCCGAAGCGGCCGTCCTTCACCACGACCGGCTTCTCGCTGACCGGGTCGGTGCCCAGCTCCTTCAGCGGCGGCTTGGCGGCCGCCCGGCCGCGCTGCTTGGGCTGGGAGTAGATCTGGAGCGCCTCTTCGAGGGTGATCGTGAAGAGCTGGTCCTCGGAGGTGAGCGAGCGCGAGTCCGTGCCCTTCTTCAGGTACGGCCCGTAGCGCCCGTTCTGCGCGGTGATCTCCTGGCCCTCGGCGTCGGCGCCGACGACCCGCGGCAGCGACATCAGCTTGAGCGCGTCCGCCAGCGTGACCGTGTCCAGGGACATGGACTTGAAGAGCGAGGCGGTGCGCGGCTTGACCGCGTTCTTGCCGGTCTTCGGGGTGCCCTCGGGGAGCACCTCGGTGACGTAGGGGCCGTAGCGGCCGTCGCGGGCGATGATCTGGTGGCCGGTCTCCGGGTCGGCGCCCAGCTCGAAGTCGCCGCTCGGCTTGGCGAGCAGCTCCTCCGCGAGCTCGACGGACAGCTCGTCGGGGGCCAGGTCCTCGGGGACGTCCGCCCGCTGGTGGCCCTCGGAGTCCTTCTCGCCGCGCTCGATGTAGGGGCCGTAGCGGCCGACCCGCAGCACGATGTCGTTGCCCACCGGGAACGAGGACACCTCGCGCGCGTCGATCGCGCCCAGGTCGGTCACGAGTTCCTTGAGGCCGCCGAGGTGGTCCCCGTCGCCGTTGCCGGCGTCGGCGGCGCCGCCCGTGGTCGTGCCCTCGCCGCCCTCGCCGAAGTAGAAGCGCTTCAGCCACGGCACGGCCTGCGCCTGCCCGGCGGCGATGCGGTCGAGGTCGTCCTCCATCCGGGCGGTGAAGTCGTAGTCGACCAGCCGGCCGAAGTGCTTCTCCAGGAGGTTGACCACGGCGAAGCTCAGGAAGGAGGGCACCAGGGCCGTCCCCTTCTTGAACACATAACCCCGGTCGAGGATCGTGCCGATGATCGACGCGTACGTCGAGGGGCGGCCGATCTCGCGCTCTTCGAGCTCCTTGACCAGCGAGGCCTCGGTGTAGCGGGCCGGGGGCTTGGTGGCGTGCCCGTCGACCGTGATCTCCTCGGCGGACAGCGGGTCGCCCTCGGCGACCTGGGGCAGCCGGCGCTCGCGGTCGTCCAGCTCGGCGTTCGGGTCGTCGGCACCCTCGACGTAGGCCTTGAGGAAGCCGTGGAAGGTGATCGTCTTGCCGGAGGCGCTGAACTCGACGTCCCGGCCGTCGGCGGCGGTGCCACCGATCTTGACCGTCACGCTGTTGCCGGTCGCGTCCTTCATCTGGGAGGCGACGGTCCGCTTCCAGATCAGCTCGTAGAGCTTGAACTGGTCGCCGGTGAGACCGGTCTCGGCGGGCGTGCGGAAACGATCACCCGAGGGGCGGATCGCCTCGTGCGCCTCCTGCGCGTTCTTGACCTTGGCGGCGTACGTCCGCGGGGCCGAGGGCAGGTAGTCGGCGCCGTACAGCTGCGTGACCTGGGCGCGGGCGGCCGCGATCGCGGTGTCGCTCAGCGTCGTGGAGTCGGTACGCATGTACGTGATGTAGCCGTTCTCGTACAGCTTCTGGGCCACCTGCATGGTGGCCTTCGCGCCGAAGCCGAGCTTGCGCGAGGCCTCCTGCTGGAGGGTCGTCGTACGGAACGGGGCGTACGGCGAGCGGCGGTACGGCTTGGACTCGACCGAGCGGACCGAGAACCGGGTGTTCTCCAGGGCCGCGGCGAGCGCGCGGGCGTTCGCCTCGTCGAGGTGGAGGGTGTTCGCGGTCTTGAGCTGCCCGAGCGAGTCGAAGTCACGGCCCTGGGCGACGCGCCTGCCGTCGACGGCCTGGAGGCGGGCGACCAGGGACGACGGGTCGCTCGGGTCACCTGCCCGGCCGGTCCCGAAGGTGCCCGTCAGGTCCCAGTACTCGGCGGAACGGAACGCGATGCGCTCGCGTTCCCGCTCCACCACGAGCCGGGTCGCCACGGACTGGACTCGGCCGGCCGACAGGCGCGGCATGACCTTCTTCCACAGGACCGGCGAGACCTCGTAGCCGTAGAGGCGGTCGAGGATGCGGCGGGTCTCCTGGGCGTCGACGAGCTTCTGGTTGAGCTGGCGCGGGTTGGCGACGGCGGCCTGGATCGCGGACTTGGTGATCTCGTGGAAGACCATCCGCTTGACCGGGACCTTGGGCTTGAGCACCTCCTGGAGGTGCCAGGCGATGGCCTCGCCCTCGCGGTCCTCATCGGTGGCGAGGTAGAGCTCGTCGGAGTCCTTCAGCAGGTCCTTGAGCTTCTTGACCTGGGCCCGCTTGTCGGCGTTGACCACATAGATCGGTTCGAAGTCGTGCTCGACGTCGACGCCGAGGCGGCGGACCTCGCCGGTGTACTTCTCGGGCACCTCCGCGGCGCCGTTGGGAAGGTCACGGATGTGCCCGACGCTCGCTTCGACGACGTATCCGGGGCCCAGATAGCCCTTGATCGTCTTCGCCTTGGCAGGCGACTCGACGATGACGAGTCGGCGGCCGCCCTGTGCGGTCTCGCTGGTCGGGGACAACTTCGCTCTTCTCTCCGGTCGACGCTGTGGCCTCCCCAGGCCTTGCTCCCGGGGTCGTGGCACGGGCAGGGGCGCCCGCTCACTTGGTGACGCTGCGGAGTGTGACGGTACATCCCGCCCCCGTGTCAAACGGGAAAAGCTCACAACGGCCACTCGAACGGTAACCCGACTACCGCCATTCCTGCCGCCCGGAGTCCCCGGTCGCCTTCCCGGTCCTACCCGGAGCGTGATGCTCCGATTACCGGAAGGATCTCCTCAGAGGCGGGTCAGGCAGTACGCACCGAGGCCCAGCGAGACCACCGCGGCGAGGCTCGCGAGGGTCGCGGATGCGACCTGGCTCACACCCTGGGCGACGGGTTCGCCACGCCGGAGCCGGGTGCCGGTCCACACCAGCAGTGCGCCCCCGAACAGGGCGAACACCACCCCCGCGAAGATCGCCGGTCCGCTCTCCATGGCCCGCGCGCCCCTTCCCTGCCGCCTGCGACTGCCCAGCGCCCGGAGACTGGCACGGACGGGCGGCCGCAGGAAGGCCGACGGGCGAAATCCAGGTGAACGGGCAGCCGTCACTTTCTCGAACATCCGATCGACGGACTAGCGGCGGACCGGCCATGGACCACGGGGCGAACGTTCCGGCCAGATTTTTCCGGCCTTTTGTTCTTCTGGTGTGTCCCACGGGTCCTTCTCCCTGCCTGTCCTACGAGCCCTTCGCCCTGCGTGCCCTGCCCTGCCCCGCGGGCCCGTCTCCCGGCGCGTCCTGCGGGCCTTGCGGTCCGTCAGACCGCCGGCTCCAGGAACCCCTGCTCCACCAGCAGCCGGATCTGCGCGGGCGTGCGGTCGCGCAGCAACACCGGGTCCTCTCCCATCAGTTGCGCGATGGCGTCGAGAATCCGCCCCGCGCTCAGCGTGCCGTCGCACACCCCTGCGAACCCGGCGCCGACCGTGTCCACCTTGGTCGCGCGGCGCATTCCGCGGTGCTGGCGCAGCACCACGTGCTCCGGGTCCTCGGCGCCGGGCAGCCCGACCTGCTCCTGGACCACCTCGACGGCGAGCCTGAAGTGGCCTTCGAGGAGATCCGCGTCGTCGTGGTCACGGAGGTAGTCGAGGCGGTCGAAGTGCGCGCGGATCGTCTCGCCGAGCGGTTGTTCGATCGGATGCGGCCACTCCTCCACGGTGACCGAAGGCACGGCGGCGGCCGTCTTCCGCAGCGTGATCCAGCCGAATCCCACCCCCTTCACCTTGCGCGCCTCGAACTCGTCGAGCCACGCGTCGTACCGCGCCTGGTACTCCGCCGAGTCCCCACGGTGGTCACCGGAGTCCCTGAGCCACAACTCGGCGTACTGGTTGACGTCCTGCACCTCGCGCTGCACGATCCACGCGTCGCAGCCGCGCGGCACCCATGACCTGATCCTGTCCTGCCAGTCCTCCCCCGCGACGTGCTGCCAGTTGGCGAGGAACTGCGCGAACCCGCCCTCGTTCAGCCGGTCCCCGGCCTGTTGAACGAGCGAGCGGCACAGATCGTCCCCGCCCATCCCGCCGTCCCGGTACGTCAGCCGGGCGCCCGGCGAGATCACGAACGGCGGGTTGGACACGATCAGGTCGAACGTCTCCCCGTCCCTGACCGGCTCGAACAGCGAGCCCTCGCGCAGTTCGGCGGCCGGCGCGCCGGAGAGCGCCAGCGTGAGCGCCGTGATGTGCAGCGCACGCGGGTTGAGATCGGTGGCCGTCACGCGCGTGGCGTGCTGGGCGGCGTGCAGCGCCTGGATCCCGGAGCCGGTGCCGAGGTCGAGGGCGGCGGCGACGGGCGTACGGACGGTGATGCCGGCGAGGGTCGTGGACGCGCCGCCGACCCCGAGGACGACCCCCTCGTGCCGCTGCCCGATGCCACCGGCGCCGCCGACGGCGCATCCGAGGTCGGACACGATGAACCAGTCCTCGCCGTCGGGCCCGCCGTACGGCCGTACGTCCACGGTGGCCGCGAACTCGTCGCCGCCCACGCGGGTCAGCCAGCCGCTGTCCAGGAGGTCGTCGAGGGGCAGCACGCCGGCCACGCGCGCGTGCGGCACGGGCTGCTGGAGCAGGAACAGCCGGACGAGCGTCTCCAGGGGCGTGTCCCCGCGGGTCGCCCGCAGCGCGGGCACCGTCTCGCTGCGGGCCAGCGCCGCGTACGCGGGGGCGCCGAGCAGGTCGAGCAGCCCGTCGGCGGTGAAGGAGGCGCCCAGCAGGGCGGTGCGCAGCCGGGCGGCGACGTCGGGGCGGTCGGAGGCGGGCAGGGGGGCGAGGCCGGAGTCAGTCACGCCCTCCATTGTGGCCCGCGCTCCCGCCCGACCGCGGGCTCAGCACACGATCTCGGACCGCCGGAATCCGCGCGACGGACCCAGCACACAGGCTCGGTACACGGACCCAGCACACGGGCTCGGTACGCGGACTCGGTACACGGGCACACGGACCGGCCCCGGCCCCCGCCCCGAGGCCCAGCCCCTGTGTCAGCCCGCGGTCGAGGCGGATGCCGACGACGAAGCCGACGACGACGCAGGCGTGGACGCCGGAGCCGACGCGGGAGCCGATGCCGACGCGGAGACCTTCTTGCAGCTGGCCTGTTCGGCGATCGCGTCCTTGACCTCGCCCTGCTCCAGGGCGTTCAGCGCCGCGGTGCCGCTCTTGCTCTGCGCCTCCAGTTGCGTCGTCTGGGAGGCGACGTCCTGCAGGCCCGAGGCGAACTTCGCCTGGTTCTTGGTGTCGAGCGCGTCGACCTTCTTCTTCAGGTCGGCGTAGGAGGCGGAGAGGCTGTTGAGGGTCGTGACGACGTTCTGCTGGCGCTTGGCGCCGTCGTCGACACCGGGGGGCGCTCCGGCGCTGCTGATGGCCGCGGCGAGCGCCTTGTAGCCGTCGGACATGTCCTGGAAGGCCTTGGAGTCGGTCTTCTGGATGGTCGCGGCCGAACTCGTGGTGTCGGAGGCCGTCGTGGAGATCGCCTCGTTCGCCGCCTTGATCTTCGCGTCCTGCGCCGGCACCGCGTCGCACACGGTCTTGGCCCAGGCGATCAGCTTCGGGTCGGTGCCCTTGTTGCCGCCGCACCCGGACAGCGCCAGTACCAGTACCGCACCGCCGGACAGGGCGGCCGCGAGCTTCTTGTTCACCGGATCGGTCCCTTCCATGCTCTCGGCCCCCGGAATCTACACGGCGGACGGACAGCACCCTCATGGAAGCACCCATTAAGTACGCTTTTGGGAAGATTTACTCCAAGAGAGAGAAGGCTCACGACGAGACGACGCGCACATCCCCGCGCCCGAGCACACTCCGGCACGCTCCGGCAGGCGGCAGGCGGCGAGCGCCCCGGCATACGAAACGGGCGGACGGCGTGTCAGCACACGCCATCCGCCCGCTCGTTGACCAGTCCCCCTCTCAAGGGCCCCGGTGGGCGTCGTAAGACCGCCTACGAAACCACCGCGGGGTCGGCCGACTTGGCCACGCGTTCGGCAGTGTCCTCGTCGTCGCCGACGGCGATACCGCGCCGCTTGGAGACGTACACCGCGCCGACGATCACGGCCAGCGCGACGACCGCGACCAGGATCCGGACGCCGATGCTCTTGTCATGGCCGTAGGAGAACTTGATCACCGCGGGTGCGATGAGCAGGGAGACCAGGTTCATGACCTTGAGCAGCGGGTTGATCGCGGGTCCCGCGGTGTCCTTGAAGGGGTCGCCGACCGTGTCGCCGATGACCGTGGCGGCGTGGGCCTCGCTGCCCTTGCCGCCGTGGTGGCCGTCCTCGACCAGCTTCTTGGCGTTGTCCCAGGCGCCACCGGAGTTGGCCAGGAACACCGCCATCAGGGTGCCCGCGCCGATCGCGCCCGCGAGGTAGGAGCCGAGCGCTCCGACGCCGAGCGTGAACCCGATGAAGATGGGCGCCATCACGGCGAGCAGTCCCGGCGTGGCCAGCTCGCGCAGGGCGTCCTTGGTGCAGATGTCGACGACCTTGCCGTACTCGGGCGTCTCCGTGTAGTCCATGATCCCCGGGTGCTCGCGGAACTGCCGCCGCACCTCGAAGACCACCGAACCCGCCGACCGCGACACGGCGTTGATGGCGAGTCCGGAGAAGAGGAAGACGACCGCCGCGCCGGCGATGAGGCCGACCAGGTTGTTGGGCTGCGAGATGTCCATGGACAGCGTCAACGGGGCGCCCGCACCGGTGAGTTTCGCGCCCACGTCCTGCACGTTCGTGGTGATCGCGTCCCGGTACGACCCGAAGAGCGCCGACGCCGCGAGGACGGCGGTGGCGATGGCGATGCCCTTGGTGATGGCCTTGGTGGTGTTGCCGACGGCGTCCAGGTTGGTGAGCACCTGCGCGCCCGCGCCCTGGACGTCCCCGGACATCTCGGCGATGCCCTGGGCGTTGTCGGAGACCGGCCCGAAGGTGTCCATGGCGACGATGACGCCGACCGTGGTGAGCAGGCCGGTGCCGGCCAGCGCCACCGCGAACAGCGCGAGCATGATCGACGTACCGCCGAGCAGGAACGCGCCGTAGACGGCGAGGCCGATCAGGAGAGCGGTGTAGACGGCCGATTCCAGGCCGATCGAGATACCGGCGAGGATCACGGTGGCCGGGCCGGTCAGCGAGGTCTTGCCGATGTCCATGACCGGACGCCGGTTGGTCTCGGTGAAGTAGCCGGTCAGCTGCTGGATGACGGCCGCGAGCAGGATGCCGATGGCGACCGCGACGAGCGCGAGGATCCGCGGGTCGCCGTCCTTGGCCCGGATGGCCGCGTCGGAGATGCCGTGCAGGTCCGCGTACTTCCCGGGCAGGTAGACGAAGACCGCGATCGCGACCAGCACGAGCGAGATCACCGCGGAGATGAAGAAGCCGCGGTTGATGGCGCTCATGCCGCTGCGGTCGCTGCGGCGCGGGGCGACCGCGAAGATGCCGATCATCGCGGTGAGCACGCCGATGGCCGGTACCAGGAGCGGGAAGGCGAGACCGGAGTCGCCGAAGGCCGCCTTGCCGAGGATCAGCGCGGCGACCAGGGTCACGGCGTACGACTCGAAGAGGTCGGCCGCCATGCCCGCGCAGTCGCCGACGTTGTCGCCCACGTTGTCGGCGATGGTCGCGGCATTGCGCGGGTCGTCCTCCGGAATGCCCTGTTCGACCTTGCCGACCAGGTCGGCGCCGACGTCGGCGGCCTTGGTGAAGATGCCGCCGCCGACACGCATGAACATGGCGATGAGGGCGGCACCGAGACCGAAGCCTTCGAGCACCTTCGGCGCGTCGGCCGCGTACACCAGCACCACACAGGAGGCGCCGAGCAGGCCGAGCCCCACCGTGAACATGCCGACGACGCCGCCCGTGCGGAAAGCGATCTTCATGGCTTTGTGCGAGACGGAGGTGAGATCCTTTTCCGGTTCGCCGGCCGCCGGAGTGGCTTCCCGGGCGGCCGCGGCGACGCGCACATTGCTGCGTACGGCGAGCCACATGCCGATATAACCGGTGGTCGCCGAGAAGACCGCGCCGATCAAGAAGAAGATCGACCGGCCGGCGCGCTGATTCCAGTCGTCCGCGGGCAGCAGTAGGAGCAGGAAGAACACCACGACGGCGAATACGCCGAGGGTGCGCAACTGCCGGCCCAGATAGGCGTTCGCGCCTTCCTGGACCGCCGCCGCGATCTTCTTCATGCTGTCGGTGCCCTCGCCCGCCGCGAGTACCTGGCGCACCAGGATCCAGGCGACCACCAGCGCGGCCAGCGCCACGGCGGCGATGACCGCCACCAGGACCCGGTTGTCGTCGGTCAGGACTGCGGCTGCGAAGGTTGTGGTGTGGCCCAACTGATGAGGGGTAGAAAGCCCCGCCATTCGTCCTCCTTGACGCTTGGACTGAGCTCAAGATGTGGACGGATTGTAGGTACCCGCGAGTGATCTAAACAGGGGACGGTAAACGGAATTGGCCTTCTCGTGCTCTTCAGCAAATGATCGAGGTCACGCCGGGGAACCCGAAAGTGGTAACGCCCTAAAAGCATTGACGATCACCAATGGCCCATTCGGCGCTTGATCCAATTATCGGGCGATCCGCCAGGGCATTGATCGTGAATACTTTCACGAATTCGGCGACCGGATGACATCCGCCGGAAAATAACAAGAAGGGCCCTGCTCAGCAGGGCCCTTCTCATGATCGGGTGACTCTCAGGCGAGCGCGACTCCGGGCGGGGTCGTCGGCCAGGTCATGCGGATCAGCCCGCCGTTCTCCCCGGCGGTGACCTCCACGTCGTCGACGAGGCCGCTGATGACCGCGAGGCCCATCTCGTCCTCCTCGGCCTCCACGTCCGCGTCCGCCGAGCCACCGGATGCCCGGTCACCGGGAACGGAACGGGGCGCCTCGTCGCCGACCTCGATGGAGAACTGTTTCTCCTCCTCGATCAGTGCCACCCGGACCGGCTCGGCGATGCCGGAGGCCTGGTGCAGACCCACGGCACGGGAACAGGCCTCACCGACGGCCAGCCGGACCTCGTCCAGGACGGCCTCGTCCACTCCGGCCCTGCGAGCCACCGCTGCCGCCACCAGTCGGGCGGTGCGGACGTGCTCGGGCAGCGCGCTGAAGCGGAGTTCAACGGTGGCCATACGTCCCCCTCGGAACTACGGGCTTGCGGTAGGGGACCGGGCCGCCGAAGAACCCGGACCCCCGATGAATTGCGTCCGCCGCGGGCACTGCGGTCCGTGAGCGGCTGCCGGCACGGGCACGCGGGCCCGAGACGGGCGGGGGTGGCACAGGCGTCCGTACGGCGCGACAAGCCCGTGCCGAGGGCCGGCCGGACGGCACGGACCGACGAGCGGTCCGGGCCACGTCGGCCGGCCCGGGGTCAGTCGGTGGCCGCCACCGCTTCCTCGACCGAGGTGTGGATCGGGAACACCTTGGTGAGGCCGGTGATACGGAAGATCTTCAGAATGCGCTCCTGGTTGCAGACCAGGCGCAGCGAACCCTCATGGGCACGCACCCGCTTCAGGCCGCCGACCAGTACGCCGAGCCCGGTGGAGTCGAGGAAGTCCACGCCCTCCATGTCGACGACGAGGTGGAAATTCCCGTCGTTCACCAGCTCGACCAGCTGCTCGCGCAGCTTGGGCGCGGTATATACGTCGATTTCGCCACCGACCTCGACGACCGTACGATCGCCGACTGTACGGGTCGACAGGGACAGGTCCACGGATCCTCCAGCACCTTGCTATCGAGCGGTCGCCCCTTGGGACTCGACTGCGGCCCCCGGGACGGTTCGCCAGCCGCGATGGCATTCAATCACTTACCGGCAGGCGTGCACGACGCCTTGGCCCCATTGTCCGTCACGCCAGTGACACACTCGGTCCCGATGGCCATAAATCACCGATCCGATCGACCGCCGGTTTCGGCCGTGTCCGGGTTCTCTCCGGGCACGGTCCTGGACCGGCTCGCCTCCGGGCCGAGCCGGGCTTCGCGCATCACTCATACGGAGCACTTGCCCCCGCGTGCGGGTCGGCATGCAGTCTGGCCTGACCGGATTCGTTCGGAGGTCGTCGCGGCCGTACAGGAGTGCGGCATCGACCATCCCTGGGAGCACCAGGCGCTGGCCGCCGAGCACGCCCTGGACGGCGACTCGGTGGTGGTCGCCACCGGCACCGCCTCCGGCAAGTCGCTGGCCTACCTCGTGCCGGTCCTGTCCACCCTCCTGGACGGCTCCGAGGCCGCCAACGGCCGCGGCGCCACCGCCCTCTACCTGGCGCCCACCAAGGCACTGGCGGCGGACCAGTGCCGTTCCGTGAAAGAACTTTCACAACCTCTGGGCAACGCCGTACGCCCCGCGGTGTACGACGGCGACACCCCGTACGAGGAACGCGAGTGGATCCGCCAGTACGCCAACTACGTGCTCACCAACCCGGACATGCTGCACCGCGGGATCCTGCCCGGGCATGCCCGCTGGTCCTCCTTCCTGAAGTCGCTGAAGTACGTCGTCGTCGACGAGTGCCACACCTACCGGGGCGTCTTCGGCTCGCACGTCGCCCAGGTGCTGCGCCGGCTGCGCCGCCTGTGCGCCCGCTACGGCGCCTCCCCGGTCTTCCTGCTGGCCTCCGCCACTGCCGCCGAGCCGGCCGTGGCCGCCGGGCGGCTCACCGGCCTGCCGGTCGTGGAGATCGCCGACGACGCCTCCCCGCGCGGCGAGCTGGTCTTCGCCCTCTGGGAACCGCCGCTGACCGAGCTGCACGGCGAGAAGGGCGCCCCCGTCCGCCGTACCGCCACCGCCGAGACCGCCGACCTGCTGACCGACCTCGCCGTGCAGGGCGTGCGCTCGGTCGCCTTCGTGCGCTCCAGACGCGGCGCGGAACTGATCGCCGTCATCGCGCAGGAGCGGCTGGCCGAGGTGGACCGTTCCCTCGCCCGGCGTGTCGCGGCCTATCGCGGCGGCTACCTCCCCGAGGAGCGGCGCGCCCTGGAACGCGCGCTGCACTCCGGGGAGCTCCTCGGACTTGCCGCCACAACGGCCCTGGAGCTGGGCGTGGACGTCTCCGGGCTGGATGCCGTACTCATCGCCGGGTACCCCGGTACGAGGGCCTCTGTGTGGCAGCAGGCGGGCCGCGCCGGCCGTACCGGGCAGGGCGCCCTCGCCGTCCTGGTCGCCCGCGACGACCCGCTGGACACCTTCCTCGTCCATCATCCCGAGGCCCTGTTCGACCAACCGGTGGAATCCACCGTCCTCGACCCCGACAACCCGTACGTCCTCGCCCCGCACCTGTGCGCCGCCGCGGCCGAGATCCCCCTCACCGACGACGACCTCGACCTCTTCGGCCCCGCCTGCAAGGAACTGCTGCCGCAGCTGGAGGCCGCGAAGCTGCTGCGCCGCCGGACGAAGGCCTGGCACTGGACCCGGCGGGAGCGGGCCGCCGACCTGACCGACATCCGCGGCGAGGGCGGCCGCCCGGTGCAGGTCGTCGAGGTGGGCACGGGGCGGCTGCTCGGCACGGTGGACGCGAGCGCCGCCCATTCCACCGTCCACGAGGGCGCGGTCCACCTCCACCAGGGCCGCACCTACCTCGTGCGCTCCCTCGACCTGGAGGACTCGGTGGCCCTGGTCGAGCAGGCCGAGCCGCCGTACTCCACGGTCGCCCGCGACACCACGGCCATCTCCGTCCTGGAGACCGACACCGAGATCCCCTGGGGCGACGGCCGCCTCTGCTACGGCTCCGTCGAGGTCACCAACCAGGTGGTCTCCTTCCTGCGCCGCCGGCTCATCACCGGCGAGGTCCTGGGCGAGACGAAACTCGACCTCCCTCCTCGTACGCTGCGCACCCGCGCGGTGTGGTGGACCGTCACCGAGGACCAGCTCGACGAGGCCCGGATCAACCCGGAGATCCTCGGCGGCGCCCTGCACGCCGCCGAACACGCCTCCATCGGCCTGCTCCCGCTCTTCGCGACCTGCGACCGCTGGGACATCGGCGGCGTGTCGATCCCGCTGCACCCCGACACGCTCCTGCCGACGGTCTTCGTCTACGACGGCCACCCCGGCGGCGCGGGCTTCGCGGAACGCGCCTTCCACACGGCCCGCACCTGGCTGACGGCCACCCGGGAGGCGATCGCCGCGTGCGAGTGCGACGCCGGGTGCCCGTCCTGCATCCAGTCCCCCAAGTGCGGCAACGGGAACGAGCCGTTGCACAAGCGGGGGGCGGTGCGACTGCTCACGGTGCTGTTGAGGGGGGCGCCGGGGTAGGTGGTTGGGGCGCCGCGGGCCGGTGGGGGCTGGTCGCGCAGTTCCCCGCGCCCCTTCGGGGCGCGTTGCAGGAACCGCTCACCGGAAAGGTCGCCGGCCCGGCTCTGGCCCTGACCTCGGCCGCGAACGGCCCCTCTCCCGACGTCGCCGACACATCCGAGACGTCCCCGGCGATCACGCACCGCGTCAGCCGCGTGCCCTGCGCTCGCGCCACCCGGTCCGCCTGGGCGCAGGCTGCCGTAGTCCCTTCGGCCCAGTGGTCCGCCGCCGCGAGCGCGGCCAGGTCGGCACCACCGGCCGCACGATGCCGGACCACGACGGCTTGCCCGAGGCCGAGCACGACGCCGAACACGACGCACAGGACGGCGATCGCCCCCACGCTCCAGACAGTGGCTGAACCTTGATCACGCGCCCCGCTGCAACGCGTCCCAAAGGGGCGCGGGGCTGTGACATTTGCGGCTCCGCCGCGTGGGCGCGACCAGCCCCAACGCACCGGCAGCCGAAGGACCAGCCGCCGCCCCCTCACGGCCCCTCCGCCAAGGCGACCGCCGACTCCCGTACCTCGAACGGCAACGCGCCCAGCACCGGCGGCCTCGCGACCACCGTCACCCGCACCTCGTCGCCCTCCCGGCCGACCGTCACCGTCGCCCCGGCCGGCGCCGCCTCCTTCGTCACCGCGACCACCGCGTCCTCGGCGTCCTGCCGTGCGGCGGCCCGCGCCCCGGTACGGGCGGCGTCCACGCAGCGGATCTGGGCGGCCACCACGAGCAGCCCCCACACCAGCGCCATCGTGAACGCCACCAGCACCGGCAGCACCACGGCCGCCTCCGCGGTCACAAACCCCCGGTCCGCGCCGCGCCCCCGCTCACATCCGCGCACTGAGCGCTCGTTTCACGATGGCCTGGAGCTCCGCACTGACCTGCCCGCTCGTCACCACCGCGTAGAGGACCGCCGCGAACCCGACGGCGGCGATGATCCCCATCGCGTACTCGGACGTGACCATTCCCGCGTCCCGGCGCACCAGCTTCCACATCTTCCAGCACATCTCACGCATCTCGACTCCCTTGAACCAGCTCGAACTCGTTTGGAACTGACATCGGCCGCTGTCGGCGACCCCGCTATCGCGCCCGTCATCCACCACCCCCTCGCAGCACCCCGCCCGCGAGTCCGATCACCACGGGCAGCACGCCCACCGCGATGAACGCGGGCAGAAAGCACAGCCCCACCGGCGCCGAGACCAGCACGGCGGCCCGTCGCGCCCGCGCGGTCGCGCTCCTTGACCACTCGGCCCGGGCGTCCGAGGCGAGCCGGGCGACGGGCGCGGCCGCCGGCAGCCCGGACTCGTCCGCACGCTCCAGCAGCCGGGCCAGGGCGGCGGCACCCGGCAGTCCGGCCAACCGCCGCCAGGCCGCCGCCGGTTCGCCGCCCAGCCGTACCTCGGCGGCGCCCCGCGCCAGCCCTTCCCCGACAGGTCCGCCGAGAGCCTCGCCGACGGCCTGGGCGGCGACCACCGGACCGGCCCCGGCGGCGATGCAGGCCGCCAGGAGATCGGCGGCGAGCGGGAGTTGGCGTGCGGCTTCGGCGGCCTCCGCCTCGGCCGTCCGGTCTCCGTCGCCCGCCCGGCTCCGCCACCGCAACAGCCCCGCCGCGACGCCCAGCCCCAGCAGTGCCCCGACGATCCCGCCGACCAGCACCCAGCCGCCGCACACCACACCGGCGACCGGCAGCCACCTGCGGACGGCACCGCCGACGTCGGAGTGCCGCTCCGCCCGCTCCAGGCCGAGCAGTTCGGCCACCTTCCGCCGGGCCCAGCGCCTGCGCCTGGCCCGCTCCAGCCGCCATGCCGACCAGCCCAGGACCGCAAGGGCCGCGACCGTCACCCCCAGCCTGTGGACAACCTCGGCGCTCATGCCGCCTCAGCTCCCCGCACGATCCGGGCCGCCCACCACATCCCGGCGCCCTCGAACACCGCGCCGACGGCCAGGCAGCCCAGGCCGGCCCCGGTGTGCAGCAGCACCCGCAGCGGGTCGGCGCCCATGGCCGAGCCGAGCAGGAGGCCGAGGGCGGGCAGGGCGGCGAGCATCACCGCGGTGGCCCGGGCGCCCGACAACTGGGCGCGCAGGTCGGCACGCTGGTCCCGCTCCGCGCGCAGGGCGGCGTCCAGGCGGTCGAGGCCGGCCGCGAGCCCGGCGCCCTGGTCCACGGCCACCCGCCAGCAGGCCGCGAGCCCCGACAGGCCGTCAGCGCCCGGCTGCCGTGCCGCCACCGCCAGCGCGCCCGGCACGTCCCCGCCGAAGCGTGCCGCCGCGACCACCGCCGGCCGGGCCTCGCCGAGCCCGCCGGAGTCCCGCGCGGCCCGCAACAGCGCCTCGCCCGGCTGCCGTCCCGCGCGCACCTCGCCGGCGAGCGCCCCGCACAGCGCGATCACCGCGTCGGCGCGCGCCTGCCGGGTCCGCCGCGCCTGCCGGGCCAGCAGCACCCGGCGCAGCACCGGCACCCCGGCCGCCCCCGCGAGGACCGGAAGGACCGAGGCGGCGAGGAGCGCGAGCACGACACCGGCGGCCAGGGCCCACCACTCACCCCGCCAACGGCCGCGCAACCGGCGTAGTTCCCCGAGCGCCTGCTCCCAGGAGGGTGGTCCGGTGCCCACCACGCCACCACCGGCGAGCAGCAGCCGTGTCCGCCGTACCTGACGCTGCCGCTCGGCCAGGAGCCAGGCCATGACCCCGCCGCACACCACGGCCGCGCCGGCCGTCATCTCACCCATCACACGTGTCCCTTTCAACTCATTGATCACTGACGTCACTTCGGAAACTCACAGCTCACCGGCGTCACTCCGCAGCAGCTCCCGCGAGCAGCCCCCGCAGCCGCTCCCACCCCCGCTCCCGCGCGAACGCCTCCGTGTCCCAGCGCAGTGCGGGTACCGTCCGCACCAGCCCGGAGGGGTCCCGCTCCAGGACATGCACCTCGGCGATCCGCCGCCGGCCCGCGGGGTCCCGTACGAGGTGCAGCACCACCGACAACGCGGCCGCCAACTGGCTGTGCAGGGCGGCCCGGTCCAGCCCGGCCGCCATGCCGAGGGCCTCCAGGCGGGCCGGTACGTCCGCGGCCGCGTTGGCGTGCACGGTGCCGCAGCCGCCCTCGTGCCCGGTGTTGAGCGCGGCCAGCAGGTGGACCACCTCGGGCCCGCGGACCTCGCCGACGACGAGCCGGTCGGGCCGCATCCGCAGGGCCTGCCGGACCAGGTCCTCCAGGGTGACGAGGCCGGCGCCCTCCTGGTTGGCGGGTCTGGTCTCCAGCCGTACGACATGCGGGTGTTCGGGCCTGAGTTCCGCCGAGTCCTCGGCGAGCACGATGCGCTCCCCCGGTCCGGCCAGGCCGAGCAGGGCGCTGAGAAGGGTTGTCTTTCCTGTGCCGGTGCCGCCGCTGACGAGGAAGGAGAGCCGGGCGGCGACGAGTGCCCGCAGGATCCGGTCGCCGCCCGGGGGCACCGTCCCGGCCGCGACCAGTTCGCCGAGCGTGAACGCCCGGGGCCGGACCACCCGCAGGGACAGGCAGGTACAGCCGATCGCCACCGGGGGCAGGACGGCGTGCAGGCGGGTGCCGTCGGGCAGCCGGGCGTCCGCCCAGGGACGCGCGTCGTCCAGGCGCCGGCCGGCCACCGCGGCCAGCCGCTGCGCGAGGCGTCGTACCGCCGCCGCGTCCGGGAAGGCGATCCTGGTGAGTTCCAGGCCGCCGCCGCGGTCCACCCAGACCCGGTCCGGGGCGGTCACCAGGACGTCGGTGACGGCGGGGTCGGCAAGGAGGGGTTCCAGGGGGCCGCTGCCGACCAGTTCGGAGCGCAGTCGCTCGGCCGCGCCGAGGACTTCCGCGTCGCCGAGGACGCGGCCCTGGGCGCGCAGCGCCTGCGCCACCCGCGCGGGTGTCGGTTCGGCGCCGCTCTCGGCGAGCCAGCGCCGTACCCCGTCGAGCAGGGCGGGGCCGTCCGCGCCCGCGGTGCCGGGCCTCATGCGACACCACCGGCCTCGACCAGCGTGCGTTCCCAGAAGCCCTTGCAGAAGCGGGCCAGCGGTCCGCGTGCGACGGATCCCGGCGGTTTGCGGTGCGGACGGGACAGGCCGGGCTCGGTGGGTACCTCGCCGGCCAGCGGCAGGCCGAGCAGCCGGGCCACCTCGCGGTCGTCCAGTCCCGGCGCGTACGGCCCCCGTACCGCCACCCTGAGGTCGCGCACGACCATGCCGACGGTGGCCGCCACCCGTCCGGCCGCCGCGATCGCGCGGAGTTCGGCGGGGACCACCAGGACGGCGAGGTCGAGCTGGGTGAGGACCTCGGCGACCTCGTCGTCCAGGCGGCGCGGCAGGTCGACGACGACCGTGCCGCCGCGCCGCCGGGCGGCCGCGAGCACCGCGCGGACGGCGGGCGGCGGGATCGCCACGCAGTCGCCGCGGTCCCAGCTGAGGATCCGCAGCGAGTGCAGTTCGGGCAGTGACTCCTCCAGGGCGCCGCTGCCCAGCCGGCCGCGCGAGGCGGCGAAGGCGGGCCAGCGCAGGCCCTCGGCCGTCTCGCCGCCGAGGAGTACGTCGATTCCGCCGCCCAGCGGATCCGCGTCCACCAGCAGGGTGCGCAGTCCCTCCCGCGCGGAGGTGACGGCGAGCGCGCAGGCCAGTGTGGAGGCACCAGCCCCGCCCCGGCCGCCGATGACGCCGACGGTGAGGGCCGGGCGGCCCACGCCCTCCACGACATCGGCGATCCGGTCCACGAGCCACTGCTCGCCGTCGGGCAGCATGAGGACGTGGTCCGCGCCGATCTCCACGGCCCGTTTCCACACGTCGGGGTCGTCCTGGTCGAGGCCGACCAGCACCACTCCGCGCCGACGCGCGGCCCCGCGCACCCGCCGCGCGGCGTCGTCGCCGACCAGGACGAGCGGGGCGGACTCCCAGCCGCCGCCGCGTTCCGGCGGACGGTGATGGACCTCCGGTTTGGCCCCGGCCGCCGCGCACAGGCGCAACAGGTCGTCGAGGAGTTCGGCGTCCTCGGTGACGATCATCGGGCGTCCGGGCCGTCCCGAGGCGGCGGACGGCGGGTCCTGGGTGACAGTTCCGGCCACGTGAGATTCCCCCTTGGCTGCGTTCTCGCGCCTGGCCCCTGCGGCCACGCGATTCCCAAACGTGCGGAGAACCGGCAAGCGGGCCTCCATATGCACGGCCGGCAGAAACCGGCCATTGGCGCTCGACAAACGGAACCGGCCATGAACTCGCCGCCGCCGGAGCGCGCTGGAATCACGGTGCAACGAACCCGGAAATCGTGTGGATCTTGGTCGAAAACTGTGGACAACTCGATGGTTGTGAATATCGCTGCCACCCGCACCGGTGAGACCCGTGGCGGATCCGGTGCGGCTTCCACAGCGCAGCGTCTCGACTACCCAGCGTGACGGATCATGGGCATGCGAAAAGGGCGGCCGAGGCCGCCCGATCAAGGCCTCACGGCCTGCGAGAGAGGGGAAAAACCCGTCCGGACATGCGACGACCCCCACCGGGGGGGAGAGTGGGGGTCGTCTCCACGGCCGACTCGGGGGGGGAGGAGCCGGACCGGGTTAGCACGGTCGCGAACGATCCGTGACTTCCATGGTGTACCCGAGAGACCTCTCAGGCAAACCCACGCGCCCCACCTTACGCCGAATGGTGGGCGCCTATGCTCGGGGTCGTGGAAAACCACTCCCTGCCCCGCACAGCGGCCTTCTTTGACCTGGACAAGACGGTCATTGCGAAGTCGAGCACGCTCACCTTCAGCAAGTCGTTCTACCAAGGCGGTCTGATCAACCGCAGGGCGGCGCTGCGCAACGCGTACTCCCAGTTCGTGTTCCTGGTCGGTGGTATGGACCATGACCAGATGGAGCGCACGCGCGCGTACCTGTCCGGCCTCGTCCGTGGCTGGAATGTCCAGCAGGTCAAGGAGATCGTCGCCGAGACCCTGCACGACCTGATCGACCCGATCATCTACGACGAGGCCGCCTCCCTCATCGAGGAGCACCACCGGGCCGGCCGGGACGTCGTCATCGTCTCCACCTCGGGCGCCGAGGTGGTCGAACCGATCGGCGAACTCCTGGGCGCCGACCGGGTGGTGGCCACCCGCATGGTCGTCGGCGACGACGGCTGCTACACCGGCGAGGTGGAGTACTACGCGTACGGCCCGACCAAGGCCGACGCCGTCCGGGAGCTGGCCGCCTCCGAGGGGTACGACCTGGACCGCAGCTACGCCTACAGCGACTCGGCGACCGACGTGCCGATGCTCAGCACCGTCGGGCATCCGCACGCCGTGAACCCGGATCGCGCACTGCGCCGCGAGGCCCTCGCCCACGGCTGGCCGATCCTGGAATTCCACCGTCCGGTACGGCTCAAGCAGCGGATCTCCGCACCCCCGCGCCCGGCCCTGGTCGCCGCGGCGGCCATAGGAGCGGCCGCCGCCACCGCGGGCCTGGTCTGGTACGCGACCCGGCGCCGGAGCACGCTCGCCTGAACCGACGCCCCTTTGGTGCGCCTTTGAACCTAAAAGTAAAGAACTGTAGGCAGGACTTCCGCTTGCTCCAGGCTTGCAGTACAAAGGGGTTAGCGGCCCGCGAGACCAAAGGACATCCGAGAGGATCACCTTTAAAACGCATTTGGCCCCACGGACCGAGCATGGACACTGGGCACCCACGCGACGTCGACCCGTCGATTACGGGCCAGCCGCACCAGGTGACGGGCAAAGCTCCCGACCTGATGGGCAACATATCGAGGACGCTTGGTAACCCGGTGAGCATGCCAGCGGCGGTACGAGAACTCGTACCGCCGCAACCCTTTTCCGGAGCCCCGCGCGGCCTTCCGGCCAGGTCCTACGCGGCCCCGCGCTGCAACGCCTCGCACACCGCGGTCGACTCGCGCACGCCGAGTTCCACCGCGCGCCCGCAGTGCGCGATCCAGGCCGCCATGCCTTCCGGAGTGCCGGAGACGTAGCCGTCCAGGGCCGCGAGGTAGGAGGCCCGGCCCAGTTCGGCGTGGCCCACCTCGGCGGGGCAGATCGCCTTGGGGTCGAGACCGCTGCCGATCAGCACGATCCGCTCGGCCGCGCGCGCGACCAGCCCGTTGCACGAGGTGAAGGGCCGCAGCGCGAGCAGTTCACCGTGCACCACGGCGGCCGTCACCAGCGCGGGCGCCTCGCCCCCGGCGACGATCAGCCCGGAGAGCCCCTCCAGCCGTCCCGACACCTCGTCGGCGCCCGGCAGCGGCAGTTCCACCAGCGGCTCGTCGACGCCCTCGCCGGCCCGGCGCGGCCGGCCGACCTCGTCGGCGCCCGTCGCGGCCGCCACCAGATGCAGCCGGGCCAGCACCCGCAGCGGCGACTGCCGCCAGATGGACAGCAGTTGGCCCGCCTCCGCGGTCAGCCGCAGGGCCGCGCCCACCACACGCGCGTCGTCGTCCGCACCGAAGTCGGAGCGCCGCCGCACCTCTTCCAGCGCCCAGTCGGCACCGGACAGCGCGGCGCTGCCCCGGGCGGCGCGCAGCGCGGCCTCCGAGGTGACGGCATTGCTGCGGCGCCGCATGACCCGGTGCCCGTAGACCCGGTCCACGGCCTTGCGCACGGACTCCACGGACTCGGCCACCCCGGGCAGCTCCCCCAGGGCCGCGAGCGGATCGGCGGTCGCACCTGTCGTACTCATGAGTACGACAGTACGCACCCCGCCCCGGGACTCCACGAAGGAGTGGTCTTCTTCACTTCATGTGACACGTACAGCAATCGGGCGACTACCCTTCGTGAACATGAAAATTGCTTTCGTCGGGAAGGGCGGCAGCGGCAAGACCACGCTCTCCTCCCTGTTCATCCGCCATCTCGCGGCCGCCGGCGCGCCGGTCGTCGCCGTCGACGCCGACATCAACCAGCACCTGGGCCCCGCGCTCGGCCTCGACGAGACGGAGGCGGAGGCACTGCCCGCGATGGGCGAGCGGCTCTCCCTGATCAAGGACTACCTGCGCGGCCACAACCCGCGCATCGCCTCCGCCGCGACGATGATCAAGACCACCCCGCCCGGCGGGGGTTCGCGGCTGGTCCGGGTGCGGGAGCCCAATCCGGTGTACGACGCCTGTGCGCGGCCGGTGGAACTCGACGGCGGCGCCGTCCGTTTGATGGTCACCGGGCCCTTCACGGACGCCGACCTGGGGGTCTCCTGCTACCACTCCAAGACGGGAGCGGTGGAGCTGTTCCTGAACCACCTCGTCGACGGCCCCGACGAGTACGTCGTGGTCGACATGACAGCGGGTTCGGACTCCTTCGCCTCCGGCATGTTCACCCGCTTCGACATCACGTTCCTCGTCGCCGAGCCGACCCGGAAGGGGGTCTCCGTCTACCGCCAGTACAGGGAGTACGCCCGGGACTTCGGCGTCGAGCTGAAGGTCGTCGGCAACAAGGTGCAGGGGCGGGAGGACATCGACTTCCTGCGCTCCGAGGTCGGTGACGACCTGCTGGTCACGGTCGGACACTCGGACTGGGTGCGGGCCATGGAGAAGGGCCGCCCGCCCCGGTTCGAGCTCCTGGAGAACCCCAACTCCCGCGCCCTGCAGACCCTCAAGGCCGCCGCCGACGCGACCTACGAGCTGCGGGACTGGGAGCGCTACACCCGGCAGATGGTCCACTTCCACCTGAAGAACGCCCTGTCGTGGGGCAACGAGCGCACCGGGGCCGACCTGGCGGCGCAGATCGACCCCGGCTTCGTGCTCGGCGAGGAAGTGGCCGCCCCCGCCTGACGGGCGGCCTACTCCGGCTCCGCGCCTACTGCTTGACCGCCGGCGCCCCGGGCACCCCCTTCGGTGCCGGGGCGGGACGGCCGGACAGGAAGGACTCCCAGCCCTGCCGCGGAGCCTCGCCCACCTTCAGGGTGCGCAGGCTCGCCAGGACCTGCGGGTCCTGGGCGTCCAGCCAGTCGGCCAGCTGATGGAAGGAGACACAGCGCACGTCGGGCTTGTTGCAGACGTTCTCGACGACCTCGTCGAGCGCGCGCATGTAGGTACCGCCGTTCCAGGACTCGAAGTGGTTGCCGATGACGAGTGGTGCGCGGTTGCCGTTGTAGGCCCGGTTGAAGCCCTGGAGCAGCCCGTCGCGCATCTGGTCGCCCCAGTAGTCGTACTTGTCGGGGTCGCCCTGGGTCGACGTGCCGGACTGGTTGACCATGAAGTTGTAGTCCATGGTCAACTGCTCGTAGGTGTGGCCGGGGAAGGGGACGAGCTGCATCGACAGGTCCCACAGCCCTTCCCTCTTCTTGGGCCAGACCTGGTCGTTGACGCCACTGGTGTCGTAGCGGAAGCCCAGCTGGCTCGCCGCCTTCACGAAGTTCTTCTGCCCCTCCAGGCAGGGGGTGCGGGCGCCGATGAGCTCCTTGTCGTAGTCGAAGGGCAGCGGTGCGGCGTTCTTCATGCCGGTGTTGGTCTTCCAGGTCTTCACGAACTGCTTGGCCTGGGCGATCTCACTCTTCCACTCGGCCACCGACCACTCGCCGACGCCGCCGTCGGGGCCGCAGAAGTGCCCGTTGAAGTGGGTGCCGATCTCGTTGCCCTCCAGCCAGGCCAGCCGTAGCTGCTTGACGGTGTCGGTGATGCCCTGCTCGTCGTTGAAGCCGATCTCGGACTGGCCCGGCGAGTGCTGCGGGGGCCGGTAGAGGTCGCGCTTCTCCTCGGGCAGCATGTAGACGCCGCTGAGGAAGAACGTCATGTTCGCGTTGTTCTCCTTGGCGACCTTGCGGAAGTGCGAGAACAGCTTCTGGCTGTCCTCGCCCGCGCCGTCCCAGGAGAACACCACGAACTGCGGTGGCTTCTCACCGGCCTTGAGCCGCTCGGGCCGGGGCAGATGCGGCTGCGCCCCGGTGTACGCGGTGGACCCGTCGCCGATCAGACGGACCACGCTCTGGGGCGCCGGTGCTCCTTTCTGCGGCCCGGACGCCCTTTGTTCGGAGTTGGTACCGGTCGCACAACCGGCGACCGACGCGGCACAGGCCGCGGCGGCCACGGCGCCGACCGCAATCCTCTGGGTGGCGGCCAATTCCGCTCACCTTCTTCCTTCTCTCGGCGAACGCCGGTGACGGCGTTTTATGGCGATGTGCCGGGTATCTGCCGACAGCGCGGCCAAGGTCGCATAGGACCGAGAGAGGGATTAATACGACAAGCCGATGAAATGACCACTTCACCCATGAGGGTGCGGAGGTGCCCCATTTGCGCAGAAAATCCATGCTTGATCTTTACTCTGCATTACGATTCGTTTACCGATTGTTGATTCATGCCCGCCGCTGGACCCCGTGGCCCACGGCCGCGACCAAACCCCCGCCCCAGGTGAGGGGACCACCAGATCCGCGACCGCGCTGCCCCGGAGGAGACGGGAAACATGTCATCAGCCTGCGTACCCGCCCACCCCGAGAGCCTCGGCTTCGCCCGAGCCACAACTCCCCAGGCCGTCACCGGCGCTGACCGGCCGCAGCACCCGCCCGCGCCGACACCCCCGCGCCGCCGCTTCTCCGTCGCGGGCGCCGACCTGTCCGCGTCCGTCGCGGTGTTCCTGATCGCCCTGCCGCTCTCCCTCGGCATCGCCCTCGCCACCGGCGCCCCGCTCCAGGCCGGCCTGGTGGCGGCGGCCGTGGGCGGACTGGTCGCCGGCCGGCTCGGCGGCTGCCCGCTCCAGGTCAGCGGCCCCGCCGCCGGACTCACCGTGGTCACCGCCGACCTGATCCACCGGTACGGCTGGCGGGCCACCTGCGGTATCACCGTCCTCGCCGGACTGGCCCAACTGGGCCTGGGCTGCGTGCGCGTGGCCCGCACCGCGCTCGCCGTCAGCCCGGCCGTGGTGCACGGCATGCTCGCCGGCATCGGCATCACCATCGCCGTGGCCCAGCTGCACATCGTCCTCGGCGGCACCCCGCAGAGCTCGGTCCTCGCCAACGTCCGGGCGCTGCCCGCCCAGTTGGCCCACCTGCACCCGGCCGCCGTGACGATGAGCGCACTGACCCTGGCCCTGCTGCTGGGCTGGCCCCGGATCCCGGGCAGAGCGGGCCGCCGGCTGCGCACGCTCCCGGCCGCCCTGGTCGCCGTCGCCGGTGCCACCGCGACCGCCTCGCTCACCGGGCTCACCCTGCCCCGGGTCGACCTGCCGTCCTGGAGCAGCCATGCCCTGGCGGGGCTGCCCGAGGGGCCGGTGCTCGGCCTCGTCGCCGCCGTGCTGACCACCACGCTGGTGTGCAGCGTGCAGTCGCTGCTGGGCGCGGTCGCCGTGGACAAGCTGGTGGCCGGCCGCACCGGGCCCCAGTCCCGCCTCGGCCGCGCCGACCTGGACCGGGAGCTGCTCGGTCAGGGCGCGGCCAACATCGTGTCGGGGGCGCTCGGCGGGCTGCCGGTCGCGGGGGTCGCGGTGCGCAGTTCGGCGAATGTGCAATCCGGTGCCGTGAGCCGGAACTCCACGATGCTGCACGGCGTTTTCGTAGTAGTCGCCGCGCTGCTGATGGTCCCGGTCCTGGATCTCATCCCGCTCGCCTCGCTCGCCGCCCTGGTGATGGCCGTCGGCATCCAGATGGTGTCCCTGCACCACATCCGCACGGTGACCCGCCACCGCGAAGTGCTGGTGTACGCCGTCACCACACTCGGGGTGGTCCTCCTCGGCGTCCTGGAGGGCGTGGTCCTCGGGGTCGCCGTGGCCGTCGCCCTCGCCCTGCACCGCCTCGCCCGCACCCGCATCACCCATGAAGAGAAGGGAGGAGCCCATCACGTACACGTCAGAGGACAGCTGACGTTCCTCGCGGTGCCCAGGCTCAGCAGAGTCCTGCATCTCGTACCCCAAGGCGCCCACGCCGTGGTGGAGCTGGACGGCTCGTTCATGGACCACGCGGCGTACGAGTCACTGCGGGACTGGCGCAGGGCCCACACCGCGCGAGGCGGCTCCGCCGAGCTGACCGGCTGCCGCGCGGGCGTCAGCTCACCGGAGTACGGCCACGCACCGGAACACGGCCGCGGACCGGGGCCCGGCGACAGACCGAAGGGCAGCGGCTCCGGGCACCGGCTCGGGAGATCGGCCGGGGCGGGTCATGAACTCGCCCGTGGGATCAGCGCGTTCCAGCGCGACACCGCGCCCCTGGTGCGGGACGAGCTGGCCCGGCTGGCGCGCGAGGGACAGCGGCCGTCGCAGCTCTTCCTCACCTGCGCCGACTCCCGGCTCGTCACCTCGATGATCACCTCCAGTGGCCCGGGTGACCTGTTCGTGGTCCGCAACGTGGGCAACCTGGTCCCTCTTCCGGGTGAGGAGAACGGGGACGACTCGGTGGCGGCCGCGATCGAGTACGCGGTGGACGTGCTGCAGGTGCGGTCCATCACGGTGTGCGGGCACTCCGGCTGCGGGGCGATGCAGGCACTGCTCGGCTCCGGGACCGGGGGCGCGGCGACCCCGCTCGGGCGGTGGCTGCGGCACGGGCTGCCGAGCCTGGCGCGGCTGGCCGACGAGGGCCGTACCGGGGTCCGGCTGGCCGGACGGCCGCCGACGGACACGGTGGACATGGTGGACACGGTGGAGCGGCTGTGCCTGACCAACGTGGTCCAGCAGTTGGAGCATCTGCGGGCGCACGACTCGGTGGCGCGGGCGCTGGCGGCGGGGGAGCTGGAGCTGCAGGGGATGTACTTCCACGTGGGCGAGGCACAGGCGTATCTGCTGGGCCGGGGCGGTGCGGACGGAGCGGGCGGGGTGTTCCAGGGGGTGCCCGGCACCGAGGAGCTGCCCAGCCCGGCGTGAGCGGAAGGACGGCCGGGCCTGCCGGTGCAGCAGGGCCGGCACCGTACGGGCGGGCACCGGCGGCCCCGGTGTGCGGCGGCGCACCCGGCACTGGCAGGCTCAGCACGCCCGACCGCGGCACCCTCCGCCCCGCCGCACCTGATAGGTCTAAACCAATTGTCCGGCGGCCCTTGTCACCGGGGCCCCAGGTCTGATGAGCTGTGGCCTGGGACACAACGGACACCCTTCGAAAGGGAGATGTCGTGAGCAACGAAAGCCTGGCCAACCTCTTGAGGGAGGAGCGACGCTTCGCGCCGCCTGCTGACCTGGCCGAGAACGCCAATGTCACGGCCGAGGCGTACGAACAGGCCAAGGCTGACAGGCTCGGCTTCTGGGCCGCGCAGGCCCGCCGCCTGACCTGGGCCAAGGAGCCGACCGAGACGCTGGACTGGTCGAACCCGCCGTTCGCCAAGTGGTTCAAGGACGGCGAGCTCAACGTCGCGTACAACTGCGTGGACCGGCATGTGGAGGCCGGGCTCGGCGACCGGGTCGCCATCCACTTCGAGGGCGAGCCCGGCGACAGCCGTGCGATCACCTACGCCGAGCTGAAGGACGAGGTCTCCAGGGCGGCCAACGCCCTGCTGGAGCTGGGTGTCCAGAAGGGCGACCGGGTCGCGGTCTACATGCCGATGATCCCGGAGACGGCGGTCGCGATGCTCGCCTGCGCCCGGATCGGTGCCGCGCACTCCGTGGTCTTCGGCGGCTTCTCGGCGGACGCGCTGGCCACCCGTATCCAGGACGCGGACGCCAAGGTCGTCATCACCTCCGACGGCGGCTACCGGCGCGGCAAGCCGTCCGCGCTCAAGCCGGCCGTGGACGAGGCGGTCGGCAAGGTGGACAACGTCGAGCACGTGCTGGTCGTCCGGCGCACCGGGCAGGAAGTGGCCTGGGACGACTCGCGGGACGTGTGGTGGCACGAGATCGTCGAGCGGCAGTCGGCCGAGCACACGCCCGAGGCCTTCGACGCCGAGCACCCGCTGTTCATTCTCTACACGTCCGGTACGACGGGGAAGCCGAAGGGCATCCTGCACACCTCGGGCGGCTACCTCACCCAGGCGTCGTACACGCACTGGGCGGTGTTCGACCTCAAGCCGGAGACGGACGTGTACTGGTGCACGGCCGACGTCGGCTGGGTGACCGGCCACTCGTACATCGTGTACGGCCCGCTGGCCAACGGCGCGACGCAGGTGATGTACGAGGGCACCCCGGACACCCCGCACCAGGGCCGGTTCTGGGAGATCGTGCAGAAGTACGGGGTGACGATCCTGTACACGGCGCCGACCGCGATCCGCACGTTCATGAAGTGGGGCGACGACATCCCCGCGAAGTTCGACCTGAGCAGCCTGCGGGTGCTCGGTTCCGTGGGCGAGCCGATCAACCCCGAGGCGTGGATCTGGTACCGCAAGCACATCGGTGCCGACCGGACGCCGGTCGTGGACACCTGGTGGCAGACCGAGACCGGCGCGATGATGATCTCGCCGCTGCCGGGCGTCACCGCGACCAAGCCCGGGTCCGCGCAGACCCCGCTGCCCGGCATCTCGGCGACGGTCGTCGACGACGAGGCGCAGGAGGTGCCCAACGGCGGTGGCGGCTACCTGGTGCTGACCGAGCCGTGGCCGTCCATGCTGCGCACGATCTGGGGCGACGACCAGCGGTTCCTGGACACGTACTGGTCGCGGTTCGAGGGCAAGTACTTCGCCGGTGACGGCGCGAAGAAGGACGACGACGGCGACATCTGGCTGCTCGGCCGGGTGGACGACGTCATGCTCGTCTCCGGGCACAACATCTCGACCACCGAGGTGGAGTCGGCGCTGGTGTCCCACCCGTCGGTCGCCGAGGCGGCCGTGGTCGGCGCGGCGGACGAGACGACCGGGCAGGCGATCGTCGCCTTCGTGATCCTGCGCGGCACGGCGAACGCCGAGGACGAGGGCCTGGTCAACGAGTTGCGCAACCACGTCGGCGCCACGCTCGGCCCGATCGCCAAGCCCAAGCGGGTCCTGCCGGTGGCGGAGCTGCCGAAGACCCGCTCCGGCAAGATCATGCGCCGCCTGCTGCGCGATGTCGCGGAGAACCGGCAGCTCGGTGATGTGACGACGCTGACCGACTCGACGGTCATGGACCTCATCCAGGCGAAGCTCCCGGCGGCGCCCAGCGAGGACTGAGCAGCGGTCCGTCCCCGAGGGGCGTCCGGCGTGGAAACGCGCCGGGCGCCCCTCTTAGGTAAACTAAGCAAAGCAACGTGACCCTCAAGGTGTGCCGGGAAGTCTGGTCGGCAAGCTGACCCGTCCTGCCCACCGACCGGAGGTCCCCGTGTCCGCGCCCCGCACCGCCCCCGTCCGGAAGGTCCTCGGCCGGCTCTCGCTGCCCGAGCGGACCATCGTGGCGGACGCGCTGCGGACCGAGACCGTCGGCGGTGTGCTGCTGCTCGTCGCCGCGATAGCCGCGCTGGTGTGGGCGAACATCCCCGTACTCCGGCACAGCTACGAGAGCGTCGCCGACTTCCACTTCGGGCCCGGCGCCCTCGGCCTGAACCTCTCCGTCGCCCACTGGGCAGCCGACGGCCTGCTCGCGGTCTTCTTCTTCGTCGCGGGCATCGAGCTCAAGCGCGAGCTGGTGGCCGGCGACCTGCGGGACCCGAAGGCGGCCGTCCTCCCGGTGGTCGCCGCGCTGTGCGGGATGGCCGTACCCGCGCTCGTCTACACCCTCACCAACCTCGCCGGCGGCGGCTCCACGCAGGGCTGGGCGGTGCCCACGGCCACCGACATCGCCTTCGCGCTGGCCGTGCTGGCGGTGATCGGCACCTCGCTGCCGGGCGCCCTGCGCGCCTTCCTGCTCACCCTCGCGGTCGTCGACGACCTGTTCGCCATCCTGATCATCGCGATCTTCTTCACCGACCGGATCCACTTCGCCGCGCTCGGCGGCGCGGTCCTCGGCCTCGCCGTCTTCTGGCTGCTGCTGCGCCGGGGCGTGCGCGGCTGGTACGTGTACGTGCCGCTGGCGGTCGTGATCTGGGCGCTGATGTACAACAGCGGCGTGCACGCGACCATCGCCGGTGTCGCCATGGGCCTGATGCTGCGCTGCACCACCCGTGAGGGTGAGGAGCACTCCCCCGGCGAGCACGTCGAGCATCTGGTGCGGCCGTTGTCGGCGGGGCTGGCCGTACCCCTGTTCGCGCTCTTCAGCGCCGGTGTGGTGGTGTCCGGAGGGGCGCTGCGGGACGTCTTCACCAGGCCGGAGACGCTCGGGGTCGTCCTCGGGCTGGTCGTCGGGAAGGCGGTCGGGATCTTCGGCGGGACCTGGCTGACCGCCCGCTTCACCCGGGCCTCGCTCAGCGAGGACCTCGAATGGGCGGACGTCTTCGCGGTGGCCTCGCTGGCCGGCATCGGCTTCACCGTCTCGCTGCTCATCGGCGAACTCGCCTTCGTCGGCGACGCCGTGCTCACCGACGAGGTCAAGGCCGCCGTACTCACCGGCTCGCTCATCGCGGCCCTGTGCGCCACGGTGCTGCTGAAGATGCGCAACGCCCGCTACCGCAGGCTGGTCGAGGCCGAGGAGCGGGACGACGACCTCGACGGCATCCCGGACGTCTACGAGCAGGACAACCCGGCGTACCACCTGCGGATGGCGGAGATCCACGAGCGGAAGGCCGCCGAACACCGCAGGATCGCCGCGGAGAAGGCCGCCTCCCAGCAGCCCGGCGGGCGGGACGCGTCTGCCGAAGTACCGGGCGGGGCAGGCGAGCAGGGCGGCCGTCCGGCATGATCTGACGAGACGGTACAAAAAAGACCGGCACCAGAGGACCGGTAGCGGAAGACCGGTGCCAGAAGACCGGCACGAAGAGACCGGCACGAAGAGACGATGACGAAGACGCAGAGGGAGACCGCGATGAGCGCACCCGACGGCAGCCCGGTCGGTGCCGAACGCAGCATCGGCCAGCTGTTCGCCTCGGCCACGGCCGAGATGTCGGCGCTGGTGCACGACGAGATCGCGCTGGCCAAGGCCCAGCTGAAGCAGGACGTCAAGCGGGGCGCGACCAGCGGTGGCGCGTTCTCGGCCGCCGGGGTGCTGCTGCTGTTCTCCCTGCCGATGCTCAACTTCGCCCTCGCGTACGGCATTCGGACCTGGAGCCACTGGAATCTCGCGATCTGCTTCCTGCTCTCCTTCGCGGCGAACGTCCTGGTGGCCGTCGTCCTCGCGCTGATCGGCGTGGTGTTCGCGAAGAAGGCCAAGAAGGGCCAGGGCCCGCAGAAGGTGGCCGCGTCGATGAAGGAGACGGCGGGCGTGCTGCAGAACGCCAAGCCGCATCCGCGCCCGGAACTGCCCCGGGACGAGGTGCCGGCCATCGAGGCTGTGGCACGCTCGACCTCATGACGGATCCCGCTCCCTCGGTCGTACGGCCGGAGGGCCCCTGGACACACCGGGAAGTCGCCGCGAACGGCGCCCGCTTCCACATCGCCGAGCTCGGCGACGGACCGCTCGTCATGCTGGTGCACGGCTTCCCGCAGTTCTGGTGGACCTGGCGGCACCAGCTGGTCGCGCTCGCCGACGCGGGCTTCCGGGCCGTCGCCATGGACCTGCGCGGCGTCGGCGGCAGCGACCGCACCCCGCGCGGCTACGACCCGGCCAACCTCGCGCTCGACATCACCGGCGTGATCCGTTCCCTGGGCGAGCCGGACGCCGCGCTGGTCGGCCACGACCTGGGCGGCTACCTGGCGTGGACGGCGGCCGCGATGCGCCCCAAGCTCGTACGACGGCTCGCGGTGGTGTCCATGCCGCATCCGCGGCGCTGGCGCTCGGCGATGCTCCGGGACCGCCGGCAGACCGCCGCCGCCTCCTACATCTGGGGCTTCCAGCGGCCCTGGATCCCCGAGCGGCAGCTCACCGCCGACGACGGCGCGCTGGTCGGCCGGCTGGTCCGGGACTGGTCCGGGCCCCGGCTGCCGGAGGACGAGGCGGTGGAGACGTACCAGCGGGCGATGTGCATCCCGTCCACCGCGCACTGCGCGATCGAGCCGTACCGCTGGCTGGTGCGCTCGCTGGCGCGCCCGGACGGCATCCAGTTCAACCGCAGGATGAAGCGCCCGGTGCGCGTCCCGACCCTGCATCTGCACGGTTCGCTGGACCCGGTGACCCGCACCCGCAGCGCGGCCGGCTCCGGCGAGTACGTCGAAGCCCCGTACCGCTGGCGGCTGTTCGACGGGCTGGGGCATTTTCCGCACGAGGAGGACCCGGTGGGCTTCTCCGCCGAGCTGATCAATTGGCTCAAGGATCCAGAGCCAGACCGTTGAGGTGGCGTAGCGCTCGAACCGGCCGGGAGTCCGGGGGTTGTCCCCCGGGACGGCACAGTCCGCACGAGGAGGACCCGGTCGCGTTCTCCACCGAACTGGTCAACTGGCTGAAAGACCCCGAACCCGATCGGTGACCGCGCCGATGCGCCCGGTATCCGGACCTGTACACCTGTTCTACGAACGGCCACATGCCCGGCGCATAGGCCGATTGGGGGGCGCGCGGGAGGTTATCGACCTTGGGGCAGGGGCAGACGTCGGGGTATGGGCTGGACGCACGACTACAGTGACGCACCCCGCAACCGCCGTACGACAGGCGGTCTGAACTCCCACCGAGGAGGTGCCCCGCAGCTGCCGGGAACCGACCTCAGGGTGGGGATTCCGCGCATCCTGCGCCGCCGGGCCCGCTGGGTCTCGGTCCGCCTGCGCCACACCCGCGGCTGACCTCCTCACAGGGCCCTGAAGGCCTCTAGAGGGCGCAGCTGTCGGTGCCCACCTGCTGGCTCGCGGTACGGCCCCGGGCGATGTCCGCCTGGATCTCGTCGGCCGTGAGGGCGTACCCGGTCTCGGCGTCGTCCAGTGACTTCGCGAAGACGACCCCGTACACCCTGCCCTCGGGGGTGAGCAGCGGGCCGCCGGAGTTGCCCTGGCGGACGGTCGCGTACAGCGAGTAGACGTCACGGCGGACGGTGCCGCGGTGGTAGATGTCCGGGCCGTTGGCCGTGATGCGGCCGCGCACCCGGGCGGGCCGGACGTCGTACGACCCGTTCTCCGGGAACCCGGCGACGATCGCGCTGTCGGTCGTCGCGGCGTCCTTGGCGGAGAACTTCAGGACCTTGGTCCGCAGGTCCGGCACGTCCAGTACGGCGATGTCGCGCTGCCAGTCGTAGAGGACGACCTTGGCGTCGTACTTGCGGCCCTCGCCGCCGATCTGGACGGTGGGGTCGTCGACACCGCCGACCACGTGGGCGTTGGTCATGACGCGGCGGTCGGCGAAGACGAAGCCGGTGCCCTCCAGGATCTTGCCGCAGCTCTGCGCGGTGCCCGTCACCTTGACGATGGACTGCTTCGCGGTGGTCGCCACCGCACTGTTGGCGAGGGCCGGGTCGGGCGGCGAGACGTCGGTGATCGGCTCGTTGGCGAACGGGCTGAATACCTGCGGGAAGCCGTTCTGCGCGAGGACCGCGGAGAAGTCCGCGAACCAGGTGTCGGCCTGGTTGGGCAGCGCTCTGGACACCCCGAGCAGCACCTTGGAGTTGCGCACCTCCTTGCCGAGCGTCGGCAGGGTGGTGCCCGCGAGGGCGGAGCCGATCAGCCAGGCGACCAGCAGCATCGCCACCACGTTGACCAGCGCGCCGCCGGTGGCGTCCAGGGCGCGGGCCGGGGACCAGGTGATGTACCGGCGCAGCTTGTTGCCCAGGTGGGTGGTCAGGGCCTGCCCGACGGAGGCACAGACGATGACGACGACCACCGCGACCACCGCGGCGGTGGTGCCCACCTCGGCGTTGTCGGTCACCGCGTCCCAGATCACCGGCAGGACGTAGACGGCGACGAGTCCGCCGCCCAGGAAGCCGATCACCGACAGGATGCCGACGACGAACCCCTGGCGGTAGCCGACGATCGCGAACCACACGGCGGCGACCAGCAACAGGATGTCCAGCACATTCACGAACGACACCCTGTCATGACCGCCAGTCGAGCGGGACCAGCTTCTCGCGGTCCCAGGAGCGCTCCCATCCCGCGTAGTGCAGCAGGCGGTCGATCACCCCGGCGGTGAACCCCCATACCAAGGTCGATTCGACCAGGAATGCCGGACCTCGGTGCCCGCTGGGGTGCACGGCGGTGGCCCGGTTGGCCGGATTCGTGAGATCCGCCACGGGGACGGTGAAGACCCGCGCCGTCTCGTTCGGATCCACCACCCCCACCGGGCTCGGCTCGCGCCACCAGCCCAGCACCGGGGTGACCACGAACTCGCTCACCGGGATGTACAGCCGGGGCAGCACCCCGAACAGCTGGACCCCGGCCTGGTCCAGCCCGGTCTCCTCCTCGGCCTCGCGGAGAGCGGCCCGCAGCGGCCCGTCGGCCTTCGGGTCGCCGTCCTCGGGGTCGAGGGCGCCACCGGGGAAGGAGGGCTGCCCGGCGTGCGAGCGCAGCGAGCCGGCCCGCTCCATCAGCAGCAGCTCGGGGCCGTCAGGGCCGTCGCCGAACAGGATCAGCACGGCCGACTGCCGCCCCGCGCCGTTCTCCGGCGGCAGGAAGCGGCTCAGCTGGAGCGGCTGGACCGTCTCCGCGGCCCGCACCACCGGGTCCAGCCACTCCGGCAGACCCTCCTTGCTGAGCACCACGCCCCCGCGCGGTCCGCCCGTCTGTGCCTTGCTGCTGTGTGTCACGGCATCCCCCGTCCTGCCCTGCTCCCCCGTCCTGCCCGTTCCAACGCCTGACGTCTCCTTGATCGTTCCGTTCCCCGTCCCTGAGAAGACCCCTGGGTCATGTCCCTGATACGGCGCCCAGCGGCGGCGCCGGCCGGCCACCCGCGTCCAGATATGCCTGCGGCGGATTGAGCCGCTGGCCCGGGAAGCCGCCCTTCTCGTACTTGAGCAGCTTCTTCGCCTTCTCCGGGTCGGTCTCGCCCTCGCCGTAGGCCGGGCAGAGCGGGGCGATGGGGCAGACCCCGCAGGCGGGCTTGCGGGCGTGGCACATCCGGCGGCCGTGCCAGATCACGTGGTGCGAGAGGTCGGTCCAGTCGGTTTTGGGGAAGAGCGCGCCGACGGCCGCCTCGATCTTGTCGGGCTCGGTCTCCGCGGTCCACCGCCAGCGGCGGACCAGGCGCTGGAAGTGCGTGTCCACGGTGATGCCGGGGCGCCCGAAGGCGTTGCCGAGCACGACGAACGCGGTCTTGCGGCCGACGCCGGGCAGCTTGACGAGGTCTTCGAGCCGTCCCGGCACCTCGCCGCCGAACTCCTCCACCAGCCCCTTGGAGAGCCCTATCACCGACTTGGTCTTGGCCCGGAAGAACCCGCACGGCCGCAGGATCTCCTCGACCTCCTCCGGATTGGCGGCGGCCAGGTCCTCGGGGGTGGGGTACTTCGCGAACAGCGTCGGGGTGGTCTGGTTGACCCTCAGGTCCGTGGTCTGGGCGGACAGCACCGTGGCGACCAGGAGCTGGAAGGGGTTCTCGAAGTCCAGCTCGGGGTGGGCGTACGGGTACACCTCGGCGAGCTCGCGGTTGATCCGGCGGGCCCGGCGGACGAGCGCGGTCTGCGACTCGGGCTTCCCGGCCGGCTGCGGCTTCTCGACGGCCGCCGGCGCCTTGCTCGCCGCGACCTTCTTCGCCACGACCTTCTTCACCACGGCCTTCTTCGCCACGGCTTTCTTCACCGGCGCCTTCTTCGCCGCCGTCTTCTTCACGCCCTTCGCCGCTTTTGTCGCCTTTTTCGGCTCGCCAGAGACCGAGTCGGACCCTTGTTCGCCCACAGCGGAATCACCTCGTACAACCACCCGCCCAGCCCCCTTGGCCTGTGCTCTCACCGGCGATTTGGACACCCGGCCAGCCTAAAGCCCGGCACCGACATCCGCCCCGGACCCGGAAGATCAGCCCCCGATTGGACCCCTGCCGCTTACCCCGGGACACCTGTGCGGCATCCTTGTGACAGATCACACTGTTTGGACCGTCCGGCAAAATGGGGAACACGGTCCCCTGGTACCAAGGGGGAGCAAGATCCCCTGAGCAGGTCGACAAGGAGAGAACTCGTGGACGACGTTCTGCGGCGCAACCCGCTTTTCGCGGCGCTCGATGACGAGCAGTCCGCGGAGCTGCGTGCCTCCATGAGTGAGGTGACCCTCGCGCGTGGCGACTCCCTGTTCCACGAGGGCGACCCGGGCGACCGGCTCTACGTCGTCACCGAGGGCAAGGTCAAGCTCCACCGCACCTCCCCCGACGGCCGCGAGAACATGCTCGCCGTCGTCGGCCCCGGCGAGCTGATCGGCGAGCTCTCGCTGTTCGACCCGGGCCCGCGCACGGCGACCGCGACCGCGCTGACCGAGGTCAAGCTGCTCGGCCTCGGCCACGGCGACCTCCAGCCCTGGCTGAACGCGCGCCCCGAGGTGGCCACCGCCCTGCTGCGCGCGGTCGCCCGCCGGCTGCGCAAGACCAACGACGCCATGTCCGACCTGGTCTTCTCCGACGTGCCGGGCCGGGTGGCGCGCGCCCTGCTGGACCTCTCGCGCCGCTTCGGCGTGCAGTCCGAAGAGGGCATCCACGTCGTCCACGACCTCACGCAGGAGGAGTTGGCCCAGCTGGTCGGCGCGTCCCGCGAGACCGTGAACAAGGCGCTGGCGGACTTCGCCCAGCGCGGCTGGCTGCGGCTGGAGGCACGGGCCGTGATCCTGCTGGACGTCGAGCGGCTGGCGAAGCGGTCCCGATAGGCACCGGCTTTGGGGGGGGGGGGGGGGCCGCCCCCCCCCCCCCCCCCCCCGCCG
>NZ_JBSHBL010000046.1:0-96272 GCF_053611985.1 Streptomyces sp. NPDC054770
GCGGGTGATGGTGGGGCAGCTGACCGCGCGTTCGCACCAGGCCGGCGCGTCGGTGCACCGGCTGCACGGGACCGGTGGCTGAGACCACCGCGGCCCCGGGACCGGCCGCCGGGCCGCCCGGCCGTGCTGCGGCCACGCGAACTCCTTTGCTTCAGCGCGGGCTTCGGACCGGCACCGAGACGTGAGGCCCGGGCCCGGCGGTGCCTCACGGGGGTCTTAGCCCCGCTCCTGTACAAGGGGTGCCGGTACCGGCCCGGGGGCGAGAGGGGCGAGACATGTCCGAGTCCCGTACACCGAGGCGTCGGCGATGGCTCGTGGTGATCGTCCTCGCCCTGGCGCTGTACGTCATCGCGCGTGCGGCAGCCACCCCGCAGGGGGCCGCACCGCCTTCGGCGGGCGCCGCCACCCGGGCCTCCTCGCCCGGCCCGGCAAGTCCTTCCGCTTCGGCGACGACGGCCTCGCCGTACGACCCCGCCGCCTACGTGACCCGGATCCGTGCCCGGGCCCAGCAGACGGGCGTCAGCGCCCAGTTGCTGCTGGCGATCCTCTACAACGAGGCGTACAAGCCTCATGACCCGGCCGTGGAGAGGGCCTGGCAGAAGATCAAGCCGGACGCGGCCTTCGGGATCGCGAACATGCACCGCGCCACCTTCGACGAGGTGAAGAAGGGCCGGGACTTCACCGGCCGGAGCTGGAACGAGCTTCCCGACGACCGGGACCTCGCCATCGAGGCCGAAGCCTGGTACCTGCACGACCTCGCGGCCCGGCTGCCCGCGACCTGGTCCGCCCCCTACACGAAGAGCGAGCTGCTGGCCGTGGGCTACAACGCGGGTCCCGGCAACATGCTCGCCATCGCCCGTGGCGCGACCCCCGGCAGCCAGGTCCGGTCGTACCTGGAGCAGCTGCACACGAACTGGGCCAAAGCGGGGCGCGAGGTCGACCAGGACTGAGGCGCGTCCTGCGCAGGCACCGCGCCTCAGTCCCGGTCGACCACGATGCCCGGGACCACGCGGTCCGAGCCGGGCGGGTCCTGCTCCCGGAGCGCCCTGGCCTCGCTCTTGAAGATCCGGGTCGCCTTGCCCGCCGAACGCGCCAGCTCGGGCAGCTTCTTGATGCCGAGGACCACGACGGCGACGACGAGGATCAGGGCCAGCTCACTCAAGCCGAACATCAGATCTGCCCTCCGCATTTCGATCTACAGTGCCGTAGAAGTCTCCCTGCAAGGTGATCACGCGGCAAGCCCGCCCTCCGACCGGGGCGGCGGGGCGCGTCGCAGTGCGGCCGGGACACCGGAACCCGCCCCGGAGCCGCGGAGGAGCCTCGTTCAACGGCTCGGCTCGGCGGGCAGATCCAGGTGGAGCTCGTAGCCGCCGTCGGGCGTGGGGCCGGATGTGACCGTGCCGCCGAGGAGTTCCGCGCGCTGACGCAGACCGGCGAGACCGTGGTGGGCGCTGGGCAGGGCGAGCGGGAGGTGGGTGGGGGCGGTGTTGGTGACGATGGTGCGGAGGGTGCCGCCCCGGAGGTGGATGTGGATGGTGGCTGTGGCACCGGGGGCGTGTTTGCGAACGTTGGTCAGGGCTTCCTGCACGGTGCGGTAGACGGCGCGCTGGATGGTGGGCGGCAGGTCTTCCGGCAGGTCCGTCTTGAGTCTCGCTTCGATGCAGCTGGTGTCGACCAGCCGCTGCAGGTCGGCGAGGGACGGCTGCGGAGTGAGTTCCGTGGGACTGCTGCCGGAGGCGCGCAGCACGCTCACCATGTGCCTGAGTTCGTCGAGGGTCTGCACGCTGAGCTGGCGGATGGTGGCCGCGGCCCGTCTGGTCTCGCCGTCGCCGCTGCCCACTTGGAGTGCCCCGGCCTGTACGGCGATGAGGCTGACCTGATGGGAGACCACATCGTGCATCTCCCGGGCGAGCTGCGCGCGTTCCTTCGCGAGGACGCTCTGCGCGGTCAGCAGACGTTCGTACTCGCGGGCCTCGGAGATCTCGGCGAGCCGGAGGGACAGGTCGCGCCGGGCCTGGACGAGCTGGCCCAAAAAGACGGGGGCGGCCGCGGTGGCCAGTGTGTAGGTGAGATGGAGGAGGCCGTCGGCACCGGAGACCTGGGCGGCCTTCAGGGAGGACCACGGCCAGGGGAGGAAGTCGCCGGCGGCGAAGAGCAGCGCGCAGCCGGCCAGCAGGAGGCGGTGGCGGCTGAGCGAGGCGAGTGTGTACAGCGCGACCGTGATGGCGAACATCGCGTCGGAGACGAGGGCGGCGGGCAGCGTGAGGACGAAGGTCGTCAAGGGGAGCCGGCGACGCAGCGTGAGCGCTCCGGCGGCGAGCAGCGCCAGCGCCATGGCCGGCTGCTCGCCGCCGTCGACGTGCACCCATGTGTCCGCCAGCGCGACTCCGACGAGCACGAGGTCCAGGACCACGGCCGACGGCCTGGCGGTGGTCACCCGGCGTCCTCGTCGTCCGGTGAAGTCAGCAGGCCCGCGCGCTCGGCGATCAACGCGGCCTGGACGCGACTGCCGACCTCCAGCTTGCCCAGTACCGCACTGACATGGCCCTTGACGGTGCCGGTGCTCAGATGGAGCCGTTCGCCGATCTCGTTGTTGGCCAGTCCCTCGGCCATCAGCACGAGGACGGCATGCTCGCGCTCCGTCAGCCGGTGGGCGAGGCGTACGGCGGACGGGTCACGGCCGCCGGCGTCGAGGTAGCCGTCCACCACCGTGCGGGTGATCCTGGACGACAGCGCGGGGCTGCCTTCGGCCAGCGTTCGTACCAGATGGGGGAGCTCCTCGGGGTCGGTGTCCTTGAGCAGGAATCCCGCGGCACCCGAGCGCAGGGCGGTCGCCACGTATTCGTCGGTGTCGAAGGTGGTGAGCATGGCCACCACCGGAGGGTCCGGCATACGACGGAGCTCGGCCAGCACGGTGAGCCCGTCGACGTCCGGCATCCGGATGTCCAGCAGGACGACGTCGGGGCGCAGCTCCCGCACCGTCCGGACGGCCTCGCCGCCCGGTACCGCGGCCGTGACCTCGATGCCGTCCGCCGCGTTGAGGATGTGCGAGAAGCCCATGCGGACCAGGGCTTCGTCGTCGACCACCAGGACCCGGATCACGTGCGCTCCGCTCGTCGCATGCCCAGCAGCGAATCCGTACCACCGCAGCGCCGTCCGTCGCCGGGCCGGCTGCGATACCCGCCGGTTGGCGGGGGTGACATCAGCCGGTCGGCGGGGTGTTTCCGGAAACCCGCCCGGGTGGATCGCGCGGCCCGTCGGTCAAAGCTCAGGACATGAGGCTGAACGCACCGTCGGCAGTGCCGGCAGACGTGTCGGACGAGTGCACGAGGGCACGCTCCTCCGCTTCCCCCGTCACGCCCTCATCCGTCGCCTCAGACACGGCCACCCCCGTCGCGGCCGGTACCCCGTCCACGGGGCGGCTCGTCGGCATCGACCTCGCGCGCGGTCTCGCGGTCTTCGGTATGTACGCCGCGCACGTCGGCCCCGACGTCACGGTGGGAGGCCCGGTGGGATTCCTGCTGGAGACGGCGCGGGGGCGCAGCTCCGCCCTCTTCGCGCTGCTGGCCGGCTTCTCGCTGATCATCATCACCGGTCGTCCGCATCCGCGGACCGGGCGCGCCGGACGTCAGGCCATGGCCCGGATCGTGATCCGCGCCGTCGTCCTGGCGGTGCTCGGCTACGCCCTGACCGCCCTGGACACCGACGTGGCCGTGATCCTCAGCTTCTACGGGCTGCTCTTCCTGGCCGTCCTACCGCTGTACCGGTTGCGGGCAGGGACGCTCGCGCTGATCGCCGCCGCGGGTGCGCTGGTCATGCCCCAGCTGCTGTACATGATCAGAAGCACGATCGAGCGAGGGAGCTGGGCGGACGCCGTCATCGCCCGGGATCCGCTTGCCCACCTGACCGGCACGGACGGCTTGGTGGAACTGCTGTTCACGGGCGAGTACCCGGTGCTCACCTGGATGCCGTTCGTGGTCGCGGGTATGGCGGTGGCCCGGCTGGACCTCACCCGGCCGGGCGTACGGTCACGACTCGCCCTCGCGGGCGGGGGGCTCGCCCTGCTCGGCTACGGCGGTTCCTGGCTGGCCCTGCGCCTGGTGCCGCACGCCCTCTCCACCGTGGCGGCCGCCACGGACGGCGGGTCGGCGTCGTCGGCCTGGTGGTCCGACACCGTCGGTGACCCCGAGGGCCGCACCCCGCTCACCTGGCTGCTGGTGGCGGCGCCGCACAGCCAGACGACCTTCTCCGTCCTCGGGAACACGGGCGTCGCCCTCGCGGTGGTGGCCGGCTGCCTGACCGTCGCCGACCGGATGCCGCGCCTCATGGCCCTGGCCGGACCCGTCGCGGCCGTCGGCACGATGGCGCTGACGCTGTACGTCCTGCACATCGTCGCCCTCTGGTTCCTCACCGACGTCTGGCGCGTGCCGGCGATCGAGGACGAATCCCTGCGCGGGGGGCTGCCGGTCCTTCTCGGCTTCATCGGGACGGCGACGGTCCTGGCCGTCGTCTGGACCCGCCTGTTCCGGCGCGGCCCCCTGGAGTACCTGCTGCACAACGCCACCCGACCTGCCCGCCGCCTCAGGTAGGCGAGGACCTGTCGGGCTCAGCGGGCCCCCGCCGTCACGGCGGCCGGAGTCTCCGCCTGCGCCTGGGCCGGGGTGTCCCGCAGACCGAGGCGCAGGTGCTCGACGTGGTAGAGGGCCTGCTCCAGGAGTTCGGCGACATGGTCGTCGTAGAGGGCGTAGATGACCGAGCGGCCCCGGCGCTCGCCGGTGACCAGGCCGAGGTTCCGCAGCAGCCGGAGCTGGTGGGAGCAGGCGGACTGCTCCATGCCGACGGCGTCGGCGAGTTCCGTCGCCGCGCACGGGCCCTCCTGGAGGCGGGCCAGGATCCGCAGCCGGGAGGGCGTGGCCAGTGCCTGGAGGGTGGTGGCCACGTCGGCGGCGCCCACGGTTTCCAGACGCTCACGCGCGGTGGCTTTGGTCTTGGCGGCGTCAGCTCGGTGGCCCATGCCCTTCATCCTACGGAGAACGATCCATGAACGTATGAATGAGTCTTCATGTGATCCTGTACGGTGGGGAGCGCGGCGCCCACCCGGGCTGCCCGCGATCTCGTCCTGGCCGTCCTGGCCGTCATGTCTGTCGTGCCCGTCGTGCCTTCGTGAAGGATCTCCGCTCCGATGACCTCCGCTCTCGCTCCGGCGCCCGCCGTCCGCACCACCGATACACGTGGCGACAACGCGCCCCGGCGGCGCACCCGTCTCTTCGCGTTGCCCGAGGCGCGCTGGGCGGCCGCGGCCACGGTGCTGTTCCTGCTCGCGCTCCCGTTGCGGCCGGCCGGCGCACCGGCGTGGGTGTGGGGGCCGCTGTACGCGCTCACCTACGCGGCCGGCGGCTGGGAGCCGGGCTGGGCGGGTGTACGGGCGCTGCGGGACCGGACTCTCGACGTTGACCTGCTGATGGTCGTCGCCGCGCTCGGGGCGGCGGCGATCGGGCAGTTCACGGACGGAGCCCTGCTGATCGTCATCTTCGCCACGTCAGGGGCGCTGGAGGCGCTGGCCACCGCGCGTACGGCCGACTCGGTGCGGGGGCTGCTCGACCTGGCGCCGGCCACCGCCACGCGTATCGACGCCGATGGTGACGAGGATGCCGTGGCCGTCGGGGAACTGTCCGTCGGCGACGTGGTCCTCGTGCGGCCCGGTGAGCGCATCGGTGCCGACGGGCGGGTGCTCGACGGGGCGAGCGAGGTCGACCAGGCCACCATCACCGGCGAACCGCTGCCCGTGGCCAAGGAGAAGGACGACGAGGTCTTCGCGGGCACCCTCAACGGCACCGGAGCCCTGCGCGTCCGCGTCGAGCGCGGCGCCTCCGACACGGTGATCGCCCGGATCGTGCGGATGGTGGAGGAGGCGTCGGAGACCAAGGCGCCCACACAGTTGTTCATCGAGAAGATCGAACAGCGGTACTCGCTGGGCATGGTGGCGGCGACCCTCGCCGTGTTCCTCCTGCCGCTCGCCCTCGGCGCCGACCTCACCGGCTCCCTTCTGAGGGCGATGACCTTCATGATCGTCGCGTCGCCCTGCGCGGTCGTCCTGGCGACCATGCCGCCGCTCCTGTCGGCGATCGCGAACGCCGGACGTCATGGTGTGCTGGTCAAGTCCGCGGTGGTGATGGAACGGCTGGGCGAGGTCGACGCGGTGGCGCTCGACAAGACCGGGACGCTGACGGAAGGCACCCCGCGCGTCACCGACGTACGGCCGCTGGCCGGATCCGGTGTGGACGAGGGGGAGCTGCTGGCGCTGGCGGCCGGGGCCGAGCACCCGAGTGAACATCCGCTGGCCCGGGCGGTGGTCGCCGCGGCGCGCGAGCGCGGACTCGCCGTCGCGGTGGCGGAGGACTTCGACTCGACACCCGGGGTCGGGGTGACCGCGGCCGTCGACGGGCGGGTGGTCGCGGTCGGGGCTCCGGCGCGGCTCCTCGGCGGCGCGACGGACGGCGCGTCCGCGCGTGCCGCTGCCCTCGCCCTCGCCGGTGCGTTGGAGGGGGACGGGCGCACCGCGGTGCTGGTCATGGCGGACGGTGTGCCTGTGGGACTGCTCGGCATCGCCGACCGGCCGCGCGCCGACGCCGCCGTGACCGTCTCCGCCCTGACGGCCCTCACCGGGACCGCGCCCCTGCTGCTCACCGGTGACAACCCGCGCGCCGCCGCCCGCCTCGCGGCCGAGGTCGGCATCGAGGACGTCCGCGCCGGGCTGCTGCCCCAGCACAAGGCGGGCGCGGTCAGGGAACTGGGGGAGACGGGCCGCAAGGTGCTGGTGGTCGGCGACGGTGTCAACGACGCCCCCGCGCTGGCCGCCGCGCACACCGGGGTCGCCATGGGCCGGGCGGGCTCGGACCTGGCGCTGGAGACCGCCGACGCCGTGATCGTCCGCGACGAACTGGCCACCGTCCCGGCCGTGATCTCCTTGTCCCGGCACGCCCGGGCCCTCGTGGTGCAGAACCTGGTGATCGCCGCGGTGTTCATCGCCGGCCTGGCGGTCTGGGACCTGGCCGGTACCCTGCCGCTGCCGCTCGGCGTCGCGGGCCACGAGGGCTCCACGGTCATCGTCGGCCTCAACGGCCTGCGGCTGCTGCGCGAAGCGGCCTGGCGGCGGGCCGCCGAGTGAGCCGCCGGAGCGGTTGCCCGGGTGAGGACGGTGAACTGCCTCCATGCCTGCGGCAGGCCGACGTCATCGCCGTAGAGGCCGCACCGCCGGCTTGAACAGCACCCGGTCAGGGGCGCAGCCTTGCCGCGACCTTGCGCCTGCTTGCGAAGCAGGGTGTCCTGTTCGTGGTCCGTTCCTGATGTCGCCGTGGTTTCGGTGGCTCGCCGCCGCCCGGGGAGTGGGGGCTGTGCGCCACCGGCGCGATGCCGGCTCGCGGGCTCAAGCGAGGGCGGCGGCCAGCAGGGTGAAGGCGGCGATGATGACGGCGACGCGGACGTAGTGGAAGCGGTCCCAGCGGTTCATCTGCTCCTTCCAGTCCTCGGGCAGGTTCTCGGTGGTCCACGTCTTGGTCCTGTTGTTGATCGGGACGAGCAGCAGGAGCGACATGATCACGCTGAGGATCAGCAGCGCGGCGGCGATGACGACGAGGCCGGCGCCGTGGTGATGCCGTCCGGCGATGGCCCAGACCGCGCTCAGGGCGAGCGAGCCGATGTACCAGAACGGCATCAGGGCGCCGAGCATCCGGGCCCCGTGGGTGCGGCCGCGCAGGCCGCTGTCGCCGGGGAGGCCGTTGAGGATCGGGTTGATGACGAAGGCGACGGAGAACTCCACCCCCACCATCACGCCGACGACCACGGTGGTGAAGACCTCAAGTGCGTTGAGCATGATGACCCCTCCAGGATCTAGCGCTGCTAGATGATGAGTCAACGCTAGTACTGCTGCCGCTCGATTGTCTAGCGGTGCTAGGATCGAATCATGTCGGTACAGGAACGCAAGGAGCGCGAACGGGCGGACCGCGAGCGCCTCATCGTGGCGACGGCCCGCGAACTCGCCGAGCAGCAGGGCTGGGACGCGGTCACCACCCGCCGGCTCGCCGAGCGCATCGAGTACAGCCAGCCCGTCCTCTACAGTCACTTCCGCGGCAAGCGCGAGATCATCGGCGCCGTCGCCCTCGAGGGCGCCAGCGAGATGGCCGCGGCGCTGCGGGCCGCGGCCTCGGTCGCGGAGGGTCCGCGCGCCCGGGTCACCGCCCTCGCCCGCGCCTACCTCGCCTTCGCCGAGCGCAACCCGGCGGTCTACGACGCCATGTTCCAGCTCGACGGCGGCCTGGCGTTCGCGCAGGAGGACACCCCGGAGCCGCTGAAGGACGCCTTCGCCGCCCTGCTGGAAAACCTCGGCGAGGTCGCCGGGGACGGCGTCCACCCGGGGCTTTTCACCGAGGTGTTCTGGGCGGCCCTGCACGGGCTGGCGACCCTGACCCGGGCGGGGCGACTGCCGCCGGAGGACACCGAGCGGAGGACGGAGCTGCTGGTGGACCGGCTCGCCGTGGTCTGACCCGCCCACCGTCGCGGTCGGTACGCAGCCGGGGTCCTCGGGCCCGGCCGCGTACCCCCGACCTAGGGATGCCGGGCGGAAGCTGCTGTGCCGGGAGCAAGTCCCAGGGCTGCCTTGGCCTGTCGGGTGCGTTCGTCGGCGAGGACGCCGGCGTCGTGGAGTTCGCCGCGGATCCCGTTGGTCAGGGCCCAGGCGGGTTCGACGACCGACCGCGGGTCGCGGGCTCCGCCGTAGACGCGCTGCGCGCCGTGTTGCAGGAGCAGCCGGGCCGCCACCTGTCCGAGCCCCCGGTTCGCACCGGTCACCAGCGCTGTCGCCCTCTTTGGACCCGGATGCTGTCAGGACGCCGGCAAGGGGTCCTGGCCGAGCATGCGCCGTCCGTTGTCGGCTGAGGTGCGCACCGCATCGAATCCATATCCGGTCATCACGGACTCGTAGTCGGCGAGTGCGTCGATGACCGGCCGGCCATGGGCTGCCTCCCCCAGCGCGGCGGCGAGCAGGCCGGCGTCGCGCAGGGCGGTGTTCGCGCCGATCCCGCCCGCTGGGCTCATCGCGTGGACGGCGTCCCCGAGCAGCGTGATGCGGCTCGGGCGGGATCGCCGAGCCGCAGACCGCGCATGTCGAGGCGGCGTTCGCGGACCGGGGCGAAGACCGGGTCGTAGTCGGCGATGGTGCTTTCTACGCGGTGCATGGAGCGGCCGGCCCAGTCGGTGCGGAAGGAGCCGGGCTCGAACGCCGCGACGTGAATGCCGAATGGCGCGACGTCTGAAGCGAGCGTGGCCGCAATGCCCTCGACGGCGAACTTTGAGCCGTGATAGGCGGCCAGCCCGGAGAACGCGCGCAGACCGCCCATGGAGGTCACGAACAGGATGTTCCCGGCACGGCGCTCACGCATGCGGGGCAGAACGGCTTGGGTGACCGCGATGACACCGAAGACGTTGACGTCGAACTGGTGGCGGAAGGTGTCGGGCGGGGTTTCCTCGAAGGTGCCCTCGACGCCGTAACCGGCGTTGTTGACGAGTACGTCGATGGGGCCCACGGTGCCCTCGATCGCTGCGCCGGTCGGCTCGATGGCATCGGTGTCGGTGACGTCCAGCACGCGGGCGTGAGCGCGGCCCGGAGCACGACGTACATCTCGCTGGTGGGCGACACGTACGCCATGCTGGTCACCGGCGAGCAGACCAACGGCCGGTACTGCCTGATCGACATGCACGTCCCCGACGGCGGCGGCCCGCCGTCGCACCGGCACGACTTCGAGGAGATGTTCACCATCCTCGAAGGCGAGGTCGGGCTCACCTTCCGCGGCGAGAAGCACACCGTGCGGGCCGGGTCCACGATCAACATCCCGGCCAACGCGCCGCACAACTTCCGCAACGGGTCAGGTGCACCGGCCCGCATGCTGTGCATGTGCACCCCGCCGGCCAGGACGAGCTCGCCGAACGTCGCCGTCGCGCCGCCGAGTTGGCCTCGACCTACCGATGCGAGTTCCCGTAGCTCGCAGGCCCGGCAAGCCCTGGGAGGGGCGGGCGGCCTGTGCTTCCGTGTCCAGGCCGCCCGACGCGATCAGCTGAAGAACGGGTCGTCCACGACGTGAACCCAGCCGCCCCCCGGCTGGCGCCGGAGGATCTCGGTGGTGGTGGAGACCACCGGCTCCGGCCCGACCCCGGTGAGGGTGGCGATGTTCGACACCAGGGCGACGTCGTCGACCTGTCGGATCTCTCGCGGTTCGAGCTTGAGGTGGGCACCGCTGTCGACCATCTGCTGCATGGCCGTGCGGATGGCGTCCGTGCCCACCAGGTGGGTCCCGGGAGCGGGGACGAAGTGGGCGTTCGGCTCGTAGAGCGACACCAGCCCCTCGACGTCGCCGGCCTCCAGGTACTCCATGTACAAGGTCCCCACCTGCTGGGGCGTCTCGGCACGGCGCCGGGCGGTGACGCCGACCGGCTTGTCGCCCCAGCCGGCCGCGTCGATCAGGTCGTACCAGGTGGGATAGGCGCCGTAGGGCAGGTGGCGACGCACCAGGTCACCGATGAAGGTCGTCGGGGACGCCTTCTGGGGCTTGGCCACGCCCTGGGTGATGATGAGGTCGCTGAACCCGTGGGCCAGGTCCCGGCGCGGCAGCAGGGCGTGCACTTCGTCGGCGAGGCCGGCCGGAAGGCTCTCACGCTGGATTCCGAGGATGTCGGTGGCGATACCCGCCTGGGCCAGTGCCACCTCCGTGCCCTTCCGTGACGCGATGCCGTCCGAGGTGTGCAGGGCGATGGCGTCCCAGGCGACGGCGATGCGCTCTTCCTCGACTCCGCGCTCGCGGAGGAACGCCGCGGCGAGGTCGGCGCCGTCGACCTCGAAACGCTGGTCGCCGTTGCTGCCCTCCTCGCTCAGTCCCAGGTCGTGCAGGACGCAGGCGACGAACAGCAGCTCGTCGTCGTAGTCGGTACCGGCGCGTAGCCCCTTGTTCTGGGCATGGGCGCGGGCGAACACGTAGCTGCGGACGCAGTGATCGTGGATGAAGGCAGGCGTGGCCTGTGCCGCGAAGGCGAATGTGTCCCGGGTGAGGCTCGTGTCGGGGAGGTCGAGCTGCTCGAAGACGGACAGGTGTGCGTCGGTGGTCATGAGGTGTCTCCTTCTTTCGGGCCCCGGTCCGGGGCGGATCGGCACGGTGGCCGGGCGGCACGCGCACGCGTGCCGGGTATGGGGGTGCGGCTGGAGTGCTGCGCTTACAGCTGGGCGACGAACGCGTCGATGCGCGCGGCCACCTGGTCGGGCACCTCGAGGGGCGAGAGGTGGCCGGTGTCCTTCAGGACGGTCAGCGTGGCGGTCGGGATCAGCGGCAGCAGGTGGTCGGCGAGCACGGTCGGCGGGTCGACCTGGTCGTGGCTGCCCGCGAGAACCAGCACCGGCACCTCGATGGCCGAGAGGCCGGCCGACACGTCCTGGACCAGGCCCTGGCGCGGCCACTCGAGACGGGCCTCGTCGCCGCCGCGCAGACTGTCCTCGACCACCTGCCGACGCAGCTCGGGAGTCAGCCCGCCGCGGGTCAGCATCAGGTCGATGCTCTGAAGAACCGCCTCCTCGCTGTCGTAGGCGTGGGAAAACGTCTCCTGCACCTGCTCGGTCACCCCGATCGGCGCGGGCGGCGCGGGCGCCACGAGCACGACTCCCCTCAGACCGGCGGGCTTGCGTGCGGCCACCATCTGAGCGACCTTGCCGCCCATGGAATGCCCGACCAGCACGTAGTCGGAGTGTCCGAGCGCGTCGACGACCCGCTGCGTGTCGTCGGCGAGCTGCTCCAGGTCATAAGGTCCCGGCACGCTCGTGGAGTCGCCCCATCCACGCTGGTCGTAGGCCACGAAGCCCTGCCGGGGATCCAGCCGTTGCAGCACCGGGATCCAGGTGCGCCGTGAGCCTCCCCAGTAGTGCAGGAAGACCAGCGCCGGGCCGTCACCCTCGCGGACGTGGGCGTACACCTGGCCGCCCCGCACGTCGAAGAAGCGGCCCACCACACTCTGCGAAGTCATCGCCGGCTCCTCGTCCACGGCCGGGGCTCTCGGACCACTCCACCGGTGTGTGGAGTCGGCCGCCCCGTGCTCGCTCTTCGATCCTGCTCCGGAACACCCCTTCCAGGACACGGCTCATCTGCCAGCATGCGCATCTTTCGGGCCAGGTCGCGCAGGTGAGCCCTTGCTTTCCGGTCACACGGCCAGCGACTTGATCAGGGGATTTGCCCTGGGAGCATTATTGGGGCGAGGCGCGACGGCTCCCTGGCTCTCCCTGCGACTCCGGTGCTGGACGTAATATTGCGGCCATGAACAAGCACCGGGTCATGGTCCTGGCGGTCGACGGCGTGCTGCCCATGGATCTGGGGATCCCCACGCAGATCTTCAACGCCCGTCCGAACACCCCCTACGAGCTGACCGTGTGCGGCGACACCGAGGAGGCCGTGACCACGAGCTCCGGTTTCACCCTCGGGCTGACCGCGGGTCTCGAGGCGCTCGCCGAAGCGGACACGATCATCGTCCCGGGCTTCGAGGACTTCCGGCGCCCTCCGCGTCCACGGGTGAGGGCCGCTCTCAAGCTCGCCGGCCGCGCCGGGATACGCATCGCTTCCATCTGCACCGGCGCCTTCGCCGTCGCCTCGGCCGGACTCCTCGACGGCCGCACCGTCACCACCCACTGGGCCAAGGCGGATGACCTCGAAGAGCTCTACCCCCGGCTGCGCGTCGACCGCAACGTCCTCTACATCGACAACGACACCATCCTGACCTCCGCGGGCTTCACCGCCGGCATCGACCTGTGTCTGCACCTGGTCCGCAAAGACCTCGGCGCGGCCGTCGCGAACGACATCGCCAGGGACATCGTCGCCGCCCCGCACCGCGACGGCGGACAGGCCCAGTACATCAACAGGACCCTCCCCACCCCCCAGGCCACCACGCTCGCCGACACTCGTGAATGGGCCCTGCTCCGCCTCGAAGAAGACCTCACCATCCCCCACCTCGCCGACCATGCCGGCGTTTCTCCGCGCACCCTGACCCGCCTGTGGCGCCAGGAAACCGGCGTCAGCCCCCACCAGTGGCTCCTGACCGCCCGCATCAACCGCGCGCGCGAACTCCTGGAGGCCACCGACCTCCAGGTGGAGCAGATCGCCGTCCGGTGCGGACTCGGCAGTGGTGCCAACATGCGCGCCCGCTTCCGCGACACCGTCGGCAACACCCCCACGGCCTATCGCCGCACCTTCCAGCACCAGGCCGCCTGACGGCGAAGGCCGGACCGCGCGCGGCCCGGGAAGATCGCCTCACGGCAGGGCGTCGAGAAGACTCGTGGCTTGTCCGGTTCGAACGGGCATGATCGCGCACCTCGGCTCTGTGCGGTCTGCCGAAGGCTGTCGGGCAACAGCATCAGGAAGCGAAGGTGCGGCGGTAGTTCGATGGGCTGGTCCTGGTCGTCGCGGTGAAGTGGATGCGCAGTGACTCCGCGGAGCCGAAGCCGCATCGGTGGGCGATGTCGTCGATGCCGAGCCGAGTGGTCTCGAGGAGTTCGCGCGCGCGGGCTACGCGTTGCATGGCCACCCAGTTCATGACGCTCGTTCCGGTCACGGCCCGGAATCTGCGGCGCAGGGTTCGTGTGCTGATGTGGCTGTGCCGGCCGACCGACTCCAGGGTGAGCGGCTCGTCGAGGTGTTCCAGGATCCAGGCGATCAAGTCGGTGATCTCGGAGTCACCGTCGGGCGGGATGTGCTCGATGAACTGGGCCTGTCCTCCTTCGCGGTGGGGCGGGCTGACCAGGAAGCGGGCCATCGTGTTCGCGGCGGCCTGACCATGGTCGAGCCGCAGGAGATGCAGGCACAGGTCGGTTCCGGCGAGGACACCCGCGGAGGTGAAGACGCCGGTGTCCTCGACGTAGAGCTCCGCTTCGCGGACCTCGACCGACGGGTGGCGGTCTCGTAGCAGGCCGGCCCAGCGCCAGTGGGTGGTGGCGCTGCGGCCGTCCAGGATCCCGGCCGCCGCCAGGGCGAAGGCGCCCGTACAGATCGACACCATCCGGCTGCCCCGGTCGTACGCGTCACGCAGCCGTTCGACCAGCTCGGCGTCCGGAGAGCCGGTGGGGTCCTGCACTCCGGCGACGATCACGGTGTCCGCCGTGTCCAGCCGGTCGAGCGGCTCGACCTCGCGGGGCACCAGCGGGTTCTCCGCGGGAACCGCACTCACCAAGGTCAGCTCGTAGGGGGCGCCGCCGGGCCAGCAGGCGGTCACCCAGTCCGGCCAGCGGCCGAACACCTGCTGAGGAACGGCTACGTCCAACAGCACGTAGCCGGGCTGCACCACCACCGCGACCTTGGCCGGATCTTTGGGATTAATGGCCATCTGGCCATCGTACGGTGATCGCGGCCTTCCTAGGCTGGTCGCATCACGCCGATGCGATTGGTCAGGAGATGTGCAATATGTACGTAGTCGTCGAGACGTGGACACCGAAGCCCGCGTTCTTCGCAGCCGCCGAAAAGACGCGGAACGACCTGTTCACAGGGATTCAGGAAGCCATGAAGCAGCTCGCGGACATCGGATTCGTGACGCTCGGCTGGGGCAGGGTGGAACCGGCCGCGCACTCCGCGTCCTATGAGTGGTTCGCGGTCTGGCAGGCCCCTTCGAGGGAAGTGGCCGACGTGTTCCTGAACGGTGTCGAGAGCTCCGGCTGGTACACCTACTTCGAGCAGACCAACGTCGTGGGTGAGCTGCGCCCGGCCGAGGGGGTCATGGCCGAGCACCTGGCACTGGAGGCTGAGGTCCAGTGAGCGTGCTCGACAATCTGCCGGAGGAAATCGGAGGGTGGCCGCGTACGGCGGCCACGGAGGCCGCCGTTGCCTTCACTGCCGAGCACTCTCCGGATTGGCTGCTCAACCACACTGTCCGCAGCTACTTCTATGCGCGCAGCATCGCCACCGCCAGGAACCTGGTCGCGGGGGTGGACTACGACGACGAGACGCTCTTTCTCGCCACGGTGCTGCACGACATCGGTCTGACCGACGCGGGGCAGGGGCCGAACCGGTTCGAGGTGGACGGTGCGTTCCGGGCCGCTCGATTCGCCCGGGAGCACGGGCTGTCCGATGTCGCCGCCGACCGGATCTGGGATGCGGTGGCGCTGCACACCTCGCCGGGGATCGCGCCCCACAAGCATCTGGTCGGCGCGCTCGCGCATTTCGGTATCGGTGCCGACATGTTCGCTTTCGGCGTCGATGAGGTGGACCGGGCGGTACTGGACGCGGCGCACGCGGCGTTTCCGTATCTGGATCTGCGGAACAAGATCCATGCGCAGCTGGTCCATCAGATCGACGAGCAGCCGTCGAAGTGGGCGCCGGTGTCGTTCGTCGACATCGTGTATCGCAAGCACCGGCCGGACAATCCGTTCCCCGGGCTGGACGAGCTGGTCGCCGCCCCGGTGCGCCCGGACTGACGGCGGTGCGCGGCGGCTGCGGCCGGGTTCCGTGGCCGCTTGCCGGCGGGCAGCCGTCACGCAGAAGACGCGGAGCCGGGCATCCCGTGTGCCTGGCTCCGCGCCTGTGTCGGCCCGGCACCGCGTCACGGGCCTTTGAGCGTCTGTGGTCAGCCACAACTGCGATCATGGGTGGATGGCTGGTATGGGAGGCCCGGATGTTGTCGACGTCAGCTATTACAACCCGGATCAGCCCCGGCTGGGGCTGGAGGTCTTGTCCTTCGCGACGCTGCGTGAGCGGCTGCTGCCGTCTGTCGCGACGGCGCCCAGTCGTCCGGACTTCCATCAGCTGACCCTGGTCACCCGCGGCGAGGGCACCGCGTTGATCGACTTTGTGGCCTACCCGTGCGCTCCGGGGACTCTGCTGCATCTGCGTCCTGGTCAGGTGCAGCGTTTCCCCGCGGATCCGCAAGGGGGCATTGCGGATCTCGACGCGACCTTGGTGGTGTTCACGCCTGCCTTTCCAACGCCGGTGCCTGCCAGCGCAGCCGTCATCGACGAGGGGCTCAGTCCTGCCGCTTTCGCACTGTCCGCGGGGGAGTACCGGGCCATGTCGGTGGCGGTGGCCGAGATAGCGGCCGAATACGCCACGCTGCCCGAGCGGGACGCTTCACAGGCGGAACTCACCGTGGAACTGCTGCGGCAGCTTCTTGCCGCGCTGCTGGTACGCATGGCCCGGCTGCCGCATCCCGGTGAATGGAATCCCGCGGCGGGAGGCGAGGTGTTCCGGGTCTTCCGCGGCGAGCTGGAGCGCGCGTTCGCCACGAGGCGCCGTGCTGCCGAGTACGCCGCGCACCTCGGTTACGCGCCGCGGACGCTTACGCGAGCCTGTCTGGCCGCTACCGGCCGTACCGCGAAGGATCTCATCGACGACCGTGTCGCCCTGGAGGCCAAGCGGCTGCTGGTGCATACCGGCCTTCCTGTCGCGTCCGTCGGGCGCATGCTGGGCTTCACGGAGCCCACCAACTTCGGGAAGTTCTTCGAGCGGACGGTGGGTGCCACTCCCGGGGCGTTCCGCGCCACGCAGCGCTGACAGCCCCGACCGCTCGGACAGTCGCTGACAGCCCCGACCGCTCGGACAGCCAGCGGCATCTGGGCCGTGGGGCGGAGACTGCGCCGCGCCCGGGCTCTCCGAGGCGCACGCCTTGAGCGGATCGGTGAGTCCATTTTCGACCATGGCGCGTCTCTTGCATACCTCGCCTGCGCAGCACGCATCGCGCATTGTTTAAGCACGCAGTCAGCGCGTAATCCGCGCCCGGTCAAGCCTCTGACTGCCTGGTGAGGCCGGGAGGAATGGAGAAAACAACCATGCCGTACGCAGACGTCAACGGTGCCCGCCTCTACTTCGAGGACAGCGGTGGTGAGGGCCCGGTCGTGGTCTTCAGCCACGGCAACGTCATGGACCGTGACATGTGGGTGCATCAGATCCAGGTCCTGGCCGGTGACTTCCGGGTCGTCGTGTGGGACGAGCGGCTGCATGGCCGGACCGAGGACGACGGCAAGACCTACACCTACTGGGACTCGGCCGCCGACTTGATCGGACTGCTGGATCACCTGGGCGTGCCGCAGGCGACGCTGGTGGGGCATTCGCAGGGCGGCTTTCTGTCGATGCGGGCCGCTTTGCTGGCGCCTGAGCGGGTCAAGGCCCTGGTGCTGATCGACACGACCTCGGTCTCCTGGCCGCTCGAGGCACTGGAGCAGATGCGTGGTGTGTCGGAGGGATTCCGCGGCGCGGGTCCGGAGGCAGTGGCCCCGGTACTGCTGGGGATGCTGCTGGGCCGGCCCGCGATCCACGACCAGTGGCTGGCGAAGTGGAGGGCGCAGCCGCGTGAACGGCTCGCCGACGCGGTGCAGGTACTGATGGGGGCCGACGACATCACCGACCGGCTCGGTGAGATCACGGTGCCCGCCCTGGTCGTCCATGGCGACGCGGACCAGCCGATCCCGTACCCGTTGGGCCAGGCACTGGCCGGGAAGATCCCCGGTGCCCAGGAGCTGGTCACCGTGACCGGGGCCGGACACACGCCGAACCTCACACATCCCGACCAGGTCAACCCGGCGTTGACCGGCTTCCTTCGCCGGTATGCCTGACGGCCCCACGCCTCCCCATCCCATTCTGAAAGGAACGACCATGCCGACTCCCATCACCGACCCGGCGCAGCTCCCCCCGGCCTTCGAGAAGGCCATGAACTCCGGGAATCTTGACGAGGTCCTGAGCCTGCTCGCGCCCGGTGCCGTCATGCGTACCGTCACCGGTGAGACCGTCACAGGTCAGGCGCTGCGCGACTACACGGCCGGGTCGATCGCCGGCAACGCCCAGCTGTCCAACGGCCCGTCGCGCATCGTGGCCGGCGACGACATCGCGTTCATCAGCGAGGAGTGGACCCTCGAGATCACCGGTCCCGACGGCAACCGGAAGAAGGCCACCGGCACCACTGCCAACGTCGCCCGTCGTGGTCAGGACGGCACCTGGCGCATGGCCATCCTCAACCCCCTCGGCACCGCCGCCTGAGCGTCCGTGGGCGGCCGGGCTTCGCTGAACGTCCTGAAGATCCTCTTCAGCGCCTGGCGCGACCGATCGGGCAAGGTAGAGGGCATGCGTGTGCTGGTGATGGACGACGACACCCGTCTCGTGGAGCTGCTCCAACAGGGCCTTCGCGCAGAGGGTTTCGCGGTGGACGCCGCGAGCGACGGCCTTGACGGTCTCGCCAGGGCGGCGGCGGAGACCTACGACGTGATCATTCTCGACGTCATGATGCCGGGCCTGAACGGCTACAAGGTCTGCGCCCACCTGCGGTCGATCGGCGACAACACCCCGATCCTGATGCTGACGGCGAAGGACGGTGAGTACGACGAAGCGGAAGGGCTGGAGACCGGGGCGGACGACTATCTGACGAAGCCCTTCTCCTTCGTCGTCCTCACCGCCCGGCTGCACGCCCTGATACGTCGCACGCGCCCGGAGCGGCAGATCGTCCAGCACTTCGGGGACCTGGAGATCGACACCGGAGCCCGCCGCTGCCGCCGCGCCGGTACGGACATCGCCCTCACTCCTCGCGAGTTCGATGTCCTCGCGCTGCTCGCGGCAACGCCGGACATCGCCATCAGCAAGGCCGCGATCCTGGACCGGGTATGGGACAGCGCGTACGAGGGCGGCCCGAACATCGTGGAGGTCAACGTCAGTGCTCTTCGCCGGAAGCTCGACCGGCCCTTCGGCCGGGCCAGTATCGAAACCGTGCCCGGCGGGGCCTACCGGCTCCGCTCCGACGGGGCGTGACCGCGGACACCACCGGCGCCGGTGGCTGCGGCCGCAGACCGTGCGTGTCCGTGCCACCGTCGCCGTCGCACTGGTCGCCAGCCTTGCCCTCGCCGCCTGCTCGGTGGTCCTGCTCTACGCCGTCCACACCAACCTGGTCGCCTCCGCCCAGAACGCGGCTCGTGACCACGTCGACAAGGCAGCCCACCAACTCGGCTCAGGGATGACTCCGGCCGACGTACAGGCCGCCCTGCCGGACATCGTCCTGGACACCGCGCCCCCTGCCGACGCGTCGTCCACCGCGTCGGCAGACCAGGGTGCCAGTGCCAGTGTGAGCACGCCCACGGGGCCGATCCTGGTGCAGGCGTTTGCGAACCGTGCTCCCGCGCATACCGCCGTCATCACTCTGACCTGGGCCCTGGTCCCCTGTACCGCCCTGCTGGTCCTGCTGGTGGCCTACCTGACGTGGTACGCCATGGGCCGGGCCCTGCGACCGGTGGAGAACATCCGTGCCGAGTTCGCCGACATCACCGCCCACAGTCTCGAGCGGCGCGTCCCCGTCCCCGACTCCGACGACGAGGTCGCATCGCTGGCGGAGACGATGAACGGCACTCTCGATCAACTCCAGCGCGCCGTCGGCCGCCTGCGGACCTTCACCTCGGACGCCTCGCACGAACTGCGTGGCCCCCTCACCACCCTGAAGGCCCGTCTCGAGCTGGCCCTGGCCCGTCCCGACCGGGCTGAATGGACCGCGGTCGGCAGCGAGGCGCTGCGCGACACCACACGTCTTGAGGACATCGTCGCCGATCTGCTGCTCCTTGCCCGCCTGGATGCGCGCCAGCCCCTGAAACTCCAACCCCTGTGCGTGACCGACCTCTTGCGACGGACCCTCGCCGAGCGCTACCCCGGTCGACCTGTCGTCCTCGTGGCGGACCCCGACCCCGATGAGACGGTGCTGGGCAGTCGTACGGCACTCGCCCGCCTCTTCACGAACCTCCTCGACAACGCCCTGCGCCACGCACACAGCACGGTGACGGTTCAGGTGCGGCACACGGAGCACGACGTGGTCGTCGAGGTGAGCGACGACGGCCGGGGCATCCCCGAACCCGACCGGGAGCGGGTCTTCGACCGTTTCACGCGTCTGGACAACGCCCGTACCCGCAGCGAGGGAGGCACTGGTCTCGGCCTCGCCATCGCCCGCGACATCGCGACCGCCCACGGGGGGACGCTCACTGCGGAATCGCCGCGGACCACCGACGGGGGTGCCCGTCTGCTCCTGATCATCGCCAGGCAAGCGGGCGACCGCGTGCCTCCGGTACCCCGGACCGGGGACCCGGGCACGCTCCGCTGAGCGGCGGATCCGGTGGAAGTGACAGCTCCGATGGCGCTGAACCGCTCCCGGGCGCCGACCGGAACACGCGGTGGGCCGCGGGACCGGCGCGGAAGACACGGCTCAGGGCCCGGCTTGTGGTGGGCGGAGGCGGCCGGCGCGAGGTTCCGGGCCGGAGGGCGTGCGAGACGCTAGGCGCTCAGGGTCGTATCTGCGGCGGGTGGGTGCCTCCCACCACGGCCAGGTCCTCGAAGCGGATCTCCTCGCCGCAGGCTGCGCAGTCCGCTCGGGTGTGCAGGACGGCACCGCATCGGTGCTGGAACTCCGCTGTGGCGATGCCGTCGCGGCAGTACGTGTCGCCCCACTCCTTGAGGGCGGCGAGCACGGGGAGCAGGGCCCGGCCCGCCTCCGTGAGGACGTATTCGTCTCGCGGCGGATGCTCGCTGTAGCGCCGCCGTTCCACGACGCCGGCCGTCTCCAGCCGGCGCAGCCGTGTGGACAGCAGCGTCCGGGAGAGTCCGACGGCGTCGGCGATCTCGGAGAAGCGCCGGTTGCCGTACAGCAGCTCGCGCACGATCGGCAGCGAATGGCGTTCGCCGACGACTGCCACCGCGTCGGTCACAGAACAGACACGGGGTGTCGGTGCAGATTCAGTACTCACTGTGCTAGGTTAGCGTCACCAGTGAGTACATTTTTTGTACCCACTTCTCCGGGTGTGGCCGCCGCCCTCGACGGGGTCCGGTGCGGCCGTACGACGGTCAGCCCCCGTTTGCGAACGACAAGAGGCGAACGTCATGAGCAATGAAGCCAACAAGCAGGTCGTCCTAGCGGCCATCGACGACACCACCGGGCGCAAGAACCAGGTGCACCGTGTGCTGGCACAGGGGGACTTCGTCGTGACTCACGCCACGACGACGTTCCCCGACGGCGGCCGGGCCGCAGCCTTCGATCTCTGGCAGATCGGGGATGGGCAGATCACCGGCCACTGGGGTGACCAGGAGCCGATCGTGGAACAGACCGCCAACGGTCACACCCAGGTCGACGGCGCCGCCGTCACCGACACGGCGGCCGACACGGACGCCACGCGCAGGGTGGCGGAAGAGACGGTGCGCACGATTCTGGTCGACAACGACTTCTCCGACCTGGACCACTACCTGGCGGGCGAGTCCTACATCCAGCACAATCCCCGCTTCGCCGACGGCATCAGCGGGCTGGCGGCCGCACTGGGTGAGTTGGCGAAGTCCGGCCAGTCCCTCAAGTACTCCGACGTACTGGACGTCGTCGCCGAGGGGAACTTCGCCTACGTCCGTTCGACGGGCGTCTTCGCGGGCGCCGACTTCGTGTTCCACGACCTGTTCCGGGTGGCGGACGGGCGAGCCGTCGAGCACTGGGACGTCATGGTCCCCAGGTGAAAGGGGCAGCCGAGCTGTCCGGCCCCGTCAAGGTGCCACCAGACAACCACCACACGGAAAAGGGCGTGGCAGAGATGGTCTCCCAGACCGGTTTGGCGTACGAAGTCTTCATCTCCGATCCGATCCCCACCAGCGTCACGGATCCCATTCCCGACGGAGAGCTGTTCTCCTGGTCGCCGATGTCGACCACGCTGATCCATGGGGAGAGGAACGCGGTGCTGGTCGATCCACCGCTGACGATCGAGCAGGCCCGGAGGGTGGGGGACTGGGTCGAACAGTCGGGCAAGCACCTCGAACACATTTTCATCACGCACGGCCACGGTGACCACTGGTTCGGCTCCGGCCCTCTGGTCGAGCGCTTCCCCGGCGCCGTGGTACTCGCCGGCGAGGACAGCATCCGCCTCATGCGGCAGCAGAGCTCGGCGGAATTCAGAAAGGCCCAGTGGGACAACCTGTTCCCCGGTCAGATCCCGCCGACTCCCGTGCTCGCACAGCCCGTACCACCGCAGGGATTTCTTCTGGAGGGCAACGTCCTGCGCTCCGTCGAAGTCGGGCACAGCGACACCGACGGCACCACCGTGCTGCACGTTCCCTCGATCGGGCTCGTCGTCGCCGGCGATGTCGTCTACAACGGCGTGCACGCGTACCTCTCCGAATCCGCGGATGGCGGGCGTGCACAGTGGCTTCAGGCACTCGACACGGTCGAGCGCCTCGCGCCGCGCCACATCGTCTCCGGACACAAGAACAAGGCACTTCCGGACAGTCCGGCCACCATCGAGGAAACTCGGCAGTACATCCGTGACGCGGACCGGCTCCTGAAGGAGACAACGAGCCGGATCGAATTCTTCGACGCCATGTGCTCCCTTCATCCCGAGCGCCTCAACCGGGCAGTCGTGTGGCTCACGGCCACCGCGCTCATGGACGCACAGAGCTGAACTGCGAAAGCAAAGGCTGCCGTGCCGTCCGGGTATCCCTGTCCTTCCGGGCTTGAGGCCTGCGATTGCGCTGTCATCACCGATGGCCGGAAGGATCTCTTCAAGGACCGCGGTGCGTGCCCGAGGGTGCTGCGCCCGAGACTTCAGGTGCTGAAGGGGATCTTCAGGACGTTCAGCGGATCTTCAGCAGGCAGGGGCGAGAGTTGCCTCGTTCTCGATCCCGAGGGACCCGGGGCCGGACGCGTGCCGGTACCCCTGTCTCCCTCCACCTGCGAAGGAGTTGATCACATGAAGCTGCGTACGAGTGGCATCTCGCGTCGTCAGGGTGCCGTGATGGCCGGCGCACTGGCCGTACTGCTCGCCTCGGGCGGGGTTGCCGCTGCGGCCTCGACCGGCGGCGGTACCGCCAAGCACGACGGCGTCACGATCTCCGAGGCGCCCGGCAACCCGCACCCGCACCACATCAAGCCGGGCACCGCCAAGAAGCTGCGCGACCTCACCGTCGTCGAGGGCGGCCCCGTCACGGCCGAGAAGCCGTCCCTTGTCGAGGTGCCCGGCGCGAAGCCGAAGGACTGGGTTCCCGGCGAGGCCACGCCGGTGAAGGGCGCCCCGGTCGTCGTCGGCGGCGAAGGCAACACCACGCTGCGCTAGCCGCACAGCGACAGGGCAGACGTGGGGCTGCCGCGTCGCAACCACGAAACGCCCGGCCGGACATCTCCGGCCGGGCGTTTCGCCCCCGAGGGGATCGCCGGGCAGTCGGATTTTGACCATGGTCAGTCGTCTGCGTATCCGGCAACGACGTACTTCTGAACATAGCTTTGACGGTGTCGGCCCGACCGATGCAGAGAGCCGGGTGACGGATTCCGGAAAGGACCAAGCGCGATGAGTTCTGTGGAGCGCATTCGGCTGACCTACGCCTTCGACGCCTACTGCGGCTGGTGCTACGGCTTCGAACCCGCCTTGCACGAGTTCGCCACCACCAACGCGGACCGGATCGAGCTGCGAGTGCTGTCCGGCGGTCTGTTCACCGGCTCCCGCGCACTTCCCGTGTCGTCCTACCCGCACATCCCCGGCGCCAACGAGCGCATCACCCAACTGACCGGTGCCACTTTCGGCGACGGTTACCGGGCCGTGCTGGCGGACGGAAACGCGGTGATGGACTCCGCCGACGCCGCCACCGGCCTGGTCGCGCTGCGCAGCCGGCCAGGCGTGAACGCCCTGGAAGCGGCGGCCGCGATGCAGCGTGCTTGGTACCGTGACGGCCGCAGTCTCTCCGCCGCCGGGGTGTACCGGGAGCTCGCGGCCGAGCTGGGTCTGGACGCCGAGGCGGTGGCGGCCGCGTTCGCTTCGCCCGCCGCCCGTGCCGAGGCGGAGGCCGACTTCCTCGAGGTGCGCCGTCTGGGCGTCGATGCCTACCCGACGCTGCTGCTGCACACCCCCCACGGCACCGACCGCCTGGGCGGCCCGATCGCCTCGGCCGACGCGCTCACCCAAGCCCTGGACCAGCACGTGGCCGCCACCACGGCCGCCTGAAGCCACCCCCCCCCGCAACCCCCGAAGGGCAGTGCACCCATGTCCAGCCTGACGTATTCCGTTCACACGGCCGGCGACACCGGCCTGAACAAGTCGTCCGTCCTCGTCACGGGCGAGCGCGAAGCACTCCTGGTCGACGGCCAGTTCACGCTCGCCGAGCAGCACCGGGTCCTGGCGGGCGTCATCGACAGCGGCAAGGAGCTGACCACCGTCGTGGTCACCACCGCCGACCCTGACTACTACTTCGGCCTGGAGGTGATCCGCCGGGCGTTCCCGGAGGTGCGGATCGTCGCCACCGCCACCACCGTGGAGCGGATCAGGAGCAGTTGGCAGGGCAAGCTCAAGACCTGGGCACACCTGGGCAGGAACCTGCCCACCGAGGTGATCGTCCCGGAGGTGCTGCAAGGAGACCGCGTCAGCATCGAGGGCCACGACTTCGAGCTGCGCGGCGGCCACCCCGACCTGGTCTGGCGCACCGAGTACCTGTGGCAGCCCGAGGACCGCGCGGTGGTGGGTGGGGTCCTGCTCTTCGCCGGTCTGCATGTGTGGACCGCCGACACCCCTACGCCGCGTGAGCGGCACGCCTGGGCCGAGACGCTCACCGAGATGGAGCGGCTCGCCCCGCGGTTCGTGATCGCCGGCCACCGTTCCGCCGACTCCGCCACCGATGCCTCGGTGATCGGCTTCACCCGCACCTACCTCGCCGAGTTCGAGGAGGAACTGGCCGAGCACGGCGACGACTCCGAGGCCCTGAAGTCCGCGATGCTCCAGCGCTACCCGGACCTGGGCCTGGCGGTGGCTGTGGATTTGGGCACCAAGGTCGCCACCGGCGAGATGCGCTGGGGCTGACCCGCACTCACTACGGGCCCGCCGGATGACGGCGGTCTCCCGCTCGGCCGGGACCTGCCGTGACCGCGTCTTCGGGAGCGACGCTCACCAACCAGGTGGGGTGGCGTGGGGCGTTTCGCTCCCGCCGTCCTCCGAGGAGTGGCCGCGGACGGTCGCGCGGAAGGCGATCGGTGACTGGCCGGTGCGCTGGTGGAAGAACTTGCTGAAGTTGGTGGCACTGGTGAAGCCCAGTTGCGCCGCGACACGGGCGGCTGATTGATCGCCGTGCGCCAGCAGGCGTTTGGCTTCCAGGACGACCCGCCGGTCGATGAACTCCTTCGCCCCCACCCCGGCTCCGGTCAGCGCGGCCCTGGAGAGGGTGCGCGGTGAGTAGCCCAGTTCTCGGGCGTAGTCCTCCAGGCGGCGGGTGCGGGTGAAGTCGCGTTCGACCGCGTCACGGAAGCGGAGGAATGCCTCCCCCGGATCCGGTGCCGGGCTGCCCACGGGCGCGGTGCGCTGCGAAAGGCGCAGCACGAGGACCGCCAGCAGGTGGCGCAACACCGCCACGTGAGCTTCCAGGGAGATGCCGCGCAACGCCTGGAACTCCAGCGCCAGATGGTCCACGGCCAGCTCCAGCGCGTGACGGTCCTCGGGACCGGGAACCTGGAGCGCGGGGGCGTACGGATCGTCCATCCGCGCTGCGGCCGCGGTGGCCGGATCCAGGAAGTCGCCCTCGAAGAGGACCAGGGTGCCCTCGGCGTCGTCCAGATCACCCCACTGCTGCACCTGACCAGGTCGGGTCCAGAGCCAGGAGCCCGGCTCAAGGGCGTAGCCGGTGAAGTCCACCGTGTGCCACAACGAGCCGCTGGAGAGGGTGATCAGGTGGTGGAACGTGGGTCGCTGCGGTGCCTGCAGCCGTCCTTCGCCCATGTGGACGGCGGCCCGCTCCCGCAGGTCGGCCAGAGAGATGATCTCGATGCCGGCAGGTGTGCCGACGGCGGGAGCGAAGCCGATGTCCGCGATCTCGCGCGATGCGTCCTGTCGTTTTCTCACCGTCATCAGTAGCCACCATCACGCAGGGAACCAGGCCGATGCCAGCGTAACGGAGTAGCCCTCGCACCCGAGTGTCGGATTTTAACCATGATCTGTCAGCGTCGTACCTGGTTCACCTCCGAGGGCGCCAATAAGTTGAATATCGAAGCTTTCACTTTCAAGCGTAGGAGGTACTTGTGACTTCGCCCATCGTGTCCATCGCCTATCACTCCGGCTACGGCCACACCGCCGTCATCGCCGAGGCTGTCCAGCGTGGCGCCAAGGAGGCCGGCGCCGTAGTGAACCTGATCGCCGTCGGTGAGATCACCGACGCCCAGTGGAGGCAGCTGGACGCCTCGGATGCGATCATCTTCGGTTCCCCCACCTACATGGGAACCGCTGCCACCGCCTTCCACGGCTTCGCGGAGGCCAGCTCCGAGCGTTGGTTCGGGCAGGCCTGGAAGGACAAGCTGGCGGCCGGATTCACCAACTCGGCCTCCAAGGCGGGCGACAAGCAGTCGACTCTCCAGTACTTCGCGACGCTGGCGTCGCAGCACGGTATGCACTGGATCGCGCTCGGCCTGCCGGGAGGCTGGAACTCGTCCAAGGGGAGCGAGAACGATCTCAACAGGCTGGGCTTCTTCCTGGGCGCCGCCGCTCAGTCCAACGCGGATCAGGGGACCGAGGGGGTGACGGCCAGCGACATCGCCACCGCCGAGGCGCTGGGGCGTCGCGTCGCGGATGCCGCCACCACGTGGCTGGCCGGCCGCGCCGCTCGCGCCGCCTGATCCCAGGCCGTTCGCCCCGGCGCCGGGTTTCCGTACGGCGCCGGGGCGGGCGGCGGACCTTGTCCTTCTTACGACGATCGTCCCGACCAGTGTCCGAGCGAAGAGAACGGCCGCCCAAGAAGAGGCCTTCTTGAAGTTGTCTACCTGGTGGCGCTGACCTGCACGGATGTGCCTCTGCTGGCCTCTGGCATGCGCGGATGGATCTGCCGGGTCTTGTCACGGCCGCGGGGACGTGCCCCGGCCTCGCGGTGGGTGGTGAAAGCCATGCCCGAAGAGATCCAGACGACCGGCAAGGTGGTCAGCGTCAGCGCGAACCGCTATGCGGAAATCGTCACTGAGCTGCGGAAAGTGGTCGAGACGTCCAGCCGCATCCAGTTCACGATCGGCGACTACGCCCTGGAGGCCGAGCCGATGCGCGAGCACGGCGGCTCGGCGCCGGCCGCCGTGATCGCATCGGCTACCTGTTCGACGGTATGTCCGTCGGTGTCGATGCGCAGATCACCGATCCCGGCATCTTCCAGGCTGGCGGCCGATGCCACCGACTGGTCGGCGACGTGGAGCAGGCGTGTGACGGACTGCCCCCGCAACGGGTCGCCCGGTTGGGCCCAACTGCCGCCTTGTCCACGGGACATGATGCGTTCCGTCAGGTGCTGCCGTCCGGCGTGCAGTCGGCACAGCGTGAGCTCGGCCGCAGGCATCGCGTCGGAGTACGCCTTGACCGTGGCCTCGTCCTCGACCGGGCCGGACATGATCAGGCACTGGGCCCCGACCGCACGGTAAGTCCGCCACACGGCGGCCAGGTTGCGGGCCTTGACCCGGTGGTTGGCGGGATCATCCGGAACCGGGCGGCAGAAGCCGAGCTGGTCGAGATCGAGATACGCGGCGGTGGCACCAGCACCCAGGACTCTTCGGTAGACCTCGAAGCCGACCGTCGACTTGCCGACGCCGGTCGCGCCGCACAGCCACAGAACCGGAAGATCAGCGGAAGGCTCCGCCCGCGCCAAGGCCGAGCTCCTGCCCACAGCGGTGACCGCCGACGGCTCGGGCGCGTCAGCTGACCGGCCAAGAGCCGTGGCCGGCCATCCGCCGGTTCGCTCCCCGACACGCCGCGCCACCTCGTTCACCAGCAATCCGCTGGTGTCGACGCAGGCATCCGCGAAGGTGCTCGCGTCCAGGGCGTCGGCTTCCCGCAGCACCTCGTCGACCAACTCGGCAGGGCCTCCGCGACCGGTGAACCGCTGCTGAAGCACCTCCCGGTCGGCACGCAGGCGGCAGACCGTCACCGCGGCCTGCGGAATCTGGTCGACGTGCACTCCGCAGGCGGGATCGACGACACCCGAAACGATGAGACACCGGGCGCCGGCCGCCCGGAAACCGGCCACCACCGCATCAACGTTGCGTGCCTTCAGACGGTGTCGCCCTGGATCCCCCGCAGGCTCGGGGTAGCAGATCCCCAACTGGTCAATGTCAACGAAACCGCTCTCGATCCCGGCCCGTATGAGGTGGGAGTACAACTCCCAGGCGACCGTGGTCTTACCGACTCCTGGCGGACCGCAGAGCCACAGCACGGGGAACACGGCGCCCCTCACCAGCTTGCCGCCAGATCCGGGCGACGCGCCGTGAGCTCCGGAAGCGCGGCTTCGATGACAGAGGCCATGGCCCCGGATTCTCTCCATCGCGCACGTACTTGTCGACAGATTTTGGCGCGCTCGCGGAACGCCCCCACGAGGATCAGGAACAGGCACTGAGCTTGTTCTTTAACCTCGGTCCTGCCATGGCGGGGTGGCTGGCGGGTCTGAGCGTGAGCGGTCGAATCGGGATGCACCGCTGTGCAAGGCGGTTGCGTACTCACTGCGGCCTTGTTCTCTGGGCGGTTCCGGGATCCGCGTAGCACTGAGTACGACTTCATCAGCCTGATCATTGTGCGGTGTCCTGGTTGCGAGAAGGCCGCTCGTGTCGTTCCAGCGCCCGAAGACTCTGATCCCGGGGGTCGGATCCTGTTCAGGCCGCGGCATCGCTGCGGGAACGAGCGCCCTGGTACGACACCGGGCAGAAGATGACGTTGGTGGCCCGTCTTCCGGCATGGATCAAGCGGGCGAAGAACCGGGGCGAGATCCTGCGGGCCGTCAGCCGCATCCAGGCCTCGCTGGTTGCCGCCTGACCTGCTCACCGGCGTTCAGACACCACTCGAACTCGGTCTCTGGTTGGGCTGTTCAACGGACACGCGGGCGGCACCTCCGCACGATCATGTGCTCTGACCAAAGAGGCACTTGACCAGTGCGAAGGCCGTAAGGGTGAGTCTGATGCCTGATGCCGTTCCGGCGGAGGCGTTCGCGAACGCCTCACGCTTTCGGGACGACGGTGAACTCCTCACCCGGACGCATCCAGTGATCGGTTCCCCACGGCTCGACCCAGAGGCAGACCATGCTGCTGGTCTCGTTTCTCACACTCGTCTTGGACACGCTCGCACCCTGACCAGCAACATGATCGGCCGGACACGTGAGGACCCCCGTCGGCTTGCTCCGGCGGGGGTCCTGCGTAGACGGGGAGGTGCGTGCCTGCGCAGCGGTCCGGATCCCCTTGCTGTGCAGCAGATGTGACGCCACGTCAAGCAGTAACTCTCCCGGTGGACAACCCCCTTGACCTGGTGACTCTCCTGGAGTTCCCCAGCCTCTGCTGCCCGCCCGGCTGCCCCACCTCGCGCGGGCGATATCCGTTGCGGTGGTTGACCCACCGTCTCCAGGGGCGCAACCGGCGGTTCACCGGGTCCGGGGCGTGACGGTGTCAGTCGGGAGACCTCTCCGGCAGCCATGGTTCGTGCCATCGCGGGTATCCGGCGACGAGCTTGCTCGCGCCCGCCGGGCCCCAGGTCCCCTGCCGGTAGAGCTCGGGGTCGCCGGGCGCCTCCAGCAGTGGCTGGACGATTCGCCACGTCTCCTCCACCGAGTCCTCCCGGGTGAACAGGCTGGCGTTGCCTTGCATCGCATCACTGAGCAGGCGCTCGTACGGCTCGGGTGCCTCACCGAGCTCGGCCGCGAAGAGGAGGTCAAGGTCCACCAGCTGCGTGTCCTGCTTGCCCGGCTGCTTGGCCTGGATGCGGAAGTTCATGCCAGGGCTCGGATCGATCCGCAGGATCCACTGGTCGGGCTCGGGCGCGAAGTGCTCCGCGAACGCAAGCCGCGGCGGGCGCTTGAACATGATCCGGATCTCGGTCACTCGTTCGGGGAGCGACTTGCCGGCGCGGATGAAGAACGGCACCCCGGACCAGCGCCAGTTCTCGACCTCCAGCCGCAACCCTACGAAGGTCTCGGTGCGCGAGCGCGGCCGCACGCCGGGGACCTGCAGGTACCCCTCGTACTGCCCGCGGACGTAGTGGGCCGGGTCGGCGTCGGGGATCGCCCGGAACACATCAACCCGGCGGTCCCGGAGCGCGTCCGCATCGGCGGCTGATGGCGGCTCGGACGCCATCAGGGCGAGCAGCTGCAGCAGGTGGTTCTGCACGACGTCGCGGAGCGCGCCGACCGGGTCGTAGAAGTGGCCGCGGTCCTCGACCCCGAAGTCCTCGGCCATGGTGATCTGCACGCACGAGATGTGGTCGCGGTTCCACACCGGTTCGAACACGGAGTTGGCGAACCGCAGGAACAGGATGTCCATCGCCGGCTCTTTGCCGAGGAAGTGGTCGATCCTCAGCAGCTGATCCTCATCGAGGAGCTGACGCAACTCGGCGTTGAGGGCGCGCGCCGACGCGAGGTCATGCCCGAATGGCTTCTCCACGACAACCCGGGCGCCCTTGGTCATCCCTGCGCCTGCCAGGCCCCCGACCACCCGGGCGAACAGCGACGGCGGGATCTCCAGGTAGAAGACCGGGCGCCGCTTGCCGTTGACCGTCCGGGCGAGGCGATGGAACGTCTCCTCGTCGGTGTAATCGCCCTGCACATAGCTGAGTCGGGCGGCGAACCGGGCAAAGACGCTGTCGTCGAGCGGCTCGCCCGTTGCCTTGATCGCCGCGCGGGCGTGGTCACGCAGCGCGTCGTCGGACCAGCTGTCGCGCGCCACTCCGACGATCGGGCAGGTCAGCAGCTTGCGCCGCTCAAGCCGATAGAGCGAGCGAAACGTCATCTTTCGCGCGAGGTCGCCGGTGATCCCGAAAATGACCAGCACGTCTGCGGGAACGTTCGATGAGTTCAAAGCCATCTGATCCCCCTTACGGGGCCGGCACGGCAAAAGGGTTGGGCGTCATGGTCATGCTGGCGACTGGGCGTCGGCGCGCGCCGGGCCCTGGCCGGCCGCCGCGTCCGCGAGGATGAGCGACGCCGCCGCCTCGACCCGGCCGGCGGGAATCGACCGGTCTCCCGTGACGAGCCTCGAGAGCGGTTCGCGCTTGTCCGCTCCGGTGATGAGCCAGAGCACTTGCCGGGCGCGGGCGAGCGCGGGGTAGGTGAGTGTCATGCGCTGGTGGCCCATGTAGGGGGCCGTCAGGGCCACCAGCCGGTCCGAGACTTCGAGCACCGGGTCCCGTGGCACCAGCGAGGCGGTGTGCCCGTCCGGGCCGAGGCCCAGGTGAACGAGGTCGAAACGCTCGGGCAGGGACCGCCCGTAGGCGGCCGCCGCCGCGTCAAGGTCGGCGTCGTTCACGGGCATCGCGATGACCTCGGCCGGGGCCGCACCGAGGCTCTCTCGCAGGTGGGTGAGGTTGCGGTCCGGGTCGCCGTCGGGCGCGACGCGTTCGTCGACCTGGAACACCGCCACGTGCTCCCAGGGGACGTGCTCATGTGCGAGCCGCGCGAACATCGCCCAGGGCGTGTGTCCCCCGCTGACGGCGAACGTGAATCGGCCGTGGGCTTGCACGCAGGCCCGGGCCAGCCGCGCCACGAACGCCGCCGCGGAGCCGGCGACCTCATCGGGGCCGGCGACGACTTGGAGTTCGTGATGCACAGCCCTCAGCCCTTCTTTTCGGCGTGCCCGCCGAACTCCGAGCGCATCGCCGAGAGGATCTTGTCGGTGAACTCCCCGGCCTGCCTGGACTCGAAGCGCTCGTAGAGCGAGGTGGTGATGACCGGTACCGGGACGCCTTCGTCCACGGCGGCGAGGACGGTCCAGCGGCCTTCCCCGGAGTCGGAGACCCGCCCGGCGAAGCCGTCGAGGGAGGGCGAGCGGGCGAAGGCGTCGGCGATCAGGTCGACCAGCCACGAGCCGACGACCGAGCCGCGCCGCCAGACCTCGGCCACCTCTCCGACGTCGATGCCGTACTGGTAGGCCCACGCATCGCGCAGGGGCGTCGTCTCCGCGTCGACCTCTTGCCGGCTTGTGCCGGCGTCCGCGCGCTTGATGATGCTCAGGCCCTCGGCGATCGCGGCCATCATCCCGTACTCGACCCCGTTGTGGACCATCTTCACGAAGTGCCCGGCGCCGTTCGGTCCGCAGTGCAGGTACCCGAGCGGGGCGGTGCCCCCGGTCCGGGTCCGGCTCGGGGTCGGCTCGGCGCTGCCCTCTCCGGGAGCGATCGTCTTGAAGATCGGGTCCAGATGGGCCACGACCTCGTCCTCGCCGCCGATCATCAGGCAGTAGCCGCGCTCCAGGCCCCAGACTCCACCGCTGGTCCCGCAGTCGACATAGTGCAGCGACTTGTCGGCAAGACGCTTGGCGCGTGTGATGTCGTCGCGGTAGTAGGAATTGCCGCCGTCGATGAGGATGTCGCCGGGCTCCAGCAACGGCTCGAGCTGGTCGAGGATGGAGTCGACGATCGCAGCCGGAAGCATGAGCCACAGCGCCCGTGGTTTGTCCAGTTTCGCAACCAGATCCTGGAGTGAGTCTGCGCCCGTCGCGCCCTCGCCGGCCAGTTCGGCGACTGCGTCCGCGTTGACGTCGGACACGACGCAATGGTGGCCGTCCCGCATCAGCCGACGCACCAGGTTCGCCCCCATCCGGCCGAGCCCGATCATCCCGAGCTGCATGGGCTTGTCTGTCGCCATGTGGTGCCTCCTAGTCCTTGAGCGTGCGGTAGTGCCGGATCAGCGCGTTCGTGGACGAGTCGTGGCAGGGTGCCGTCGGGCATCGTGTTGACCGTGAGCGGCGCGGCCAGACCGTGGACGTAAAGCATGTCGGAGGCGGCCGGGTCCTTCGTCCTCGTGCCGGCCCAGAGCAGCCGCTGCATGCGCGCGCCGGCGTTCTCCAGCCGCTGGAGGCGCTGCGAGCCCATCACTTCGCGGTACGCCCGGTACAGGTCGAGGCCGACGGCGAGCGCGAGGGTATCGGTGAGGCCGGCCGGTGCGGTGTCCTTGACCGCCACGTCCCAGCGTGACACGAACACCGACGGGACCGATCCGACAGCGGGGTCGTGGTCGGCCTGCACCCGGCGCTGGACGCCACGCAGGTAGGCGTCAGCCGCGGCCCGGTACTGGTCTGCCGAGCACAGCAGTGCCACGTTCACCGGAACGCCCGAGGCGATGGCCTCCTCGATCGCCGGCAGCCCCTCGGGCGTCCCGGGGATCTTGATGAAGAGGTTGCGCAGGTCGGCCCTGGCGTGCAGCGCCTTGGCGGCCGCCACCGTGCGCTGCGTGTCGTAGGCGAGCAGCGGCGAGACCTCCAGCGAGACCCAGCCGTCCACGCCGTCGGTGCGTTCGTGGATGGGCAGGAACAGGTCGACGGCCGGCTCGAAGAACAGCTCCTCGCCCGTGCGCCCGCCCGCCGCCTTCGCGCGGATCGCGTCGTCGTAGTCACCGGAGCCGATCGCCTTGTCGAAGATCGAGGGGTTGGAGGTGAGCCCTGCCACCGAGTACCGGTCGATGTACTGCTGGATCTGGCCCGTACCGAGCATCGAACGGGTGATGTTGTCCAGCCGGATGCTCTGGCCCTGCTCATGGAGCGCCTGGGTTGCGTTCACGCCCGCTCCCTGCCGGCGGCCACGCACTCGCGGGCAACCTGGGTGACCTTCTCGGGAGTGAAGCCGAATTTGGTCAGCAGCATCTTGAGCGGCGCCGATGCCCCGAAGGTGTGCATGCCGACGACCGCTCCGCCGTCGCCGACGTAACGGTCCCAGCCGAGGGTCGCCGCCTGCTCGATGGCGACCCGGGCCCTGACCCCGGGCGGGATGACCGAGTCGCGGTATTCCTTGGGCTGGCGGTCGAACAATTCCCAGCAGGGCATGCTGACCACGCGAGCCGTGAGGCCTTCGGCGGCGAGCTCGTCACGGGCCGCGAGCGCGAGGTGCACCTCCGACCCGGTGGCGAGCAGGACGACGTCGGGCTTGCCGTCCACCGCGTCGACCAGAACATAGGCGCCCCGGGCCACCCCGGATGCGGCCCCCATCTCGGAGCGGTCGAGGGTCGGCAGTGCCTGACGGGAAAGGACCAGCACCGCCGGCTCGTGCCTGAGCGCGGCGACGACCCGCCAGGTCTCGACGACCTCGTTCGCGTCGGCCGGGCGGAACACCAGCAGCCCCGGCATCGCGCGCAGCGACGCGAGCTGCTCGACCGGCTGATGGGTGGGACCGTCCTCGCCGACCCCGATCGAGTCGTGGGTGAAGATGTGCACGACCGGGATCTCCATCAGCGCTGAAAGCCGGATCGCGCCGCGTGCATAGTCCGAGAAGATCAGGAACCCCGACCAGTACGGGCGCAGCTTGGTCAGCGCCATCCCGTTCGTGATCGCGGTGGCGGCGTGCTCGCGGATCCCGAAGTGCAGGTTGCGCCCCGAGCGGTCATCGGCCTGGAAGTCGCCGGCGCCGGAGAACGTGAGGTTGGTCTTGGTCGACGGTGAGAGGTCCGCCGACCCGCCAAGCACCCACGGCACGGCTTGGGCAAGCGCGTTGAGCACCTGGCCGCTGGAGTCACGGCCGGCGATGCCCTTGGGGTCGGCCGGGAAGGTCGGCAGCGCCGACTCCCAGCCCTCCGGCAGCTCACGCCGCTGGATGCGCCCCAGCTCGTCGGCGAGCTCGGGATGGGTGGCCGAGTAGGCCTCGATTCGAGCCTCCCAGCTCGTCCGGGCTTCGCGACCGCGCGCGCCGATGCCTGCGGCGAAGTGCTCGTAGACGCCGTCGGGAACGAAGAAGTCCTTGTCCTCCGGCATCCCGAGGAATCGCTTGGCCGACTTGACGCCCTCCACGCCGAACGGCGCGCCGTGCGCCTTCGGGGTGTCCTCGACCGGTGACCCGTAGCCGATGTGGCTGTGCACCACGATGAGCGTCGGGCGCTCGTTCTCGGACTTGAAGGTGTGCAGCGCGCGGGCCACGGCGTCGAGGTCGTTGGCGTCGGCCACGGTGGTGACGTTCCAGCCGTAGCCGATGAACCGGGCCGCCACATCCTCGGTGAACGCGATATCGGTGTGGCCCTCGATCGTCACCCGGTTGGAGTCGTAGATCCAGCAGAGGTTGGACAGCCGCTGATGGGCCGCGAGCGAGGCAGCCTCCGAGGAGATCCCCTCCATCATGCAGCCGTCGCCGGCCATCGCGTACACGTCGAAGTCGAAGACGGTGAAGCCGTCGCGGTTGTACCGGGCGGCGAGCCACTGCCCGCCGATCGCCATCCCGACCGAGGTCGCGACGCCCTGGCCGAGCGGGCCGGTCGTGGCCTCCACGCCGCTGGTCCACCGGTACTCCGGGTGCCCGGGGCAGCGCGAGCCGAGCTGGCGGAACGTCCTGAGGTCGTCGAGGGTCACGGCGTTCCGGCCGAGGACCTCGTAGTCGGGGTCGACAGCCCGCACGCCGGTGAGGTGGAGCAGCGACCAGAGCAACGCGGAGGCGTGTCCTTCCGACAGCACGAAGCGGTCGCGGTTGGGCCAGATCGGGTCGGCCGGGTCGAAGCGCAGGAAGCGTTGCCAGAGCGTGTACGCGACCGGAGCGATTCCCATCGGTGTCCCCGGATGGCCGGAGTCCGCCGCCTGGATGGCGTCCATGCACAGAGTGCGCATCGTGTTGACGGAAAGTGTTTCCAGGTCGTTGCTGCTCAATGCGAGCCTCCCTGAAGGTGCTGCCCCTGCGCCCCTGCGCTCATATCGAGCGCGGCAGACTAGGGTTGAGCTTTCCCGGCCGGGGCGATGAGCGCCGCGCCGACAATGCCCGCATCGTTCAACAGCTGCGCCGGCACGATCTCGGTCCTGAGTTCGATGTACGGCAGGAACTTGTCGGCCTTCTTGCTGACGCCGCCACCGATGACGATCAGGTCGGGCCACAGCAGCCGCTGGACGAGCTCGAGATACGTCTCCAGACGGTGCGCCCATTTCTTCCAGGACAGGTCGTCGTGCTCGCGCACCGACTCCGCGGCCCAGTCCTCGGCATCCCCGTGGTGCAGCGGCAGGTGCCCCAGCTCGCTGTTGGGCACCAGGAACCCGTCGGAGAAGACGGCGCTGCCGATACCGGTGCCGAGCGTCACCATCACGACGACGCCCTTGCGTCCCTTGCCGACGCCGAAGCGCATCTCGGCGATCCCGGCCGCGTCGGCGTCGTTCACCACCTTCACGTCGCGGCCGGTCGCTCGTGCGAAGAGCTGGGCCGCGTCCGTCTCCATCCAGGCCGGGTCGATATTGGCCGTCGTCTGGACTCTGCCGCCCCGGATGACTGCCGGGAGGGTCAGCCCGACCGGTCCTGGGACGCCGATCTGGGAGAGCACCTGCACGACCACGTCCGCGACTGCCGCCGGGGTCGCCGGATGCGGCGTCGGGATCCGGACCCGCTCACCGATGAGGCTGCCGAGCTCGAGGTCGACCGGCGCTCCCTTGATACCGGTCCCGCCGATGTCGACCCCCAGTACGTGGGCCGTCTTGTCCTGACTTGCCTGCGCCACTGCCCGCTCCCCTCAGGGGCTGGCCCAAAATGTGTTGCTTGAAATTTGGACATCAAACCCCGTAAGAGATTCGCCATACAATTCTCAATACTCCCACATATTCTTTATATTCGCCACATCGCCCTTATGGGGTTATTTTGAAGATTGCTGGGTATATTCAAGAATCGCGCACCCTAAAAGGCATCGGCCTTCCCCTCTGCTCAAGGGGAACGCGAAATCAAGCCGACCGGGAACCCGTCACCCAGATCCCCCGCATCCACGAGCCGATGCCTCTCCCCACACGGACCGGCAGCGACCAGAGCTTACGGAGGCGTGATGTCAACCCGCCCGATCCGCCTGCTTCTTGCCGACGTCGATGGCACTTTGGTCACGAGCGACAAGGTCCTCACCGACCGCGCCGTCCGTGCGGTCCACAAGCTCTACGACGCCGGCGTCCTCTTTGCGGTGACCAGCGGGAGACCGCCCCGAGGCATGTCGATGATCATCGAGCCCTTGACGCTGGCCACTGAACTCGCCGCCTTCAATGGTGGTCTCATCGTCAACCCGGATATGACCGTTGTCGAGCAGCAGGTCGTTCCCGCGGAGGTGGTGGCCCCGGTCGTCGCGCTGATGGAGTCGTTCGGCCTCGGCGTCTGGATCTACCGGGGTGCCGACTGGTACGTCCGCGACGTGAAGGGGCCACACGTGGATCGTGAGAGCTGGACGGTGCAGTTCGCCCCCACGCTCGTTCCCGGCTTCGACGGGCTCGAGCAGGGCACCGCCAAGGTCGTCGGGGTCAGCGATGACCACCAGGTCGTCGAGGCGGCCGCGGTCGCAGCTCGCGCGCAGTTCGGCGAGCATGTCTCGGCTGCCCGCTCGCAGCCCTACTACCTCGATGTGACCCATCCGCAGGCCAACAAGGGCGGTGTCGTCAAGTACTGGTCCGCCAAGCTGCAGATTTCCCCCGAACAGATCGCCACGATCGGCGACATGCCCAACGACGTACTGATGTTCGCCCACTCGGGACTGTCCATCGCGATGGGCAACGCCAGTCACGAGGTCCAGCGCGCGGCGAGGCGGGTTACGACGAGCAACGAGGAGGAGGGCTTCGCGAACGCGGTCGAGCAGTTCATCCTATGACCCGCGTCACCGCATGCCCGCGCCTGGCGCCCTGAGCCTGAGACCTGGTCTGGTCAAGGCTCGATCTGCGGGTCGAACCGTTCGGCAGCATCGACCGCTTCGACGTCGCGATCGGCGGTGCGGACCAGGTGCGCCGGACGGCTGGCTCGTCAAGGGCGGCGGCGCCGCGCACACCAGGGAGGGTGGCGCGCTCCACCTGGACGCCCGGCACCGCGCCCGCTCCGCATAGGTGGGGGTCGACGGCAGACGGGATGGGCGTTGGGCGGGTCGGTGCGTGTGGGCAGGCGAGCCGACGAACTCCGGGGGCTGGTCGGTGCCTTTTCTCAAAGAAAGGGCTATTCCGTTCGCGCTGGGCCGCAGCCAGTTCGGAGCCTCACTTTTCCATCTCGGCGTGTCCCTCGCCGAGGCGGGCACCGGCGCTGTTTGAATCGCCATATGACTAAGGGTGACGACGCGGCTCTTTTCGGCAACAGATTCTTGACCGTGCCCGCTCCCTCGGAGACCTTCCCCGAGGAAGGCATGCCTGCGACGGACGCAATGAGGCTGCTGGATGTGGACCTCGCCATGGAGGGGGACCCGCAGCGTAACCTCGCCACGTTTGTCACCACGTGGATGGAGCCGGAGGCGCAACGGATCATCGCCGAGAATCTCCACCGCAATTTCATCGACCATGCGGAGTACCCGATTTCCGCCGAGATCGAGCAGCGTTGCGTGCGCATGCTCGCCGGCCTCTTCAACGCGCCGGGCAGGACGACCGGATGCCGGACCCAGGGCTCGTCCGAGGCGATCATGCTCGGGGCGCTGTCGCTGAAGTGGAAGTGGCGGGAGCGCCGCCGGGCGGCCAATCTGTCGGTCGACCGACCCAACTTGGTCTTCGGCGGGGACGTCCACGTCGTGTGGGAGAAGTTCTGCCGCTACTTCGACGTCGAGCCGCGGATCGTGCCGCTTGCCGAGGGCAAGTACACGATCGGCCCGGAGGACGTGGAGCCTCACCTCGACGGGAACACGATCGGCGTCGTCGCCGTCCTCGGCACCACGTTCACCGGCCACAAGGACGACGTCGTCGGGATCGACAAGCTCCTGCGGGACGTCCGCAAGGAGCGGGACCTCGACATCCCGATCCACGTTGACGGAGCCAGCGGCGCATTCGTGTGGCCCTTCCTCTACCCGGACTCGAAATGGGACTTCCGGCTCGAGCACGTCCGTTCGATCAACGTCTCGGGACACAAGTACGGCCTGGTCTACCCCGGCATCGGCTGGCTGGTCTTCCGCGAGGAGTCCGACCTGCCCATGGACCTGGTGTTCCACGAGAACTACCTGGGCAAGACCGACGCGACGTTCACGCTGAACTTCTCCACCGGCGCGTCGATGGTGCTCGCGCAGTACTACAACTTCGTCCGGCTCGGTCGCCAGGGCTACACCTACGTCATGAAGATGTTGCAGGAGAACGCCCACACGTTGGCGGACAACCTGCGTAGCAGCGGCCGCTTCGAAGTGATCGGGAGCGACCTCGAGCAGCTGCCGCTGGTTGCTTTCCGCCTCGCCGGCAAGCACGCCTACGACGAGTCCGACGTCGCCTGGCAACTCTCGGCCGAGCGCGGCTGGATGGTGCCGGCGTACACGCTCCCGCCCAACGCGGAGCGGGTGAAGATCATGCGCGCCCTGGTCAAGGAGACCCTGAGCCGCGAGCAGATCGATCGCCTGAGCCAGGACATCACCGACGCGTGTCGCACATTGGACGACAAGGGTGCGACCCATGAGATCGAGCGGACCCAGGTCAAGCGCGGCACCGGCTACTGACGCACCTCTGCCCTCCCCGGTTGCACACATCTGCCGGCTCTGAGGGCGTCTCCACCGCGGACCTGCCTCGGGTAGATCTGCTGCGCGTGCCGGATCGAACGGTCTGTCCGAACCAAGGGCGCCACGCCCGGGCCTCGTCCTCCGGCTGCCGGACGCGCACAAGGACCTGCGGAGCGAGAAGTATCTGGTTCTGGTGCGGTAGCCGGGCATACCCGCCCGCCCTACCGTGAACAGGAGGAGCGGGCGTGTCTCTGCACCGAATCGACGAGGAGGCCACGGGTGCCCCTTCGCGACGGGCTGGAATGGCTGCGGGCCCGTGATCCGGGCGGCGCTTGCACTTCACACTCCCGAAGGGCGGCAAGGCGTGCGTCGTCGACATGCCTCCCTCGGTTGCCTCGGCGCTGGCGGAGTACTTCCTTGAGTACCCTGCCGTCGAGGCGGAGCTGCCCTGGGGCGGTCTGGAGGACGACCGGGAGAGGAAGAAGTTCCCGCTCATTCTCACCACGACGTACGGCAACGCCCTCCGGGCGGACATCTTCGATGTCGAGGTGTGGAAGCCCGCTCCGGCCGCGGCCGGCGTCATCCCGGTGCGGAATGTCATCCTGGAAGCGGGCGAGTCCGTGGTCACGCTCGCTCGGTGGCTTGGCCACTCGACCCCCACCATCACCCTCGACTTCTACGCCCACTTCATGCCCGAGGCCGGCGGAGAGGGGCGCGGTGCCATCGACGCACTCCTCAACCGAAGCGCCCGGGCCGTCACGGCCGGGTAGTGGGACGCTGCTTGGACGCCCACGAGAAGAGGGGCGCAGCATTGCTGCGCCCGTCTTCGGCGTTCCGGTCCGGAAGTGCGGTTACCCTCCGTGATGTTCGGCGTCCGCCGTTGATGCTGATGCCCCAGGGTTCAGCAAGACCGTTGGCCCGCGGCCCCAGCGGCCTTGGGCGGGCCTTCTGGCGACTACCTCGGCTCCCGCGAGGCCCTGGCGCAGGCCCTCGTCTTCCGGTTGCTCAGAGCCAGTCCTTCCGCTTGAAGATGAAGTACAGACTGGTGCATACGACCGCCATGAGGACGATGGCGAAGGGGTATCCGAGTACCCAGTGCAACTCCGGCATCTCCCGGAAGTTCATCCCGTAGATCGTCCCGACCAGTGTCGGAGCGAAGAGAATGGCCGCCCAAGAAGAGATCTTCTTGATCTCCTCGTTCTGTTCGAAGCCTGCCTCCGCCAACGCCCGCATCTCCGCGTTCTGTTGCTGGGTGACGAGGGTCGCGTTGACCGTGAGGATTTCCGTGAGGGCCTGGCGGAAGCCGTCCACGCGTTCGCTGATGTGGGTGACGTGGTCGGCGACGTCGCGGAGGTAGCGCTGGAGTTCCTCGTCGGTCTCGTATTTGGTGAAGCCGGCCATGAGGCCGTGCAGCATGCCGACGAGGGGGCGGGTTGCACGCTGGAACTCGACCATCTCGCGGGAGAGTTCGTAGATACGGCGGGACACCGACGGGTCGCCGCGGAAGACCTCCGTCTCGATCTCGTCGATGTCGTTCTGGACGCCCTCGACGACCGGGACGTAGCCGTCGACCACCGCGTCGAGTATCGCGTACAGGACCGCCTCCGGGCCGAGCTTGAGGAGGTCGGGGGAGTCCTCCATGCGGCGGCGGACCGCCGAGAGGTCCGGGGCCGCGCCGTGCCGGACCGTGATCACGAAGTCGGGGCCGACGAACACATGCAGCTCGGCGAAGTCGACCTCCTCCGGCGCGTCCAGGTAGCGGGCGGCCCGCAGGACCACGAAGAGCGTCTCGCCGTACCGCTCCAGCTTGGGGCGCTGGTGTGCCTCCATCGCGTCCTCGACCGCGAGTGGGTGCAGGTCGAACTCGGAGGCCAGGGACAGGAGTTCGTCCGAGGTGGGCCGGGCCAGGCCGATCCACGCCATGCCCGAGGGTGTGTCGCGCAGTTCACGGTACGTCTCCGCGAGGGTCGACGGCGTCGACACGCGCACTCCGTCGCTGTACAGCGCCGCTTCCACGATGCTCGGCGGCTCGCCGGACTCCCCGCCCGACGGGGACCCGGGCTCCGGCAGCTCGGCCGTGTCGTCATGCGCCGGTGACAGGGCACGGCGCCAGACGGACCTTCGGGTACCCCGGCCGTTCCTGCCGTTCGCGGAGTTCTTCGAGGCCGGGCTGGGGCGTCGCTCGGACATCGCGGCCGCCTCTCGGTGGAGCCTGCATCGGCGTGATCTGGGAGATCCGCGTGGTCCAGGTGAATACGCGTGATCGGTGAGTCTCGGAGCAGGATATACGGGGCATACGGGCCCGGCGGAGGGAATCCAGGACGGGATTCGGTGAGAGATGGGGACAGGAGGTGTCCGCATTCGACGTTAGCGTGCCCGGCATGACGAAGCAGCCGCCCGCCCCGGTCCTCGGCACCCGTGCCCTCAACCGTGCCACCCTCGACCGTCAGCTCCTGCTGCGCCGCTCGTCCCGGTCGGCGAAGGAGGCCGTGGCCCACCTCGTCGGCCTCCAGGCGCAGAACGTCAAGCCGCCGTACTACGCGCTCGCCGCCCGCCTCGACGGCTTCGTCCCCGAGCGGCTCTCCGAGCTCATGGCCGACCGGGAAGCGGTCCGGATCGTCACCCTGCGGTCGACCATCCACACCCACACCGCCGCCGACGCGCTGACCCTGCGCCCGCTCATCCAGCCCGCCCGGACCCGGGAACTGACCGCCTTCCGCAAGGGCCTGGCCGGGGTCGACCTGGACCGGCTCGCCGCACTCGCCCGGGACCTGGTCGAGGCCGAGCCGCGCACCATGGCCGGGCTGCGGGAGGCACTGCGCGCCGAGTGGCCCGACGCCGACCCGCAGTCCCTCGCCGTCGCCGCCCGCTGCACCCTGCCCCTCGTCCAGGTCACCCCGCGCGGACTGTGGGGGCGGTCCGGGCAGGTCGCCCTCACCACCGCCGAGCACTGGCTCGGCCGCCCCGCTGTCGAGCCCGCACCCGCGCCCGACGCCACCGACGCCGTGGTCCTGCGGTACCTCGCCGCGTTCGGCCCGGCCTCCGTCAGGGACATGCAGACCTGGGCCGGACTGACCCGGCTCCGCGCGGCCTTCGAACGGCTGCGGCCCCGCCTCCTCACCTTCCGGGACGAGGCCGGCGTCGAACTCTTCGACCTGCCCGACGCGCCCCGCCCCGACCCCGGAACCCCGGCCCCGCCCCGCTTCCTCCCCGAGTTCGACAACCTTCTCCTCTCCCACGCCGACCGCACCCGCGTCGTCCCGCCCGAGCTCCGGGGCCGCGCCTGGCAGGGCAACCAGGCCTACCGCACCCTGCTCGTCGACGGCTTCCTGGCCGGTGTGTGGAAGCTGACGGAGGACGCCCTGGTCATCGAGACCTTCGGAGAGAAGCAGCGGACCCGGGCGGGGGAGCGGGACTCGATCCTGGCGGAGGGCGAACGGATGCTGGCCACCCTGCACCCCGGCACGTCCTACGACATCCGGTTCGGGGCCGTCGCAACCCAAGGCCGCCCGTGAGCAGCCGGTCGGCCGGCGTTCAGTCCGCCCGGCCCGTCACCGCCACCGTCACGCCCAGCCCGATCATCGTGACCCCGCCCGCCCCGCCGATCAGCGACAGACGGCGGTCGGACCGGGCGAACCAGGTGCGGGCCGCGGACGCGGTCAGGCCCCACAGGGTGTCCGTGACCAGGCCGATCGAGATGGGGACCAGGCCGAGCAGCAGCATCTGAAGGGGGACCCGGCCCGCCGAGTGGTCGACGAACTGGGGGAGGACCGCGGCGAAGAAGACCACGCCCTTGGGGTTCGTGGCACCCACCAGCACGCCGTCCAGAACCGTGCGCAGATCGCCGCGCGGTTCGCCTGCCGGGGCCCGCCGGACCGCGGCGGCCGTCAACTCCCTGCGATGCCGGACGGCCTGGACGCCGAGGTACACCAGGTAGGCCGCGCCCAGCAGCTTGACCGTCAGGTACACCGTCACCGAACGCTCCACCAGCGAGCCGATGCCGACCGCGACGGCCACCACCAGCAGATACGAGCCGAAGACGTTGCCGACCGCGGTGGCCACGGCGGTGCGGCGGCCGTGCGCGAGCGCCCGGCCGATCACGAACAGCACGCTCGGCCCGGGGATCGCGATGACCAGCAGCGACATCGCGGCGAACGCCAGGACCCGGTCCGTCGACACCATGTGCAACACCTGCACCATCCCTCCGGCGCCGCGGACAGCGCCACCGACCGCGAGCCCATTGAAACAGCCTGTTCGGACCGGGCTCTAGAGTCGGGGCCATGGAACTGCGGCAGCTCAGCTACTTCGTCGCCGTGGCCGAGGAACTGCACTTCGGGCGCGCCGCCGAGCGGCTGCACATCGTGCAGTCGGCCGTCAGCCAGCAGATACAGCGTCTTGAACGGGAACTGGGCGCCGAGCTGTTCGACCGCTCGCCGCGCCGGGTCCGGCTCACCGGTGCGGGGGAGCGGCTGCTGCCCGAGGCGCGGGCGGTGCTGGCGGCGGCCGAGCGGGCCCGGGCCGCGGTCGCCCCGCCGGCCGGGCTGCGGATCGGCACCAGTACGGGACTCGGCGTGCACCTGGACCGGGTGCTGGCGGCGTTCGCGCGCCGTGCCCCGGACGTGCCCGTCGAACTCTTCTCGCTGCCGGCCGCCGAGCGCCTCGCGAGGGTCGCGGGCGGTGGATTGGACGCCGCGTTCGTCCGGGCCGTCGAGCCCGTGCCCGGCGTACGGGTCCGGCCGCTGTGGCCCGACCCCCTGGTGGCCGCCCTCCCCGCCACCCACCCCCTCGCCGACCGCACCGAGATCGGCGTCGACGAGCTGGCCGGCCTGCCCCTCGCGCTGACCGAGCGCCGTACCAACCCCGCCCTGGTCGACCTGGTCGTCGGCGCCTGCCGCGAGGCCGGCTTCGAGCCGCTGCCCGGACCGTCGCCCGGCTCCCTCCAGGACACCCTCGCCAGCATCGGCACCCGCCCGCTGTGGACGGTGGTGTACGCGTCCCACGCGCGCGTGCTGCACAGCCCCCGGGTGGCCTTCGTACCGTTCCGCGCTCCGGGCCTGGCCCTGTCGACGGGCCTCGCCGTGCCCGCCGTCAGCCCTTCGCCGCATCTGGCCGCCCTGCTGCTGGCCTGCGGCGATCACGAAATCTGATCGCTGCCGTCGGGATCTGCTTCTTGGCCGCGGACGTCCGGCGCGATGGACTGGACCCACCGAACAGGACCCCGAACGGGAACCCGAGCAGGACCCCGAACGGGACACCCACTCGAAGGAGTTCAGCGATGCCGATCGTCACCGTCCAGCAGGGCCCCCGCGACCCGGAACTCAAGCGGGACCTCGTCAGGCGCGTCACCGACGCGTTCGTCGACGCGTACAAGATCCCGGCCGAGACCGTGCAGGTCTGGATCCACGAGGTCCCGGCCGACAGCTGGGGCGCGGCGGGCACACTCACCGCCGACAAGTAGCCGGGCCGGGACGTGGATAGGGGGCGCTGCGGGCTGCTCGTGGTAGCCCGCAACGCCCCCTGGTCACTCACCCGAGGGATACTCGGGAGACCTTCTGGGTTATGAGTTGACCTGCGTGGTCACCAGGTCCGAGAAGGTGGTCAGCCGGGTGTAGACACCCGGGTAACCGGCCTCCGCGCACCCCTCTCCCCAGGAAGTGATCCCTGCCAGGACGCCCCCGATGAGCAGGGGACCGCCGCTGTCGCCCTGGCAGGTGTCTGTGCCGCCGGACGTGTATCCGGCGCAAACCATGTCGGTCTGGACGAAGTCCGAACCGTAGGAGCTCTTGCAGCTGGAGTCGGACACGATCGGGACGGTCGCGGTCCGCAGCTGGTTGGAGGAGCTGCCGTTCTCCGAGGTGGTGCCCCAGCCGAGGATGCGGGCCGTGGTGCCGGCCGCGTACACGCTCGTCTGGGAGGACGTCACGTACGGCGCCGGGGTGTACGACATCGCCGTCGACAGCGTCAGGACGGACACGTCGTCGCCGTTGGTGGCGTCCGTGTAGCCAGGGTTGATCCAGATCTTGCTGACCCGGCTCACCGTGCCGTTGGTGCCGTTCAGGTACGTGCGGCCGCCGACCACGCGGACGCTGCTGGTGGACTCGCCCTCCATGCAGTGCGCGGCGGTCACCACCTTGGTGGCCGACACCAGGGTGCCGCCGCAGAACTGGCTGCCGGACGCGTCCGTGATCTGCATCATGAACGGGTACGCGGTCGTCGTGGTGGTCGTTCCGCCGACGATCGGCTGGGGGGCGGCTGACGCGGTGGGGGACGCGATCAGCGCGGTCGCCGCGGCGGCGGCGGTGGCCACCAGGACTGCGGCGGACCTTCTTGCGCGGTGGTGCCCGAACATGAGTCTCCTCAGTGGGGGTTGCCGGTGGGGGTCGCGCGGGTGTGGGGGGTGCAGCACGGGGGTCGCGGGACCGACCCCCGTATGCCCGGGCGAGCGGCACATCCATAAGCTAGGACCCGGAACCCCACCCTCCCAATGAGGGAACCCCCTAGGGGGATGGGGGAGGGAAAACCCTCGGTCCGCCTCAGTTAACCGGGAGCGCTCTCACTTCGCGCGTCGCCCCGCGGCCAAACGGACTATGTCCACGCGCGATCGGATGCCCAGCTTGCGGTAGACCCGGGTGAGCGTGGCCTCCACCGTCTTGACGCTGATGAACAGCCGGGCGGCGATCTCCCGGTTGGTGGCGCCCTCCATGACCAGCGCGGCGACCTGACGCTCCATCGCGGCCAGCCCGTCCAGGACGGCCGGTTCGGCCGGCGCCTCCACGGGCCGCTCCGGCACCGAGACGGCCTCGTCCACCTGCCGCAGCCACGGTAGCGCCCGGCACCGCCGGAACAGCCGGGTGGCCTCGTCGAACACCGCGGGGGAGCGCCGGTCGCGCAGCGCGGCCAGGGCGAACGCGGCCCGCGCCTCCTCCAGGCCGTAGCCCAGTTTGGCGAACCGGTCCTGAGCCGAGGTCAGCTGGGCGACGGCCGCGTCGTGTTCCCCGTGTGCCGCCCGGACCAGTGCCTCGGCCCGGTCGAGCGAGGCGAGCACACTCTCCCGGCCGAGTCTGAGCGCGTGCTCCCGGGTGACGTCGATGACGTCCTGCGCCTCGGCGGGTTCACCCACCCGGACGAGTGCCTCGGCGAGGTCCCCCTGCCAGCGGCCGCGGGCCGGATCGGTGATGCCGAGGCTCTGCTCCAGCTCCCGCACCCGGCGCAGCGAGCGCACGGTGCCGGCCGGATCGCCGGCCACCAACTGGGCGTATCCGAGGGCGCCCAGGGCCCGGGACAGGTACATGGTGTCGCCGTCCTGCTCGGCGTGCTCCACGGCCTCCCGGGCCAGTGCCAGGCCCCGGTCCACGTCGCCGCCGGACGCCTCGGCCAGCGAGGTGAGCATCGCGGAGGCGGTCTCGCCGATCCCGGAGTCGTGGGCGAGCCGCAGTCCCTCCCGGGCCAGGTCGAGAGCCCGGCCGCAGTGCCCGGAGCGCAGCTCGGTCTCGGCGAGCCCGCGCAGGAAGTGCACCTCGCTCTCCACCTGCCCGCGCCGGCGCACCTCGCGCAGCAGCGCGGTGACGGTTGCCCGGGCCTCGGCCAGCTGGTCGCCCATCACCAGCCAGCGGAACCGGGCGCTGCCCGCCCCGTTGTGATGGCAGGCCACGTTCGGGTCCTGGGGCTCCTTCAGGGCCCGCTTGATGGTGGCGGGTGCCGCCGGATGGCCCATCAGGGTCTCGACCTGGGCCTGCAGGGACAGTGCGAGGAGTTCGGTGCGCCGGTCGCCGCCCTCGGCCGCGAGGTCGGCGGAGTGCGCCGCCGCCTGCCGGGCCTCGGTGAAGTCGCCGCCCACGATCAGCGCCCGCCAGGCCAGCTGGTAGTGGACCTTGCCGAGCAGCCGCGGGTCGTCGCCGGCGTCGGCGAGGGCGTGCGGGAAGGCCGCGTCGACCTCGGTCATGGTGTGGCCGGCGGAGTCGATCACCAGGATCCAGGCCCGCACCCGGTCCGCCGGACGGGTGGCGTGCGTGAGCACCTCGCGGGCGATGTCCTGGGCGAGGTCGATCTCGCCCGCGCTGGTCGCGTCCTCGGCCGCCTGGAGCCGGCGCTCGTCCGGGGTGGGCGTGTGGTCGCCGGGGGTGTGCCGGGCGGCGAGCAGGCCGATCTGCGCGGCCACCGAGGGCGCGCCCCGGTCCCGGGCCTCGGTCGCGGCCTCGGCGAGCCGGTCGGCGACCTCCGGGTCGGTGCCGGTGGTGGCCAGGGCCAGGTGCCGGGCCCGCTCGATCGGGTCGGAGGCGGCCGTGGACAGCGCCGCGTGCGCGGCCCGGCGCTCCTGCGCGGGCGCCTCCGCGTACAGCGCGGCGGAGATCAGCGGATGCGCGAAGCGTACGGCGGGTCCCTCCGGCTCGGTCGCCAGCAGCCCGAGTTCGGCCGCCTGGGCGCACTCGGCCTCGGCGTTCTCCCGGCCGGCCGCGTGCAGCAGGGCCTGGGTGGGGCGGGCGCCGGCGCTGGCCACCAGCAGGGTGCGGCGGGCCTCGACGGAGAGCATGTCGAGGCGGCTGAGCACCAGGGCGCGCAGCGAGGTCGGCACCGGCAGCGGCTCGCCGGGGCGGGGCGGGGTCGGGTTCTCGGAGAGGGCGCGGCCGAGTTCGAGAGCGAACAGCGGGTTGCCGCCGCTGGTGCGGTGGATCTCCCGGACGGTGGAACGGGTCAGCCCGGCGTGCCCGCGGTGGTCGAGGAGTTCGGAGACCTGCCTGCGGGTGAGCGGGCCGAGGCGGACGGCGACGGTGTCCGGGGGCGACGCGCGTAGGTGGCGGTCGTACTCCTGGCCCTCGGTGCGGACCGCGCACAGCAGCTGGACCGGGGTGCCGCCGAGCCGGCGGGCGGCGAAGCCGAGGAGTTCGGCGCTGGCCGGATCCAGCCACTGCAGGTCGTCGGCGACGATCAGTACGGGCCCCTCGGCGGCCAGTGCGCGCAGCGCGGAGAGCACCGCGAGGCGCAGGGCGAGGCCGTCGCGCTGGAGGGTGGACTCGCCGCGGCCGGTGAGCGCCGACTCCAGCGCGGTCCGCTGGGCGCCGGGCAGGTGCGTGGAGATGTCGTCGAGGACCAGGCCGAAGAGGTCGGCGAGGGCGAGGAAGGGAAGGTGGGATTCGGACTCGGTCGCCGAGCAGCGCAACACGGTGCGGGCGGTGCCGGAGTATTCCGCGTCCAGGGCCCGCAGGACGGTGGATTTTCCTATTCCGGCGGGCCCGTGCAGGAGGACGCTGCCGCCTGAGGCGAGCTGCTCCCGGGCGGCCGCGACCAGCTCCGCCCGGCCGATGACCAGGTCGGGGCGGCATCTGGCAGGCTCCTGGAAGTCCCGTCGCACGGTCACCGCTCCCCTCGTGTGTCGTGTCCAAACCAAATTCTAGGCAATGAACCCCGAAATCCGGCCGAACGGCGTGGTGAGGGAAATAACAGGGGCTTGGCAGATGGCAATTCACAGCGCGTCCGCATGAATGGAATGAGTCCCCTCCGCTATGGCAACACCCCCGTCCGACGAGCCGCCGACACCGCCTCCCCCCGGGTGCGCGCGCCCAGTTTCCGCATCGCCGAGCGCAGGTAGCCCTTGACCGTCTCGGGCCGCAGCCCCAGCCGGTCGGCCACCGCCGCGTTGGTCGCCCCGGCCGCCACCCAGGCCAGCACATCCAGTTCCCGCGGCGCCAGCACCACTTCGGCCGCCGGGACCGGCGCGGTCAGCAGCCCGCACGCGGCGAGCAGTTCGGCGCGCAGCTCCGGGTCGGCGATCCGCGGCGCCAGGGCCCGCAGCGCGGCATGCGCCTCCCGCACCTGCTCCCACGCGCCCTCCGGATCCGGTACGACGGCCGGTTCCGGCCGCGCCGCCGCCAGCAGCCCCCTGGCCTCGTCCTGCACGACCAGCGCCTGCTCCACGTCCCGGGCCGCCGCCACCGCCGCGCCCAGCGTGCGGTCGCCCAGCGGCTGGGCGGTGCGCAGCGCGCCGTACAGCACGCCCCGCACCCGGCGCCGTACCACCACCGGCACCGCGAGCACCGAGCGGATGCCCTCGGCCGCCACCGGGATGTCGTACTCGTGGCTGATCTGCTGTGAGGCCGAGTAGTCGACGACCGCGCAGGGGCGGGCCAGCGCGACCGCCTTGCCGCCCAGGCCGTTCCCCGAGGTGACCGCGAGTGAGCGCAGCGCCGCCGTGTTGGTGCCGGTCAGCTCGCTGATCCGGACCTGCGTCCGGCCCGCCTCCACCAGCCCGCCGAAGGCGATCGGCAGCCCGGTGGTGCGCCGGAGTCTGGACAGCGCACCGCGTATCTCCACCGCCCCCGTGACCTCTGCTGCCACCTGTCCTGCCCCTCCGACCCCGGCCTTGTGCTGTCCACACCCCCGTTCGGGGGTAGTGAGACCTGCATCACGGATTACACGATGCCAGAGAGCCGCCCGGCAATGGTCCGGTACTGAAGGAGACACGTATGACGAGTGCGACGGAGGACTTCCGCAGGGCACGTGATTTCCTGCTGGAACACCGTACCGACTACGCCACCGCCTACGAGGGCTTCCAGTGGCCGCGCCCGGACCACTTCAACTGGGCGCTCGACTGGTTCGACGTCATCGCCGAGGGCAACGACCGCACCGCCCTGCACATCGTCGAGGAGGACGGCTCTCGGACGAAGCTGTCCTTCGCCGAGCTGTCCGAGCGCTCCGACCGGGTCGCCAACCACCTGCGCGCGCGGGGCGTCGAGCCGGAGGACCGCATCCTGGTCATGCTCGGCAACCAGGCCGAGCTGTGGGAGACGGCGCTGGCCGCGATGAAGCTGCGGGCCGTGGTCATCCCGGCCACCCCGCTGCTCGGCCCGGCCGACCTGCGCGACCGCGTCGAACGGGGCCGGGTGAAGCACGTGCTCGTGCGCGCCGAGGACGCCGTCAAGTTCGCCGAGGTGCCGGGGACGTACACCCGGATCGCGGTGGGCGGGCTGCCGCCGTCGGAGGCCGGGCCCTGGGAGCCGTACGAGGACGCGTACACCGCCGCGGCCGGCTTCGTGCCCGACGGCCCCACCCTCGCCGACGACCCGCTGATGCTCTACTTCACCTCGGGCACCACCGCCCGCCCCAAGCTGGTCGAGCACACCCACACCTCGTACCCGATCGGGCACCTGGCGACCATGTACTGGATCGGCCTCAAGCCCGGTGACGTGCACCTGAACATCTCCTCGCCGGGCTGGGCCAAGCACGCCTGGTCGAACCTGTTCGCTCCCTGGAACGCCGAGGCGACGGTCTTCATCCACAACTACGCGCGCTTCGACGCGGGCCGGCTGATGGCCGAGATGGACCGGCACGGGGTGACGTCCTTCTGCGCCCCGCCGACGGTGTGGCGGATGCTGATCCAGGCGGATCTGAGCCAGTTGGCGACCCCGCCCCGCGAGGTCGTGGCGGCGGGCGAGCCGCTCAACCCCGAGGTGATCGAGCAGGTGCGGCGGGCCTGGCAGGTCACCATCCGGGATGGCTTCGGGCAGACGGAGACGGCCGTACAGGTCTCCAACAGCCCCGGCCAGCCCCTGAAGACCGGCTCCATGGGCCGCCCGAGCCCGGGCTACCGGGTGGAGCTCCTTGATCCGGTGTCGGGAGCGCCGGGCGTGGCGGAGGGCGAGATCGCGCTCGACCTGTCGGTGCTGCCGGTGGGCCTGATGACCGGCTACCACGGGGACGCGGACCGTACGGCGGAGGCGATGGCCGGCGGCTACTACCGCACCGGGGACATCGGCTCGCGCGACGAGGACGGCTACATCACGTACGTGGGCCGCGCGGACGACGTGTTCAAGGCCTCCGACTACAAGATCAGCCCGTTCGAGCTGGAGAGCGCGCTGCTCGAGCACGAGGCGGTGGCCGAGGCGGCCGTCGTCCCGGCACCGGACGAGCTGCGCCTGGCGGTGCCGAAGGCGTACATCGTCCTCGCGGCGGGGTGGGAGCCGGGCCCGGACACCGCGAAGGTGCTCTTCGAGCACTCGCGGCAGGTCCTGGCGCCCTACAAGCGGATCCGGCGCCTGGAGTTCGCGCCGCTGCCCAAGACGGTGTCCGGGAAGATCCGGCGGATCGAACTGCGCGAGGCCACGGCCGCCGGTTCGGCCGGCGAGTACCGCGAGGAGGACTTCCGGTGAGCTCGTCCTACACACACGGCACGAGCGGCAGCACGCTGCTCGGCGACACCATCGGGGCCAACCTGGACCGGGCCGTCGCGGCCTGGCCGGACCGCGAGGCGCTGGTGGACGTACCGACCGGCAGGCGCTGGACGTACGCGCAATTCGCCGCCGAAGTCGACCGGTTGGCGTACGCGCTGCTGGCCGGCGGGATCGCCAAGGGCGACCGGGTGGGCATCTGGGCGGTCAACTGCGCCGAGTGGGTACTGGTGCAGTACGCCACCGCCCGGATCGGCGCGATCATGGTCAACATCAACCCGGCCTACCGCACCCACGAGGTCGAGTACGTCCTCAACCAGGCCGGGATCTCCCTGCTGTTCGCCTCCCTCAGTCACAAGACCAGCGACTACCGGGCGATGGTGGAGGAAGTGCGGGGCAGGTGCCCCGAGTTGCGGGAGACCGTGTACATCGGCGACCCGAGCTGGGACGCACTGACCGCCCGCGGGACAGCCGACAGGGCCCCCGAACTGGCGGCCCGCACCGCCGAGTTGTCCTGCGACGACCCCATCAACATCCAGTACACCTCGGGTACCACGGGCTTCCCGAAGGGAGCCACCCTCTCCCACCACAACATCCTCAACAACGGTTTCTTCGTCGGGGAGTTGATCGCCTACACCGAGCAGGACCGGATCTGCATCCCGGTGCCCTTCTACCACTGCTTCGGCATGGTGATGGGCAACCTGGCCGCCACCTCGCACGGCTCCTGCATGGTGATCCCGGCCCCGTCCTTCGAGCCGCAGGCCACCCTGGAGGCGGTCCAGCAGGAGCGCTGCACCTCGCTGTACGGCGTCCCGACCATGTTCATCGCGGAACTGAACCTGCCCGACTTCGCGTCCTACGACCTCTCCACCCTTCGCACCGGCATCATGGCGGGCTCGCCCTGCCCGGTCGAGGTGATGAAGCGGGTGGTCGCCGAGATGCACATGGCGGAGGTCTCCATCTGCTACGGCATGACGGAGACCTCCCCGGTCTCGCTCCAGACCCGGATCGAGGACGACCTGGAACACCGCACGAGCACGGTCGGCCGGGTGCTGCCGCACCTGGAGGTCAAGGTCGTCGACCCGGCCACCGGGGTCACCCGACCCCGGGGCACGGCGGGCGAGTTGTGCACCCGGGGCTACAGCGTGATGCTCGGCTACTGGAACGAGCCGGCGAAGACCGCGGAGGCCGTCGACCCCGGGCGCTGGATGCACACCGGCGACCTGGCGATGATGCGGGACGACGGGTACGTCGAGATCGTCGGCCGCATCAAGGACATGATCATCCGGGGCGGCGAGAACATCTACCCGCGCGAGATCGAGGAGTTCCTCTACGCCCACCCCAAGATCCGGGACGTCCAGGTCGTCGGGGTGCCCCACGAGAGGTACGGCGAGGAGGTCCTGGCCTGCGTCATCCCGCACGACCCGGCCGACCCGCCGACCCTGGACGACCTGCGCGCCTTCTGCGAGGGCCGCCTGGCCCACTACAAGGTACCCAGCCGCCTCCAGATCCTGGCCGACTTCCCGATGACGGTGTCAGGAAAGGTCCGCAAGATCGAACTGAGGGAGACGTACGCCGCCGGCTGAAGCGCCCCGCAAGGAAAGCGCCCCGTAAGGGGCGCGGGGAACTGCGCGACCAGCCCCCACCGGCCTGCAGTCAGGTCACTCACCTGAGCCACGCAGTTCATCGGCGCAACCATTCACCGGCTGCGGCGTCCCCGTGAAGTCCAGCACGAACAACGGCACCCCCAAAGCGTCGGCCCGCTCCCGCGCCTCCTCGGCGAACCCCGCAAGGGAGAAGTACACGCACCCCGAGTCCTCCGTCATCGCCGTCAGCCACAGGCACTCCACGTCCCGCAGCGAGGCCGGCTGCACGGACGGGTCGACCTGCGCCACCAGCCCCCGTGCGGCCAGGCCTATGCCGGACGGCGGCCGCTGGTCGGCGCGGCGGATGTCCCGGTAGCCGAGCCAGCGCAGATAGAGCGCGGCCGCGGTGACCGCGTCCCGGGCGGTGCGGATCGTCACGGGCTGGAAGGCCGGCCGGGGCTCGGGGGCCGGCGGCGGCGCGGACACGGCGCCGGCGACCGCGATGCGCAGCACCGCCCCGCACCCGCAGCCCAGCTCCGGCTGCGGCCACTGGTCCCGGCGGCCGCAGGAGCCGCAGCTCACCGTCACCCAGTCCGCGTCCCAGGCGCGGTGCGCCACCGGTGTCGGCCCGGCCGTGTCGTCGAGGCTCGGGGTGACCGGCGCGCCACAGGCGCAGGGGTACGACGGCGCGGTGTAGACGTGCTCGCGCCGACAGGCCGGACAGCGCACCGGCACGCTCTCGGACATGGCCCCACCTCAGGCGTCGCGTCGGTTCAGCCGTTCCATGGTGCTCCCGCCCGGGTCCGGTTGTCCGTCCCTTGACGACGTTCGTCGCCACACCTACATTGATTTCAGATAGCAGAATTTAGTTTCCGTAATGCGGAATTATGCTCACCGCGGGGCGCGCCGGGAGCAGGCATCCGACAGCCGAAAGCAGGAGTTCTCGATGGCTCGTATGACCGCTGCCCGCGCGGCAGTTGAGATCCTCAAGCGGGAGGGCGTCACCGATGCGTTCGGTGTGCCCGGCGCGGCGATCAACCCCTTCTACGCGGCGCTCAAGGCCTCCGGCGGCATCCATCACACCCTCGCCCGCCATGTCGAGGGTGCCTCGCACATGGCCGAGGGCTACACCCGTACCCGCCCCGGCAACATCGGCGTCTGCATCGGCACCTCCGGTCCGGCCGGAACCGACATGATCACCGGGCTGTACTCGGCCATCGGCGACTCCGTTCCGATCCTCTGCATCACCGGCCAGGCGCCGACCGCGGTGATCCACAAGGAGGACTTCCAGGCCGTCGACATCGCCTCGATCGCGGGGCCGGTGACGAAGATGGCGGTCACCGTGCTGGAGGCGGCCCAGGTCCCGGGCGTCTTCCAGCAGGCGTTCCACCTGATGCGCTCGGGCCGTCCGGGCCCGGTCCTGGTCGACCTGCCGATCGACGTGCAGCTCACCGAGATCGAGTTCGACCCGGAGACGTACGAGCCCCTGCCCGTCTACAAGCCGGCCGCCACCCGGGCCCAGATCGAGAAGGCGATCGGGATGCTGAACGCGTCCGAACGCCCGCTGATCGTCGCCGGCGGCGGGGTCATCAACGCGGATGCCGCCGAACTCCTCGTGGAGTTCGCCGAGTTGACGGGCGTTCCGGTGGTCCCGACCCTGATGGGCTGGGGCGTGCTCGCCGACGACCACGAGCTGAACGCCGGCATGGTGGGCCTGCAGACCTCACACCGCTACGGCAACGCGACCTTCCTGGAGTCCGACTTCGTGCTCGGCATCGGCAACCGCTGGGCCAATCGCCACACCGGCAGGCTGGACGTCTACACGGCGGGCCGGACGTTCGTCCACGTCGACATCGAGCCCACCCAGATCGGCCGGATCTTCGCCCCCGACTACGGAATCGCGTCCGACGCGAAGGCGGCCCTGGAGCTCTTCGTCGAGGTGGCCCTGGAGTCGAAGGCGACCGGCGGGCTGCCCGACCGCTCCGCCTGGGCCGCCTCGGCACAGGAGAAGAGGGCGACCCTCCAGCGCCGTACGCACTTCGACGACATCCCGATCAAGCCGCAGCGCGTCTACGAGGAGATGAACAAGGCCTTCGGGCCGGAGACCCGCTACGTCTCCACGATCGGCCTCTCGCAGATCGCCGGCGCCCAGATGCTGCACGTCTTCAGGCCCCGGCACTGGATCAACTGCGGCCAGGCGGGCCCCCTCGGCTGGACGATCCCGGCCGCGCTGGGCGTCGCCAAGGCCGACCCGGAGGCGTCCGTCGTCGCCCTCTCCGGCGACTACGACTTCCAGTTCATGCTGGAGGAGCTGGCGGTCGGCGCGCAGCACAAGATCCCGTACGTCCACGTCCTCGTCAACAACTCCTACCTGGGCCTGATCCGTCAGGCGCAGCGGGCGTTCGACATCGACTTCCAGGTCAACCTGGAGTTCGAGAACATCAACTCGCCCGAGCTGGGCGTCTACGGCGTCGACCACGTCAAGGTCGCCGAGGGCCTGGGGTGCAGGGCGATCCGGGTGACGGACCCGGCGGAACTGGGCGCCGCCTTCGAGGAGGCCAGGAAACTGGCCGCCGAGCACCGGGTGCCGGTCGTCGTGGAGGCCATCCTGGAGCGGGTCACCAACATCTCCATGTCGACCACCAACGACATCTCGAACGTCGTCGAGTTCGAGGAGACCGCGACCGAACCGGGGCACGCGCCGACGTCGATCAGGACGCTGAAGGTCTGAGCCGGCGCGGACAGGAGCGGGCGGTCCATCCGAGGGGATGGACCGCCCGCTTCGCGCTGTCGGTGACTCGGTGCCCGCCGCCCCCGTGCCGGCGGGCACCGTGTGACGTGAATATGCCCCCTGACTGGGGCGGTTGAAGCATGCTGAACACAGTTCAGAGCTTTATTTGAGGATCGGCCCGCGCGTTCGTCCCGGTGCGTACCGGTGCGTCAGCTTTCGGGGTGCTCGGTCAGCCCCGGCCAGTCGTCCGGGCCGCCGCCCTGCCACTCGATGAGGTCGCTCTCCTCGACCTCGATCCGGTCCAGGTCGGCCATCCGCAGGATCTCGACCACGTCGTCGAGGTGGGAGGCGATCCCGAGGGTCACGTCACCCTCGGTGACCCGCCGTGAGCCGTCCAGGGCCGGTGCGTGCACGACGATGCGCGGGAACTCCGTCGGTGGATGTGCAGTCATGCCTTCAGCGTGCTGTGCGGCGGGCGGATGTGCACGCCGAGGCGTTGTCAGACCCTCCCCGCACGATTCCCGCATGACGACGAGAAGCGACATGACGCTGGAGTGGCACCTTCGGGACGTAGTGGCCGAGGCGGCGGTCGACGCGACCGTGGGCGCGGCTGTGACGTCGGTCCTCGATCACATGCACAGCGGCAGGAGCCGCCAGCGGCGGGGCGGCAGGGAGCTGGTGCGGCTCCTGGAGGAGGCCCGGGGCGCTGCGGTGGCGGCCGGGGAGTGGCAGGTCGTACGGCTCGTGCAGGACGCGATCGAGTACGCGGAGGGGCGCATCCTCAGACATGACTTCGAGGACCGGTACCGGCTGTTCGGGGACGGGCAGCGAAGAGAGTCGCACACGGGTTTCCTCGGCAGCACGATGAAGGCAATGCACCAATGGCTGGTCGACAGCGGACGAGAGTTCTTGGCGGACCGTCCCGACGCCGGGATCGAGGAGTTCCTGGAGCATTTCCGGGCGCAGGGCGAGGACGCGATGTTCCTGCAAGCTCCTGAGGACCGCCCCGGACGCTATGTGATCCCGCGAGGTCAGGCCGAGACGGCGCTTTGGCTGGAGCGGATCATCTGCAGCAGGAGGGTCGACATCGAGGATCCCGCCGCGCAGGCCCGGAGGATCGCTGCCTCGCCCGAGGCCTTGGCCCTGCTGGCCGCCGATGACCAGGGGCTGCTTGTTCTCCAGGCCGCCGAGCTACGCAGACGTGCCGTCCGGCTCAAGGAGTTGCGCACTGTGGTCGAGGACCGTACGGCGACGGAGGCTGATCTGCAGCAGGCGCTGGAAGGGCAGTACTGGATCTTCGGCGGCCGGTTCGTGGGCGAGGCGGCGCAGCGGCGGCTCGCGCCGGGAGACGAACTCGACATCCCGCTGATACGAGGCGACGGCGCGCTTCATGTCGTCGAACTCAAACGTGCCATGAGCCTGAAGTCTCCCCTTGTCAAGCGGCACCGCAATGCCTGGGTGCCGGCGGCGCAGGTGAACGAGGCCTTCGGTCAGGCCATCAACTACCTCACCGGACTGGACGAGAACCGAGACCGTATCCGCACCGAGCTCGGCATCGAGACTCGCCGGGCCAGCGCCCTCGTTCTCGTCGGTCACCCCGCGCTGCATCCGGACGTTCCGGAGGAGGAGATCAACGAGGCGTTGCGGACGTTCAACTCGCACATCGCCAGGGTCGAAGTGCTGACGTACAAGGAACTCCTGGACAATGCCGAGCGCTCCCTCGCCGGGGAGTTCCCGGTGTAGGGAGCGCTCGGGGCTGTGGCCGTCCGGCGGTGCGAGGCTGGGTGTGGCAGGGCGTTCGTGCTGCCGGACGGGGTTCGGGGAGGGTGGCTGGGACCGCGGCGGGTGCGACGGAACCGGGGGCGTCCTTCCCTCTGGTCGGGAAGAGCGCCCGGTTCCTTCACCACCGCACTGGCTCGCACGCCGCCGCGGTCCTCGCCCCGCCCGCGCACCGGCACCGACCGGCCACCCCTCATCCGGGCCGGTCGGCCGCCGCGGGCCGTCTGTGGGGCTGTCTGTGGGGCTGTCTGTGGGGGTCAGTCCTCGCGCAGGGCGCGGACCGCCTCCGTCACCCGCCTGCCGTACTCCGGGTCGGCGGCGTGGAAGTGGGCCAGGTTCTTCTCGATCACGTCGTCGCGGGAGACCTGGGAGAGGCCGCCGGCGATGTTGGCCACCAGGCGCTGCCGCTCGTCCTCGGACATCAGGCGGTACAGCTCGCCCGCCTGGGAGAAGTCGTCGTCCTTGGTGTGCGGCGGGGCCTCGTGGGCGCCCGTGTGGCCGGTCACGGCGAGGGGCGCGGACAGGGGGCGGCCGGTCTCCACCGGGCCGTCGTAGGAGTTCGGCTCGTAGTTCCTGGCGTGCCGTCCCTGGGGGTTGCTGGCCATGAAGCCGTCCCGGCCGTAGTTCTGCGCGGTCGTCGCCTTCGGGGCGTTGACGGGGAGCAGGGTGTGGTTGACGCCCAGGCGGTAGCGGTGCGCGTCCGCGTAGGCGAACAGCCGGCCCTGGAGCATCTTGTCGGGGGAGGGACCGATGCCCGGCACGAAGTTGTTGGGGGAGAAGGCGGCCTGCTCGACCTCGGCGAAGACGTTGTCCGGGTTGCGGTCGAGGACCAGGCGGCCCACCCGCCGGAGCGGGTGGTCCCGGTGCGGCCAGACCTTGGTCAGGTCGAACGGGTTGAAGCGGTAGTCCGCCGCCTCGGCCGCGGGCATGATCTGGACATACAGGGTCCAGGACGGGTTGACGCCCCGCTCGATCGCCTGGAGCAGGTCCGTCTGGTGCGAGTTCGGGTCCTTGCCCGCCAGTTCGGCGGCCTGCTCGGCGGACAGGCTGCGCACCCCCTGGTTGGTCTTGAAGTGGTACTTGACGAAGAAGGCCTCGCCCTCGGCGTTCGTCCACTGGTAGGTGTGCGAGCCGTAGCCGTTCATATGGCGGTACGACGCCGGGATGCCGCGGTCGCCCATCAGCCAGGTCACCTGGTGCGTGGCCTCGGGGGTGTGCGCCCAGAAGTCCCAGACGTTGTCCGGTTCCTGACGGCCCGTGAAGGGGTCCCGCTTCTGCGAGTGGATGAAGTCGGGGAACTTCAGCGGGTCCTTGATGAAGAACACCGGGGTGTTGTTCCCGACGAGGTCGTAATTGCCCTCTTCCGTATAGAACTTGACGGCGAAGCCGCGCGGGTCGCGGACGGCGTCGGCGCCGCCGAGGGAGTCGGCGACCGTCGAGAACCGCAGGAAGACCTCGGTGCGCCTGCCGACCGTGCTCAGGAAGTCGGCGTGGGTGAAGCCGGTGACGTCGTCGGTGACCTCGAAGTAGCCGTAGGCGCCGCTGCCGCGGGCGTGCACCACGCGCTCCGGGATCCGCTCGCGGTTGAAGCGCGCGAGCTTCTCGAGGAGGTGCTGGTCCTGGAGAAGCAGCGGGCCGCCGACGCCGGCGGAGGCGGAGTTCTGGTTGTCGGCGACGGGGGCGCCGGACTCGGTGGTGAGCACGCGCTTCGACATCGTGGGCCTTCCGTGCGGGTGTCAGCGGAAATGAGTTTCCGCTTCGTGGAGCCTTCTTGGAGCCTAGGATCGGGTCGACCTGGGCGTCAACAGTTTGTTGAAGTGGGTTCCGGGCGATGCCGGCACCTGGGCGCGACAGGACAGATGTCGGCGACGGCACCGCCCGGAAGTCGAGGGGGCCGGTTCAGACCTGGGCGCCGGACAGGCGCTCCACCGAGCGCAGCAGTGCCGAGTGGTCCAGACCGCCGTCGCCCTGCGCGCGCAGGGAGGCGACCAGTTGCGCCACCACGGCTCCGACCGGCAGGGCGGCGCCGACGTTGCGGGCCGCGTCCGTCACGATGCCCATGTCCTTGTGGTGCAGGTCGATCCGGAAACCCGGCCTGAAGTCGCGGTTCAGGAAGTTCTCCTTCTTCCGCGTCAGCACGGTCGAGCCGGCCAGGCCGCCGTTCAGGACGTCCAGCGCGGCCGTCAGGTCCACGCCGGACTTCTCCAGGAAGACCACGGCCTCGGCGCACGCCTGGATGTTCACGGCCACGATCAGCTGGTTGGCGGCCTTCACGGTCTGGCCGGAGCCGTGCGGACCGCACAGCACGATGGTCCTGCCCAGCGCCTCGAAGATCGGCTTGGCGGCCTCGAAGTCGGCCTGCTCGCCGCCGACCATGATGGACAGCACGGCCTCGACGGCCCCTGCCTCGCCGCCGGACACGGGCGCGTCGAGTACGCGGATGCCCTTGTCCCGCGCCGCCTTCGCCAGGTCGACGGAGGTCTGCGGGGTGATGGACGACATGTCGATGAGAAGCGCGCCGGACCGCGCGTTCGCCAGGATGCCGTCCGGGCCGTAGGCGATGGCCTCGACCTGCGGAGATGCCGGCACCATCGTGACGACCACGTCGGCGTCCCGCACGGCCTCGGCGATCGAGCCGGCCGCGCTGCCGCCGGCGGCGGCCAGCCGGTCCAGCTTGTCCTGCTCCAGGGTGAAGCCGGTGACGTCGTAACCCGCCTTGACCAGGTTCTCGGACATGGGGGAGCCCATGATGCCGAGGCCTATCCAGGCGATCTTGGGGAGTGTGCTGCTCATGGAGGGTGCCTCTCTGGATGCGTCGATCACACAGCCCGTCCGGCGTTCGAGGACGAGGCCGAAGGCCGAAGCGGGGGGTCTGGGGGCGGCGGCCCCCAGGGACGGTCACGTCAACGGGCGGCGCGCTGTTCCCTCGGCAGCCAGCCGAAGGCGTCCGCGCTCGGGCGGTCGCCCGGCTTGTACTCCAGGCCCACCCAGCCGTCGTACCCGGCCTTTCTCAACCCGTCGAGGAGGTCCGCCAGCGGCAGCGACCCCGTGCCGGGGGCGCCGCGGCCCGGGTTGTCGGCGATCTGGACGTGGCCGGTCTTCGAGGCGTACCGCTCGATCACCGACGGCAGGTCCTCGCCGTTCATGGACAGGTGGTAGAGGTCCATGAGGAAGCGCGCGTTGCCGAGACCCGAGGCCTCGTTGACTTTGTCGACGACCTCGACCGCGGCCGGCGCCGACACCAGCGGATACCGCGGCGACTCCGGCTCGTTGAGCGCCTCGATCAGCAGGATCGCGCCGTTGCGGTCGGCCGCCTCCGCGGCGCGGACCAGGTTCTCCAGGGCCAGCGCGTCCTGCTCGGCCGGGTCCACGCCTTCCACCCGGTTCCCGTACAGGGCGTTGAGCGACCGGCAGCCCAGGGAGCGGGCGAAACCGGCCGCCACGTCGATGTTGGCGCGGAACCTCTCCGACTCCTCGCCCGGGACCGACAGGGCGCCCCGGTCGGGTCCGGGCAGTTGTCCGGCGTAGAAGTTCAGGCCGGTCAGCCGGACGCCCGCGGCCGTGACCGCCTGGCGCAGCGCGTCGAGTTCGGACCGCGCGGGGGTGGGGGAGTCGACCCAGGGCCACCACAGTTCGACCGCGGTGAAGCCGGCCGCGGCGGCGGCCGCGGGGCGCTCCAGAAGCGGGAGCTCCGTGAAGAGGATCGACAGGTTGACGGTGAAGCGCTGCTCTGCAAATCCCATGGGGGTGGGCGCTCCCTTCCACTGGCTCTATTTCCACATTATGGAAGTTGGTTTCTGCTTAATGGAAGATTGCCTGTCGGTGGGGAGAGCTGTCAAGAGCGCCCGCGCAAAACCCGCGCCCTACCCTGAAGGCATGGCTCGGTCCAACGACGAGGTCGCCGCGCTGCTCCAGGAGTACGCCGACCTGATCTCGATCACCGGTGGGGACGCGTTCAAGGCGCGGGTCTACGAGAAGGCCGCCCGGTCCCTCGGCGGCCACCACGCCGATGTCTCCACCCTCGGCCTCAAGGCGTTGCAGGAGATCCCGAACGTCGGGAAGTCCATCGCCCAGAAGGTCCGCGAGTACGTCGACAGCGGCAGCGTGGCCGCGGTCGAGGAACTGCGGGCGCGGATCCCGGACGGGGTCCGGCGGCTGACGGCCATCCCCACCCTCGGCCCGAAGAAGGCCATGGCGGTCTACGAGGAACTGGGCGTCTCGTCGGTGGCGGAACTCGCCGACGCCATCCGCGACGAACGGCTGCGCGACCTCAAGGGCTTCGGGCCGAAGACCGAGGAGAACATCCTCCACGGCATCGAACGGCTCCGGTCCTCCGGCGGCCGGGTGCAGATCGACGTGGCCATGGAACTGGCCGAGGACATCGTCGCCGCCCTGTCCGCGGTGCCCGGCTGCGAACGGTGCACGTACGCCGGTTCGCTGCGCCGGATGCGGGAGACCATCGGCGACATCGACATCCTCGCGGCGGCGGAGCAGTCGGCGCCGGTCATGAAGGCGTTCACCGGGCTGCCGTACGTCACCGAGGTCATCGGGCAGGGCGGGACCAAGACGTCCGTGCGCACCGGCAAGGGCCTCAACGTCGACCTGCGGGTCGTACCGCCGGACTCGTGGGGAGCCGCCCTGCAGTACTTCACCGGCTCGAAGGCCCACAACATCCGCACCCGGGAGATCGCGGTGCACCAGAAGCTCAAGCTCTCCGAGTACGGCCTCTTCGACGCCGAGAGCGGCGAGAAGATCGTCTCCCGGACCGAGGAGGAGGTGTATGCCCGGCTCGGCCTGCCGTGGATCCCGCCGACCCTGCGCGAGGACCGCGGGGAGATCGAGGCCGGGCTGCGCGGTGAACTGCCCGACCTGGTCACCGAGGCCGACCTGCGCGGCGACCTGCACACCCACACCGACCTCACCGACGGGCTCGCCCCGCTGGAGGAGATGGCGCAGGCGGCCGCCGCGCGCGGCTACGCCTACTACGCGATCACCGACCACGCGCCCGACCTGGCCATGCAGCGCATGACCGACGAACGGATGCTGGCCCAGCGGGAGCGGGTGCGCGAACTGGACGGCACCTACCCCACCAAGGGCCGGCGCGGCGGGCTGCGCCTGCTGCACGGCACCGAGCTGAACATCGGCCCGGAGGGCGAGGTGGACTGGCCGGACGACTTCCTCGCCGGGTTCGACCTGTGCGTGGCCTCGGTGCACTCGCACTTCAGGCAGAGCCGCGAGCAGCTGACCAGGCGGCTCGTCCGGGCCTGCGAAAACCCGTACGTCCATGTCATCGGGCACCCCACCACCCGGCTCATCGGCAAGCGGCCCGGCATCGACGCCGACCTGGACGCGGTCTTCGCCGCCTGCGCCCGCACCGGCACGGCCCTGGAGATCAACGCCCACCCGCACCGCCTCGACCTGCGCGACGAGGACATCCTGCGGGCCCGCCGGCACGGCGTGAAGTTCGCCGTGAACAGCGACGCCCACGCAGTCCCGCACCTCGCCAACATGCGGTACGGCATCGGAACCGCCCAGCGCGGCTGGCTCACCAAGGACGACGTGATCAACACCTGGCCGGAGCGGCGGCTGCGGAGCTTCCTGCGCAAGAGCGGGTAGGCCGGAAGGGCTGCCCGAAGAACAGCGCCGCGCGTTAGGTTGAGCCCGTGCGATTGAGAGTGGAGTTCACGACCGAGCCCTTCGACCTCGACGAGGCCCCCGCGCACGCGCTGGTCGCCCGTGAGGTCATCGAGGCGGCCGAGCTGGACGCGGTGGACGTCGGGCCGTTCGGGAACACGGCGGAGGGCGGCTCCGAGACCGTGCTCACCGCCGTCGACGCGCTGCTGCGCCGCGCCCTGGAGGCCGGGGCCACCCGGATCTCGCTCCAGGTCAACGTGGTGGGGGAGGGCGACGACAAGTGACCGGACACGGGGACGAGCCCTTCATCACCGCCGTGAAGCCGCTGGTCGACGCCATGGGCGGCGAGATGCTCCCGCCCGACGAGGCCGGCCCCGACGACGTCGTGCTCGCCTGGGAGGGCGCCGACGTGGTCGCCGTACGGCTGCCGCAGCTCGCGGACTCCCTCGACCACATCCTGGCCGCCATGGAGCGCAAGCAGGGCAAACCGCTGGCCGACCTGGACCGCAAGGCGAAGCAGGAGGTCGTGCGCATACTGGAGGCGCGGGGCGCCTTCTCCGTACGGCACGGCGTGGAGACCGTGGCGAGCGCGCTCGGGGTCAGCCGCTTCACCGTCTACAACTACCTCAACCGCGACAAGGACAGCTGACCCGGCGGGCGCGGCCCGTGGGTTGTTACGCGGAATTTTCAACAAAGTGTTGACGCTGGGTTCCGGAGGGCGTTAGCTGACGGCAGCCCGTTCAGCACGAAGGCCGCCTACGGCCACGGAGGCTCCCGTGACGTCGACTTCCACGCCCCCGGGCCTGGCCAGGTTCAACGACCTGGCGGAGCCCGCGGCGCTCGCCGCGCTCCACGAGGCGTGCGCCGCCACGGCATGGGCCCGGCGGCTGCTCGCCGCCCGCCCCTACGCCACCCCCGAGGCCCTCTACTCCGCCAGCGACGCCGCCATGGCGGAGCTGAGTGCGGCGGACCTGGCGGAGGCCATGGCCGGACACCCGCCGATCGGCCGCCCCAAGCCGGGTGACCCCACCTCGGCCCGGGAACAGTCCGGCATGGCCGGCGCCGGGGACGCCCTCAAGGCGGAGATGCTCGAACTCAACCTGGCCTACCAGGAGCGGTTCGGCCATGTCTTCCTGATCTGCGCCACCGGCCGCACCGGCGAGGAGATGCGGGACGCGGTCAGGGAGCGGATCGGCAACCCGCCCGAGCGGGAGCGCGAGATCGTCCGCACCGAGCTGGGCAAGATCAACCGCATCCGGCTCGCCCGACTCGTCGAAGAGGACGCCTGACACCATGAGCACCAGCACCACCGCCTCCGTGTCCACGCACATCCTGGACACCAGCGTCGGCCGGCCCGCCGGGGGCGTCGCCGTCCGGCTGTCCGCCCGCGGCGGCCGGTCAGCCGACTGGCAGACGCTCGGCGGGAGCGCGACCGACGCGGACGGCCGGTGCAAGGACCTTCCGGACCTGCCGGAGGGGACGACACACGTACGGCTCGACTTCGCAGTGGAGCCGTATTTCGAAGAGAAGACCGCGAAGAAGCAAGCCGATGCGCAGCAGGACGCCCCCGCGAATCGGGACAGCGGACCGGCGGTGTTCTTCCCGGAGGTGGCGATCACGTTCGCCGTCGTACCGGGCGAGCACTACCACGTACCGCTGCTGCTCAACCCGTTCGGCTACTCCGTTTACCGAGGGAGCTAGCTACATATGCCTACGATTCTTGGACAGAACCAGTACGGCAAGGCCGAGAACCGGGTCGTGAAGATCACGCGGGACGGTGCCACCCACCACATCAAGGACCTCAACGTGTCGGTGTCGCTCTCCGGCGACATGGACGAGGTGCACTACTCCGGCTCCAACGCCAACGTCCTGCCGACCGACACCACCAAGAACACGGTGTTCGCGTTCGCCAAGGAACACGGCATCGAGTCCGCCGAACAGTTCGGCATCCACCTGGCCCGGCACTTCGTGACCAGCCAGGAGCCGATCAGCACGGCCCGGATCCGGATCGAGGAGTACGCCTGGGAGCGCATCGAGGCCTCCGACGCCAACTCGAAGTTCATCGGCGCCGACGAGGTCAAGCACTCCTTCGTGCGCAAGGGCCAGGAGACCCGGCTCACCCAGATCACGTACGACGGTTCGCGGTGGGAGGTCATATCCGGCCTCAAGGACCTCGTCGTGATGAACTCGACCAACTCCGAGTTCTGGGGCTACGTCAAGGACAAGTACACGACCCTCCCCGAGGCGTACGACCGCATCCTGGCCACCCAGGTCTCCGCCCGCTGGCGGTTCAACTGGACCGACGACGAGCAGAAGATGCCGAGCTGGGAGAAGTCCTACGAGCAGACGAAGAAGCACATGCTCCAGGCCTTCGCCGAGACCTACTCCCTCTCGCTCCAGCAGACGCTCTACCAGATGGGTTCGCGGATCATCAACAACCGCGGCGAGATAGACGAGGTCCGCTTCTCGCTCCCGAACAAGCACCACTTCCTGGTGGACCTGGAGCCGTTCGGTCTCAAGAACGCCACCGAAGACGGTGCTGTGTACTACGCCGCCGACCGGCCCTACGGCCTGATCGAGGCGACCATCCTCCGGGACGGCTGCGAGGCGAGGATCCCGGTGGACCTCACCAACCTCTGACCTCCCCTTTTCGGCACCCTCGGCCGGGGAACCGCCTCTTCGGCCGAGGCACTCAAATCTCCGGGGTCCTGCCGTGCCCACACCACAAGTCCACTGAGCGAAAAGGACGAACCATGGCAGCAGGCCAGCGCATCGTCATCGAGAACTGTTCGATCGCGACCGTCGACGCCCAGGACACCGAGTACGCCGACGGGTACGTGGTCATCGCCGGCAACCGCATCGAGTCGCTCGGCGCGGGCCGGGCCCCCGAGGGCCTGGAGAACGTCGTACGCCGGATCGACGCCACCGGCCACCTGGTGACCCCCGGTCTGGTCAACACCCACCACCACTACTACCAGTGGATCACCCGGGGCCTGGCCACCGACCACAACCTCTTCAACTGGCTGGTCGCGCTGTACCCGACCTGGGCGCGCATCGACGAGCCCATGGTGTACGCGGCCGCGCAGGGCTCGCTCGCGATGATGGCCCGGGGCGGCGTGACCACCGCGATGGACCACCACTACGTCTTCCCCAAGGACTCCGGCGACCTGTCCGGCGCGATCATCCGCGCCGCCCGCGAGACGGGCGTCCGCTTCACCCTCGCCCGCGGCTCCATGGACCGCAGCGAGAAGGACGGCGGGCTGCCTCCGGACTTCGCCGTCGAGACCCTCGAAGGCGCCCTCGCCGCCACCGAGGCGACCGTCAAGGAGCACCACGACTCCTCCTTCGACGCGATGACCCAGGTCGCCGTCGCGCCCTGCTCGCCCTTCTCCGTCTCCACCGAACTCCTGCGCGAGGGCGCCGAGTTGGCCCGCCGCCTCGGGGTACGGCTGCACACCCACGGCTCGGAGACGGTCGAGGAGGAGAAGTTCTGCCACGAGCTGTTCGGCATGGGCCCGACCGACTACTTCGAGTCCACCGGCTGGCTCGGCGAGGACGTGTGGATGGCGCACTGCGTCCACATGAACGACTCCGACATCGCGGCCTTCGCCCGCACGAGGACCGGCGTCGCCCACTGCCCGTCCTCCAACGCCCGCCTCGCGGCCGGGATCGCGCGCGTCCCCGACATGCTCGCCGCCGGCGTCCCGGTCGGCCTCGGCGTCGACGGCACCGCGTCCAACGAGTCCGGCGAACTCCACACCGAACTGCGCAACGCCCTCCTGATCAACCGCCTCGGCGCGCACAGGGAGGCCGCGCTCAACGCCCGCCAGGCGCTGCGGCTCGGCACCTACGGCGGCGCCCAAGTACTGGGCCGGGCAAGCCAGATCGGCTCCCTCGAACCCGGCAAGCTCGCCGACCTGGTGCTCTGGCGGCTGGACACCCTCGCCCACGCCTCCATCGCCGACCCGGTGACCGCCCTGGTCTTCGGCGCGGCCGCCCCGGTCACCGCCTCCTTCGTGAACGGCCGTCAGATCGTTGAGGACAACCGCCTGCTGCACGTGGACGAGGACGCGATCGCACGCGCCACGCGGGCCGAGGCCCAGCGGCTGGCACAGCTCTCCGGGCGGTAACCCCACTCCGCCGTACGGCACTTGAGCTCCGGTCGGGAGGGACGGCTCCCGGCCGGTGGCCGTGGACCCGAACCATGTCCACGGCGGCTGTCTCCTGGGCGCGCACTGTCACGTGCGCGCCCAGGAACGGTCACACCGTCCTTCGGTCCCTCCCCCACTCTCGGCTTCGCTCGAGCGGGAGGTGCCCCCATGACCGCACGCACCACCTCCCTGAAACCCGTGTCAGAGCCGACGCGTCAACCGACCGGAGGAGCCGCCCGTGTCCGCGCATCCCGTGCATCCCGTCGACGAGAAACTCCCCGCCCTGAAGATGGCCACCACGGGCCTGCAGCACGTGGCCGCCATGTACGCCGGAGTGGTCGCCCCGCCCCTGATCGTCGGCGCGGCCATCGGCCTCACCGGCACCGAACTGACCTTCCTGACCGGCGCCTGCCTGTTCACCGCGGGCCTCGCCACCTTCCTCCAGACCCTCGGCGTCTGGAACATCGGAGCCCGGCTGCCCTTCGTCAACGGCGTCACCTTCGCCGGGGTCGCCCCGATGACCGCGATAGCCGCCGCCACCCACGACAAGTCCGACGCCCTGCCGGTCATCTTCGGCGCGGTGATCGTCGCCGGCCTCCTCGGCTTCCTCGCCGCCCCCTTCTTCAGCAGGGCGGTCCGCTTCTTCCCGCCCGTCGTCACCGGCACGGTCATCACCCTCATCGGCGTCTCCCTGCTCCCGGTGGCCTTCGGCTGGGCGCAGGGCCCCGACTCCACGGCGGACGACTACGGTTCGGCGAAGTACCTCGGGCTGGCCGCCGCGACGCTCCTCCTCGTCCTGCTCCTGCGCCGTTTCACCCGCGGCTTCGTCAAGCAGATCGCCGTGCTGATCGGCCTGCTGGCGGGCACCCTGGTCGCGATCCCGTTCGGTGTCACGGACTTCGGCCCGGTCGCGGACGCGGACGTCGTCGGCTTCCCGACGCCCTTCCACTTCGGTGCCCCGCAGTTCCACATCGCCGCGATCCTGTCGATGTGCGTGGTGATGGTGGTCTCGATGACCGAGTCGACCGCGGACATGCTGGCCCTGGGCGAGATCGTGGAACGGCCCGCCGACGAGCGGACGATCGCGGCGGGACTGCGCGCCGACACCCTCGGCTCGGCGCTCAGCCCGCTCTTCAACGGGTTCATGTGCAGCGCCTTCGCGCAGAACATCGGGCTGGTCGCGATGACCCGGATCCGCAGCCGGTTCGTGGTCGCGGCCGGCGGCGGCTTCCTGGTGCTGATGGGGCTGTGCCCGATGGCCGCCTCGCTGATCGCCGTCGTACCCCGCCCGGTGCTGGGCGGCGCAGGCGTGGTCCTGTTCGGGTCGGTGGCGGCCAGCGGCATCCAGACCCTGGTCAGGGCCGGTCTCGACAAGGACGAGAACATCCTGGTCGTCGCCGTCTCCCTCGCCGTCGGTATCGTCCCGATCACCGCGCCGGACTTCTACCACGCCTTCCCGGAGACCGCCCGGATCGTCCTCGACTCGGGCATCTCGACGGGCTGCGTGGCTGCCGTGCTGCTGAACCTGGTCTTCAACCACCTCGGCCGGCAGCGCACGGAAGGCGGGGGCAGGACGGAGCCCGCCGCCGTACCCCGCACGGAGCCTCAGTCGATCCCATAGCCGGACCGCGCGCGGTGCGCGCCGGGGACCTGGGGGTTCCGCAGCGGGACCACTCCCACACAGCGGCCGTCGTGGTCGAGCAGGCGGCCCATGTGCTTGACCGTGCGCAGCACCACCGAGCGGTCGGCGACGGTCAGCCGGGGCAGCTTGCGGGACAGGTGGGCCTCGAACGCGTGCACATCGCGCAGGTCGCGGAGCCAGACGTCGATCACCAGGTTGTACGGCCCCGCCGTGATCGCGCACGAGCGGACCTCGCGCACCCCGGCCAGCACCCTGCTGGTCTCCTCGACGTACCGGCCCGGCACCGAGGCGAAGTAGACGGCCGACAGCGGCCAGCCCGACAGCGGCCGGGCCAGGTCGCAGCGCAGGCAGAGCCGGGAGGCCAGCAGTGACTGCACCCGGCGGCGCAGGGTGCTGAGGCTGGTTCCGGTGGCCGCCGCCAGGTCGCGCAGCGACATCCGGCCGTCCACGCTGAGCAGTTCCAGGAGGCGGGTGTCCAGCTCCTCCCAGCGCGGCTCGGCCAGTGGCGCCGGGAGGCCGGACGGGGGAAGCGCCGCTTCGAGGCGGGCGGCCTGGGCCTCGTCCAGGCTGCGCAGCCGCCACCGGCTGCCCTCCGTGGAGACGCCGGTCGAGACATGCGTGCGGGTCGCCCGCACCCCCGGCGTCCGCTGGAAGAGGGAGGTGGTGACCCGGGCCAGCTCGTGCAGGCTGCGGGTCTGCACCGCGGCCACCAGGTCCCGGCCGCCCGCCGTGAGCTTGATGTTGGGCACGGCCGGGTCCTTCGCGATGGCCTGCGCCACGTCCTCGGCGGCGCCCGGCTCGGTGTCCACCTCGACGGTCCCGGTGACCACGATCCGCGGGTCGTACAGCCGGGGATAGGCGGTCACCCAGGCCAGACCCGCCTCCTGGAGCCGCTGCCAGCGCCGGGCCGCGGTGACCGGGTTGACCCCGAGCACCTCGCCGACGAGCGTCCACGGTGCCCGGGGATGGATCTGGAGGGCGTGGACGACGCACCGGTCCAGCTCGTCGAGTTCCGGTTCCGGGGTGGCACGATCCTGCACGCCCATGAGCGGCGTTTCTCTGCGCGCGGCGCGGAGATCCGGCGCCATGTCTGCATCGTCACACCAGGTTTTCTTCAGCATTCCACACTCCCTTCTCCTGTCCCCGACTGTTCACGACCGTCCCCGACTGTTCTCGACTGTCTCCGACAGAGGAGGAGTGACCGCACCCCATGACGGAAACCGACGCCCCCCAGACCGCTCTGCGGATCCACGGTGCCCGCCTCATCGACGGCACCGGCGCCGCCCCGGTGGATGACGCCGTGGTCACCATCGATGCCCAGGGCTCCATCGCCTACGCCGGTCCCGCCGCGACCGCCCCGCCCGCCGCCGGTGAGCGGAGCGTCGACGCCGGTGGCCGCACGGTACTGCCCGGTTTCTTCGACTGCCACGTCCACCTCGCCTACGCCCACGGCTCGCATCCCGGGCGGCGCGCCGAACTCGATCCGGTCCTGGTCACTCTGGACACCGTCACCCGGCTGCGCCAGACCCTCGACGCCGGCATCACCACCGCCCGCGACCTCGGCGGCCTGTCGACGGGCTTCCGGACCGCCGTGGAGACCGGCCGGGTCGTCGGCCCGCGCCTGCACACCGCCGTACGCATCATCAGCCACACCGGCGGGCACGCCGACGTCCGGCTGCCCGACGGGACCGATCTGAGCGCCGGGATGTCCGAGATCGCCGACGACACGGCGGCGGCCCGGCTCGCGGTGCGCCGGGTGCTGCGCGACGGCGCCGACCTGGTGAAGGTCTGCGCCACCGGCGGCATGGGCAGCCCGTACGACGACCCCGACGACGAGGGCCTCCTGGAGGAGGAGATCCGGGCCGTCGTGGACGAGGCCCGCCGGCACGGCGGCAAGCCGGTCGCCGCGCACGCGCAGGGCAACGCCGGCATCCTCAACGCGATCCGCGGCGGTGTCACCAGCATCGAGCACGGCTACGGCCTCGACGAGCGCGCCCTCGACCTGGCCGCGGAGCGCGGGGTGTTCGTCGTACCGACGCTGTCCACCGTGTACGCCGGCATCAACAAGGCGACGATGCCCGACTACCACTACCAGAAGAAGACCCGCTGGTCCGGAGTCACCAAGGAGAACATCGCGCGGGCCATCGAGTATGGTGCCCGGATCGCCCTCGGCACGGACGCCGCCGTGGGCCCGCACGGGGTGAACCTGATGGAGCTCTCCTACCTGGTGGACCTCGGCATGGACCCCATGGCCGCCATCGTCGCCGGCACCCGCACCGCCGCCGAACTGCTCGGCGTCGCCGACCGGCTCGGCACCCTCGCCGCGGGCCGCACCGCCGACCTGATCATCTGCGACGGCGACCCGCTCCAGGACATCGGCGTCCTGGGCGACCCCGCGAACATCGTCTGCGTCGTCCAGGACGGCGTCGTACGCAAGGACCTCCTGCCGGCAGCGCCAGAAGGGCGGCTCTGATGTCCTCACTCACCGGCCTTCCCGCCCCGAGCGAGTCCCCGGACCAGCGGCGGCCCAGCGGCGTCGACCGGGTGCTCGCGCTGATCGAACGCGCAGGCAACGCGCTCCCCAACCCAATCCTGCTGTTCACCGCGCTCTTCCTGCTGCTGGCCGTGGTCTCCACCGCGCTCGCGCTCGGCGGGGTGCACGTCACCGTCCCCGGCACCACCGACACCAAGCCCATCACCGGGCTGTTCACCGGCGAGGGCGTGCGCTGGCTGACCGAGAACCTGGTCACCAACTTCGCGACCTTCCCGCCCGTCGCCGCCGTACTGCTCATGATCATGGCGGTCGGCGTGGCCGAGAAGGCCGGGCTCCTCGAGACCGTCATGCGGGCCACCCTGGCCCGCGCGCCCCGGGCACTGCTGCCGTACCTGGTCGCGCTGGTCGCCTGCCAGGCGCACATGATCAGTGACGTGGCCGCGATCGTGCTGCCGCCGCTGGCCGCCGTGGTCTTCAAGAGCGCGGGCCGCCACCCGGTGGCCGGTCTCATCGGCGGCTTCGCGTGCGTCGGCGCCGGCTACGCGGCCGGGTTCACCATCGGCTCGCTGGACGCCCTGTACATCGGCATCACGCAGCAGGCGGCCTCGGTGCTGCCCGCCGCCAAGGGCCTCGACCTCAACCTCCTCGTCAACTACTTCTTCACCGCCTCCAGCAGTCTGGTCCTCGGCGCCCTGGGCGGCTTCCTCATCAGCCGCGTCCTGGAGCCCCGCCTGGGCCCCTACGAGCCCGCCGCCGACGAGCCGGAGGAGGAGCAGGACCTCACCCTCACGCCGGCGCAGCGCCGGGGCCTGCTCCACACCGCACTCGTCGTGCTGGCGTACGTGGCCGCGGTGCTCTCGCTGTGGCTGCCCGAGGGCGGTCCGCTGCGCGGCGACGGCGGGGCGCTGGTGCCCTCCCCGCTGCTGACCGGCATCGTCCCGGTGCTGTTCGGGGCGTTCCTGCTGGCGGGCCTTACCTACGGCTTCACGGTCAAGGCGCTCAGCGGCTCGGAGGGCGTGGTCACCGCGATGACCGAGTCCGTGCAGAACATGGCCGGCTACCTCGTCCTGATGTTCGTGGCCTCCCAGGTCATCGCCCTGTTCAACTGGTCCAACGTGGGCATCCTGCTGGCGGTGAAGGCGGCGGCCGGTCTGGACGCGATCGGACTGACCGGGTTCTGGGCGCTGGTCGCGTTCGTGCTCCTCGCCGCCTGCCTGAACCTGTTCATCGTCTCCGGGTCGGCGCTGTGGTCGCTGGTGGGGCCGGTGTTCGTGCCGGCGTTCATGCTGCTCGGCATGAGCCCGGCCCTCAGCCAGGCGGCGTTCCGCATCGGCGACTCGGCCACCGGCATCATCACGCCGATGAACCCGTACGTCTTCCTCCTCCTCGCGATGCTCCGCCGCTACGAACCCGACGCCCGGCTCGGCACCCTGATCTCCCGGCTGGCCGTCTTCACCGTGCCGTTCCTGGTGGTGTGGCTGGCGATCCTGGGCGTCTTCTACGGCTTCGACCTGCCGCTCGGCCCGGGTGCGCACATCGGCCTCAGGTGACCGCGTTACCCGGCCGCCGCCCATTCCCGTACCACCTCGGCGAACTCCCCGGGCAACTGCTCGGGGACGGGCACGTGCCCACCGGACAGCACCCGCGTCTCGCAGCCGAGGGCCGCGGCGAACTTCTCCAGGGCGGGCAGCGAGTAGTGGTCCCCGGGGGCGCAGACGGCGAGCGTACGGGCGGTGATCCGCGGCAGCCGCCGGTCCATCCCGTAGGCGCGGACGGCGACGTGACCGTCCTCGACGCTGTCCAGGACGGCCAGCGCGTCGATCATGAACCGGGTGAGCGCGGCCTCCTGGCCCACCTCGTAGAAGCCGCGCCGCCGGTTCCACAGGTCGAGGAGGTGGGAGCCGTCGGGCACCGGGTCCACATGGTCGACGGGCTTGCGCTCGGCGGCCGTCCGGCGCTTCTCGTCGTCGATGAACGGGGTGGCGGACAGCAGGAGGCTGGCCACCCGGTCCTGGAGACGGGCGGCCAGCTCCACCGCGATCACCCCGCCGGTGTGGTGGCCGACGAGATGGAAGCGGTCCAGGCCGAGGGCGTCGGCCAGCTCCTCGGCCGCGTCGGCGAACCGCTCTATGGAGTGCGGCCCCTCGGGCCTGGCGGAGGCGCCGAAGCCGAGGGTGTCCATGGCGATCGCGCGGTGTCCGGACCCGACGAGCGGCAGCACGTCCAGGTACTCGGTCCAGGAGCGCGGGGTCTGATGCAGCATCAGGACAGGCTCGCCGGTACCGCACTCGGCGTAGTGCAACTGGCCGAACCTGCTGGGCACATAGCCTTTGTGCACGGTCTTCTCCCTCAGTTGAGTTGGGGCAGCACAGCGCTGCCCACGGCCTCGATCAGCTCGGTGGGCGGGTCGTAGGAGCCGACGTGCTGGAGGAACACCCCGGTGACCCCGCTCGCGGGCAGGGCCCGCAGCCGGCCCGCGATGTCGTCGGCGGTGCCGAACAGGCAGAACTCCTCGGCGAACCGGAGCGCGTTCTCGTCGCTGATCCAGGCCGAGCAGATGCGGACGGCCGCCTCCCAGTCCTCCGCGTGGACGAGGTCCGGGTAGACGCCCCCGACCTTTTCCGGCACGTGGACGTCGATGCCCGCGAGCGCGAGGAACGGTGCCCCGCCGTTCTGGGCGATCGAGGCGCAGATCGGCTTGAGCTGCCGGGCCTCGGCCTCCACGTCGTCGGTGACGGCACAGAACGCGGAGACGGTGAGCGGCAGCCGGGCCGGACGTCCGGCGGCGCCCTCCCGGACCCGGGCGGTCGCCTGGGCGAGGGTCCGCGGGGAGACCCCGCTCAGCAGGATCACCCCGTCGGCGATCTCGCCGGCCAGCCGCAGGTTCTTCGGCCCGCTCGCGGCCAGGTGAAGGGGGATACCCGGATTTCCCGGACTCCCCGGACTTCCCGGAGACTCCGGGCCCGGGTCGCGCAGGCGTGAGCGGACCCCGCCCGGGAACTCCCACTCCGCACCACCGAGCAGGGCGCGCAGCATCCCGACGCCCTCGCGCATCGCCGCCGAGGTGCTCTGCCGCAGCCCGACCGGGCCGACCGAGCTGTTGCCGACACCGAGGCCCAGGGTGAAGCGGCCGGGCGCGAGTTCGGCGACACTGCGGGCGGCGGAGGCCACCACGGCCGGGTGCCGGGTCGCCAGGTTGGTGACGGCGGTGCCGAGGCCGATGCGGTCGGTGCCGAGGGCGGCGGCGGTGAGCGTGGTGAACACGTCCCGCCACAGCAGCTGGGAGTCCGGGAACCAGACGTCGTCGAAGCCGAGTTCCTCCGCCCGCCGTACGGTCTCCAGTACGCGGTCGGCCCGGTCGCAGGGCGGGACACGGACGCCGACGCGCATCAACGGGCCTCCACCAGCGGGGTGTCCACGCCCACCGGGCCGAGGCCGTTCGCCCCGCCCGGCGACCCGAGCGGCGCCGCCCTGCCCGGCAGGGTCTCCTCGAAGAACCGCTTGTTGTCGGCGCGGAACTCGGGGTCGGCGAGCCGGTCCACGGTGATCGCCTGCTCGGGACAGGCCGTCTCGCAGGCACCGCAGTCGATGCACTCCGTCGGGTTGATGTAGAGCTTGCGCTCGCCCTCGTAGATGCAGTCGACGGGGCACTCCTCGACACAGGAGCGGTCCATGATGTCGACGCAGGCCGATCCGATGACGTAGGCCATGTCGGTTCTCCTCAGGAATCTGTCGAGTGGCCGGGGAACAGCGCGGCCTCGGGGTCGATGACGGTGGCCGCGTTGTTCACGGCGGTGGCGACCTCGCCGAAGCCCACGGCGATCAGGCGCACCTTGCCCGGGTAGTCGGTGATGTCGCCGGCGGCGAAGACCCGGGGCAGGTTGGTGGCCATGCGGGTGTCGACGGCGATCCGGCGGGCGTTCAGGGCGAGCCCCCAGTGCTGGAGCGGGCCGAGGTCGGCGATGAAGCCGAGGGCCGCGACCACGCCCTGGGCCGGGACCTCCCTGGTCGCCTTGGTGGTGCGGTGCCGCAGCTCGACCCGCTCCACGTGCGCGGTGCCGTGCAGGGCGCTGACCTCGGTGTCGGTGATGATCTCGATACCGAGTCCGCGGACCTTCTCCACGCTCGCGTGGTGGGCGCGGAAGCGGGCGGTGCGGTGCACCAGCCGCACGGACCGGGCGATCGGGGCGAGGACGGCGGCCCAGTCGAAGGCGCTGTCACCGCCGCCGACCACCACCACGTCCCGGCCGGTGTGCTCGGCGGGGTCCGGCACGAAGTACACCTGGCCGCGCCCCAGGAAGTCCTCGCCGGCCGGCAGCGGCCGGGGCGTGAAGGTGCCCACCCCGCCGGTCACGACCACCGCCCCGGCCCGGACCACGGCCCCCCGGTCGCTGCGCACGACCGGGTACAGGTCGGGCCCGTGCGTCAGCTCCACGGCCCGGTGGCCGAGGAGGTAGCGCGGCCCGTACGGCTCCGCCTGCGCGACCAGGTTCGCCACCAGGTCCCGGCCGCGCACCGCCGGGAACCCGGCGATGTCGTGGATGGGCTTCTCCGGGTACATCGCGCTGATCTGCCCGCCCAGCTGCGGAAGCACGTCCATGACGGTGACGCGCAGCCCGCGGAAGCCGGCGTAGTAGGCGCCGTAGAGACCGGCCGGGCCGGCGCCGACGATCAGGATGTCCGTCTCGATCGTGCCGGGGGTGTCCGTGCTCGTCGGCACGTCGGTGGGAACGCTCATGGCCCGGGAGCGTAGGAGCGGGACCGGATACCGCCCTACGGGTTCGTTCCGGTGAGCAGGACGCGCCGCCCGCGCCTGCCCGCCCGTGCCGCTTCGTTCCGGTGAGCGGGACACGGGGCCCGCCCCGGCCGTTCCGGCCAGCAGGACGCTTCGCTTACGCGTCCCGGCCCGGCGCTGGGACCGTCGTCCCTCCATCCACGCAGCACGACGCCGGGAGGGCGACATGCACACGGACGCGATCGGCAGGAGAGGTGTCGCGGGTGCGGCACTGGCCCTGTTCCTCACCACGGCCTGCACGGCGGGGTCGACGGACTCGGCGGGGACGTCGGCGGCGGGGCTGCCGACGGTGCGGGTCGCCCTCGGCATCGACGCCTCGTACGCCCCCTTCTATCTCGCCGAGGAGCGCGGGCTGTTCAAGAAGGCGGGCGTGAACGTCGAGCTGGTGAAGACGGAGGGCGGGCCCGCCGCCTCCCAGGCGGTGACGGCGGGCACCGCGCAGATCGCGGCCAACGCCGACTCGACCGCCCTGCCGCTCATGGTCACCGACCCCGGACTGCGCGCCCTCGGCGTCTTCCAGTCCTCCGACCGCTACCTCAAGGTCGTCCTGCGCAAGGGGATCACCTCGCCCAGGCAGATCAGAACCATGGCGTCGATCGGCGGCCTCGGCCTGTACGCCACCCACCAGTACCTGCTGCACAACGGCATCGCCCCGAACTCCGTGAAGATCCTCCAGAGTTCGGCCCCGGAGATCCCCGGCATGCTGGAACGCGGCTCCATCGACGGATACATCCTGTACGAGCCCTGGGCGGCCAGGGGCGCCGCGTCCGGCGGGCACATCACCGCACGCATCGGCGACTTCGGGGTGCGCTACGTGCAGTGGCTGCTGGCCGACCAGTCGTGGCTCAAGGACAACCAGGACACCGCCGGCAAGGTCTTCAAGGCCGTCGCCCAGGCGGACAAGCTGGTCACCTCCGACCCCGAGGCGGCCGCCGAGGCCTCGAACAAGCAGGTGAAACTCCCTGTCGCGGACACGGAGAAGGTGCTGCCGGAGATCACCTTCGCCGCCCGCTCCCTCGACGGCGCTGACATCACCTCGTCACAGAAGATCGTCGACTTCCTCCTCGACCAGAAGCTGATCAAGAAGTCCCCCGACCTGGACACCACCCTGCTCAAGGCCTGGTACGCGCAGCACGCCAAGTGAGTTCCACGTGCCCGGTGACGCAGGGGACGCCGTCGCCCTTCACCACGGCGACGTCGAGCGTCACGCGCGTTCCCGCGTCACAGGGCTCGGCCGCACGGACCGTCCCGGTCCAGGTGAGCGGCTCGCCCACCACGGCCGTGGCACGGTTGCGCCAGCCCACGGACTCCAGCGCGGCCTCCGGCCCGGCCCACTCCAGCGCATAGCGGCTGAGGGTCTCGCCGTGCAGGGTGGACTGTACGACGACTCCGGGGAACCCCTCGGACGCGGCGTACCCGGCGTCGTAGTGGATGCGATGCGAGTTCCACGACACCGCGCTGAACCGGAACACCTGTACGGCGCTGTGCGTGTAGGAGCGCGGCGGGCACACCTGCCCGGCCGCGGGGGCGGCGCTCACGGACCCTCCAGTACGACGATCGTCTCGTCCATCGCCATCAGTTCGGCACCGTCCGGTGCGGTGAAACGGGTGGTGACGCCCAGCAGGACGAAGTCGCCGGCGCGCCCCTGCCGCCGGTCCGCCGACGTCACCGCCCGGGCGGCGGTCACCCGGGTGCCGGCCACCGGGGCCCGCCGCAGCGTCACCGTCTGGCCCCCGTGCACCTGGCGGACCGGCAGGCCCTGGGTGCACGGCGACTCCCGGGCGGCCAGTCCGTCCGGACGCAACTCGTCCTCGGCCGGGCCGTCCTGCCAGCTCATCGTCCCGGCGAGGAACAGCGCCGGTGCGGCGACCGGCTCCCCGGCGGCCTCCTGGGCCCGGGCCCGGCGGAGGTAGCCGACGTCGTTCAGGGCCGCCGCGTACCGGCAGAAGTCCTTCACGGCGAGCACCCCGCAGTCCTCGCTCTCCCACTCCCCGACCAGCCCCCGCGCCCGCGCCAGGACCTCGTCCAGTACCGCGCTCACCGCAGCGACCTGGCGATGCCCAGGGCGGCGGTACGCAGCGCCACGGCGTGGCCGGGGCCGTCCATCCGGTAGGTGGGCGCGGTGATGGACAGCGCCCCCACCAGCGTGGACTGCGGGCTGAAGACGGGCACCGCCATGCTCGCGTAGCCCAGCCGGATCTCCTCCGCCTCGGACGCCACACCGTCGGCCCGGATCCGCTCCAGCTGGGCCCGCAGCCGGCCCGGCGAGGTCACCGTGTGCCGGGTCAGCGGCTTCATCCCGTTCCTGACCACCTCGGCGAACAGGGAGGCGGGCGAGAACGCCAGGATCGCCTTCCCGGTGGCCGTGCAGTACAGCGGCAGCCGCCCCGCGACCCGGGACTCCTCGCTCAGGCCGCGGTGCGGGAAGATCTTCTCCAGGTACACGACGTCCAGGCTGTCGTGGATGGCGAAGTGGATGGTCTCCTGGGTGGCCAGCAGCAGGTCCTCCATGTACGGCTGGGCCACCTCGCGCAGGATCCGCTGCCGGTGCACCCGCTGCCCGATCTCGAAGAGCCTGAGCCCCAGCCGGTAGTCGCAGCCCGAGCGCTCCAGCAGCCCCCAGACGACCAGCTCCTGCGCGAGCCGGTGCACGGTCGCCTTGGCCACCCCGGTCCGGCGCACCAGCTCCGCCAGGGACAGCGCGTCGTCGTCGGCGTTGAACGCCTCCAGGATGGGCCTGACCTTGCCGAGGACCGAGTTCATGGGATCGGGACCGGGAGCCTCGGCCCGCGGGATCAGGGAACCGCGCGGAACGGCCGGTGCGGGTTCGGCTTGAGTGGTGTCGGCGCGGCCGACCGTGGTGACGGTCATGGGCGGAACCTCCCGGTCAGTCCGTGGTCATGCAGGAAACGGAATCATGTGCCCCGTAATCAGGCCATAGGCCACGTGTAAATTCGCCGTACCGTTAGCCGGCCGCACCGAGGAACGCCAGGCTGAGCGGGTTGTACAGCTCGGCCTTCTCGTGCTGCGGCCAGTGCCCGCACTCGGTGAAGACCTCCAGCCGGGCCCCGGGGATCGCGGCGGCGATGGCCTCGCCCTCCGGGACGTCCCCGAACGGGTTCTTGTTGGCCCAGACCACGAGGGTGGGCGCCTTGATCCGGGCCATCCGGTCCGGCCGCAGCAGGTTGCGCTCGCGCCGGTCGACCTCCTGGAGGGCCAGCAGGTTGTCCAGGTTCTGCTGGAATTCCGGCTGGTGGTAGATCTCGTACCGGACCCGGGTCAGCTCCTCGCCGAGGTCCTCGTCCCACTCCGCCCACAGCAGCCGCAGCCGCTCCCGGGTCAGGGAGATGTCGTCCTCCAGGGCCGCCGCCCGCGTCGAGGCCTTCAGCCGCTCCATCACCTGCGGGTTGATCTTCGTGCCGCCCATGCACAGCAGCTGGAGCGAGGCGACCCGGTCCGGGTGCTCGCTCGCCGCCCAGGACGCCACCCAGCCGCCCAGCGACTCACCGACCAGGTGCGCCCGCTCGGCACCGACGGCGTCCAGGTAGGCGATCAGGTGCTCGACGTAGGCGGGGATCTCACCGGGCCGGTCGGGCTTGTCGGTGTAGCCGTGGCCGAGCATGTCGACGGCGTGGACGCGGTAGCCGGCCGCCGCGTGCACCGGGATGTTCTTGACGAAGGCCTCCAGGTGGCCGGTGGTGCCGTGCAGGAACACCACGTGCTCGCCGTCCTCCGGCCCGGCCTGCAGGGCGCGGGTGCGGATGCCGCCGGCGTCGACGTAGGCGAGACGGTGGTCGGTGCCGGTCAGTTCGGTCCAGATGCTCATGACTGCCTTTCGGGAGACGTGGGGGACTCGGGCGAGGCGGGAGAGGTGGGCTGCGCGGGGTCGAGGACGGCGACGGCCATGGCGGTGAGCCACTCGGGCAACTGCTCGTAGGCCAGCCGCTGCCCGGGGACGTGGCCGAGGGCGGCCGCCATCAGCAGCCAGGTGCGGATCTCCTGGGCGCCGTTGCCGGCCCGCTTCTCCAGGTCCTCGGTGGTGAGACCGGTGAGCCGGCGGGTCTCGCCGCGCTCCAGGAGGGTGAGGAACTCGTCGTCGAACTCCGGGGAGAGCGCGGCCTCGGCGGCCCGGATGATCTCGCGGCGGCGGACGTCGTAGTCCTGCCAGTTCTCCCGGCCGTTGAGCCAGGCGTCGACCATGAACTCCTCGTCGTCGCCGTGCGGTGCACGCCAGTCGGGCCAGGGCAGCCGGTGCGAGAGCCCGCCCGAGCCGACGACCGCGACCCGCCGGTCCGCCGGGAAGGAGAGCACCGTCTCCCTGATGGCGCGGCCGAGTTGCTCGCAGCGCTCCAGGGTCGGCAGCGGCGGTGCGAAGACGTTGACGACCAGCGGGACGATCTCCACGTCCAGGCCCTCCAGCAGGTACTGGATCGCGTGCGACTGGCCGTGGTCGATCTGCAGCCGGGCGGAGAAGGCGATGTCGAAACCGTGGCTCTCGACAAGCGAGTCGGCGAGGTGCCGGGCCAGCGGGACGTCGACCGGCTGCGGGCCCTTCGGGGTGCCGGACTCGCCGCTCGCGATGCACTCGCCCACGCCGAGGGTGAAGCTCGGGACGAGGTCCAGCCAGAAGCCGCGGAAGTGGTTGGAGCCGACCAGCACCACCGTGTCCGGGCGGGCGGCGGCCAGCCGGTCGCGGGCCTCCCCGAGGGCGTCACGGAAGCGTTCGGCACGGTCCTTGTGGAAGGTCTGGTCCCAGTGGGTGTTCATCAGCGTGCTGTGCGACGCGCCGACACCCAGGACGATCTCGGTCATGCCGGGTCTCCAAGGGTCTCTGTACGGGTGCGGGTGACGGTGTCGACGGCGGTACGGACCAGATGGCGGGTGAGCTTCTCCATCGCCCGCACGGAGACGGTGTTCATGCCGCGCGCGAAGTCGATCTCGAAGGGCGCCCCGTCCTGCGGGACCTTCGGCATGCCGACGCGGACCGTCGGGATGCCGCGCCCGCGCAGGATGTTGGCGTCGGTGGCGCCGCTGTTGCCGCGGATCACCTCGTGCGCACGCCCCTCGAAGGCCTCCCAGGCGGCGGTCGCGGAGCGGCGGATCCAGCTGTCCGGGTCGGTCCGGGTGCCGGGAATGGCCAGGACCATCTCGGCGGTGACGTCGCCGGGCAGTTTGCCGAGGGCGGCCAGGAACTCCCGTTTGGCCTGCATCGGGGTCGTGCCGGGCGCGATCCGCAGGTCCACCATCAGGGTGCAGGAGGCCGGGGTGACCGCGGCCATCCGGGGCCAGCCGGCGCGCACGGAGGAGACGATGCCCTGCGGGGCGACCGTGCCGCCGGTGTGCCGCTCGGCGTACTCGGCGAACCACTCCTCCAGGTACCGGGCCACCTCCCCGGCGTGGGCGATCGCGTTGTCGTACGGCAGCCGGTGGCGGGAGCCGACGTAGGTGTGCGTGCCGTGCACGGTGACCTCGAACCAGACCAGGCCGACCTCGTCCCAGGAGACCGTCCAGCCGGGCTTGGCGATGACCGCGAAGTCCGTCCACACGCCCTGCTCCAGGAGGAACGAACAGCCCGCGCCCTGCCCGGTGTTGAGCCTCGGGCTGCCGGGCCGCGCGTTGGTGGGCATACCGCCCGCGCCGAACGCCGCGACCAGGTCGCCGGTGAGCGGGAGGCCGGCGCGGGCGATCGCCTCGGCGGCCATCATCACGCAGGCCGCGTGCCCCTTGGGGTTGGAGGCGCCGAGGCCGGTGACCAGGTCGTCGTAGACCGTCGCCCGCGGCCGCATGTCCTCCCGCAACTCCGGGCCGATCCAGGGGAGGTCCTCGCGCTCGTCGCCGACGGTGAGGGTGTCGATGGGGGCGTAGAGCATGAGGTCGGGGCCGGTGCCGTCGCCTTTGAGGCGGGACCGGGCGTTGGCTTGGCGGTCGTCGAGGGGCTGGACGGTTGAATCCTTGATGGAATGTGACATAGCACTGGCGATGTGCCGGGCCAGCGGCCCCTCGTCCCCCGTAGGGCTCGCGATGTCCACCAGCCCGGTGACCAGCTCGCGCAGCCGGTCGCCGGTGACATGCCGCCAGGCCTCGGCGACCCAGGCGGCGCGCTGCTCGTCCAGGCCCGCGAGTTCCGTGTGGGCGTTCACTGGTTGATCCTGTGCACCTGGGTCATGGTGGTGCGCTCGAAGCGCCGCTTGGCCAGCGGCAGCCCGATCGCCAGGGCCGCTCCGGCCAGCAGGGTGAACAGGGTGCGGCGCATGGTCACGCCTCCTTCTCTGCGGGTGCTGCGGGTGCTGCGGTGCCGGACCCGGCCAGCTTCTTGCCGTACTCCTCCTCGCTGAGGTTCCGCCAGGCGGTCAGCGAGACGTCGGGGCGGTAGAGCTTCTCCGGGGGCGCGTCGGTGACGTCGACCATCCAGGCGTCCTGGCCGGAGAACTGGCCGTGGAAGAGCCAGCGGATGGCGCCCAGGTACTTGGCGTAGAAGCGCAGGGTCGACCAGCCCTCGGTGAAGTTGACCATCACGCCGACGTAGTTGTGGTGGTCGGCGTCGACCGGGACGTAGAACTCGTAGTGGATGAAGTTCGGGTAGACGATCCGCAGCACGCCCGGCATGGACAGGGACGCGAAGCCGGGGAAGTCCTGGGCCTCGATCGTCGGGTTGATGCTGTCCGCCTTGCCGGTGTTGCCGATGTTGAAGGTCTCCTTCGGCGGCTGCATCTTCCACCAGCGCTTGTTGGACCAGTGGCCCACGCCGGGGAAGTCGGCCTCCCAGTGCACCTCGTCCTGGACCCGGAAGATCCAGCGGCCCCTGGGCACGATCCGGGTGATGTTCCAGGTGGGCATCGGCTTGAAGAGCCGCCACAGGGCCGTGCGGTGCAGGTACTTGGCGTGGCCCTCGTCGAAGCCGTTCTCGCAGGCGAACCGCCAGTTGCCGCCGCGCGGCTCGATCCGGCCGCCCATCACGAAGGGGTTGGAGACGAGTTCCTCGGGGAGCTGCTCGTCGATGGGGTGGGGTTCCTCGTCGGCGAGCGGGATGTACACCCACACCATGCCGAGGCGCTCCTCGACCGGGTACGTCCGTACGCTCACCTTGCCGGTCAGCCGGCAGCCGGGTCCGTCGGTGATGACGGCGCTGAGCTTGCCGGTGGGCAGGTCGAACGTCCAGCCGTGGTAGGGGCAGCTGACCGTGCCGGGGAACTGCTGGTCCCCCTCGGAGAGCGGCACCCCGCGGTGCGGGCAGCGGTTGTGCAGGGCGTACGCCGTGCCGCCGTCCCGGATGAGCGTGATCTTCTCGCCGCAGATCGTGAACGGCTGCGGCTTGGCGGTCAGGTGGCTGGACCAGGTGACCGGGTACCAGTAGCCGCGGAAGCCCTGGGCGGCGCCGTCGTAGTGCGGCCAGGAAGACCAGTCCTGCCGGCCCGGCGCGGACCGGCTCCTGTTCTTCGGGCCTTCACCCGTCGTCATCGTGCGTGACCTCCTGCTGCCGTCGGTGCGTGGTGACGAGCTTCGGGTCACGGCCGGTCGCGGCCTACGAAACCGTTCCGCTGAGCAGACCACCGGCTCGGCGGCGGCTCGGCGGCGGTCCGGCGCGGCGGGTGTCCCGTTCAGCGGACCACCGTCCATGCGGGCACGTCCCGGCGCGTTCTACGGTGCGCGAATTGCAAGCCACAGGCCGGCGGCAGAAGCCTCCTCCCACTCGACTCGAAGGGATCGTGAGCGATGACGAAGGCCATCCAGACGGGCCCGGCGCCCGCCCGGCCCGACGGCGCGGACAGCAGGGACGCCGGAGAACGTGGGCACGGCGCCGCGGTCCGCGTCGACGGCGCCGGGATCCGGTTCGGTTCCTTCCACGCCGTGGACGGTGTCTCGCTCGACATCGCCGCCGGCGAGTTCCTGTGTCTGCTCGGGCCCAGCGGCTGCGGGAAGTCCACGCTGCTCTCGGCGCTGGCGGGGTTCGTCCGGCCGTCCGAGGGCAGCCTGACCGTCGACGGGAGGCCGGTCACCGGACCCGACCCGGACCTCGGGATGGTGTTCCAGAGCAGCGAGGCGCTCTTCGACTGGCTGACCGTCCGGCAGAACGTGGCCTTCGGGCCCCGGATGCGCGGCCGCTCCCGCGCCGAGCAGCACCAACTGGCTGACGAGTACCTGGGGTTGGTCGGACTGCGGCACTGCGCCGACCGGTTCCCCGGGCAGCTCTCGGGCGGTATGCGGCAGCGGGTGCAGATCGCGCGCGTGCTGGCCAACCAGCCCCGGGTCGTGCTCATGGACGAGCCCTTCGGTGCGCTCGACGCGCAGACCCGGCAGGTCATGCAGGAGGAGATGGCCCGTATCTGGCAGGCCTCGGGCTGCACCGTCGTCTTCGTCACCCACGACATCGAGGAGGCGATCCTGCTGGCGGACCGGGTCGCCGTCATGACGGCGGGCCCGGCGGCCTCGGTCAAGTCCGTCTACCCCGTCGACCTGCCCCGGCCCCGGGACGTGGACGACCCGGCCGCCCTCGACCTGCGCCGCAGCCTGCGCCAGGACATCGGCGAAGAGGTCCGCAAGTCCCTGCGTGACCAGGGCCTCGACCAGGGAATCGATCACGCACCCGGCCAGGGCCTCGACCCGAAGGAGACGTCATGACCACCGTGACCGTGGCCGCGCCGCCGAAACCGCGCGCCGAACGCAAGGCGGTCCTCGGGCTGCGGGCCGCCGGCCTGTACATCGTCTCCGTCCTCGTCGGCCTCGGCGTCTGGCAGCTGCTGGCCCTGCACTACGGCCCCTCGCTCGTCGCGTCCCCGCACGAGACCCTCACCGCCGCCGGCGACCTCGCCAAGGACGGCACCCTCACCAACTCGGTCATCGCCTCCAGCCGCCGCATCCTGATCGGCTGGGGCCTCGGACTGCTCGTCGGCGTGCCGGCCGGGCTGCTCGTCGGCCAGAGCAAGGTCGTACGCCGGCTCCTGGAGCCGTACATCGAGTTCTTCCGGTTCATCCCGCCGGTCGCGTTCGTCACCCTGGCCGTGGTCTGGCTGGGCATCGGCGAGTCCTCGAAGGTCGTGCTGATCTTCTACACGGCCGTCTTCATCGTCATCCTCAACACCAGCGCCGGCGTGATGTCGGTCGGCGAGTCCAAGCTGCGGGCCGCGGCCAGTCTGGGGGCGAGCCAGGGGCAGGTCCTGCGCGGGGTGGTGCTGCCCTCGACCGTGCCGTACATCGTCACCGGGGCCCGGCTGGCCATGGGCAACAGCTTCCTGACCATCGTCTCCGCCGAGATCGTCGCCGCCCAGGTCGGCCTCGGCTCCCTGATCTGGACCTCCCGCAACTACGGCCGCATCGACTGGGTCTTCGTCGGGATCATCACCCTGGGCATCCTCGGGTTCGTCTTCGACCGCGTCCTGCGGATCGTGGCCTCCCGGGTCCTGCGTCGATACGGAGTGAAACTGTGAGCGGCACGTCGAACGCCCTGGTCCTCGAACGGTTCGGGGACCTGCCCCGGCTCCTGGAGCGGCCCGTACCGGAGGCACGGCCGGGCCACACCCTGGTGCGGATGCTGGCGGCCCAGGTCGGCCACCTCGATCTCAACGTCGTGGACGGCAGGTTCGGCATCCTGCCGGACCTGCCCGCCGTGCCCGGCACCAACGGGGCCGGCCTGGTGCTCGCCTCGGACACCCACCCCGTGGGCGGCCTGGTCAGGATCAACGGCAAGGGCCTCGGCCTGCGCCGGGACGGCTGCTGGCAGAGCCACGCCCTGGTGCCGGACGCCACCGCGATCCCGGTGCCTCAGGGCACGGATCCCGCGCTCGCCTGCGGGTTCTTCACCCCGGCCGGTACCGCCTGGGCGGCCGTGCACTCGGTGGCGGCCGTGCGGCCCGGCGAGCGGGTGCTGGTCACCGGCGCCGCCGGTGCGGTCGGATCGCTGACCGTGCAGGTCGCGGCGCGCGCCGGGGCCGAGGTGATCGGCGTGGTCGGGCGGCCCGCCAAGCTCGGCCGGATCCCGGCCGCCGCGAAGGCCGTCCTGGCCGGCGACCTGACGGCCGAGGCGGTCGGCGGACCGGTCGACGCGGTCGTCGACACGGTGGGCGGGCCGGTGCTGCGAGCCGCCCTCGGTCTGGTCCGGCCGCGCGGCCGGGTCGCCCTGGTCGGCTACACCGCGGGCCGCGAACTCACCGTCGACCTGGCGGACTTCCTGCTCGCCGATGTCTCGCTGCTGCCGGTGAACCTGATGACCCGGGGCCGGGAGGTCGCCGCCGACGCGGAGCGGATGCTGGGTGAACTGGTGGCCGGAGAACTGGAGTTGCCGGTCGAACGGCACCGGCCGGAGCGGCTGGCCGAGGCGGTCGCACGGCTGCGGACGGGGGAGGCGGTGGGGAAGGTGGTGCTGGACTTCTCCTGACCCCTCCTGACCTCTCCCGACCTCTCCCGACCTCTTCTGGCTTCTCCTCAGGAGCGGGTCAGTCCCGGGAGTGTTCCCGGCGTACGACGACGGCGTGGCCCCGGCAGCAGACGACACCGTCCGTGCGGTGCTCGACGAGATCGAGGGTGATCTCGCCGCTGACCGGGTCCACGTCCCGTACCGTGCTCGCCACCGTGAGCCGGTCACCGGGGTGGGCGGGCGCCCGGTTCTGCCAGGAGACCTCGCGCACCCGCCCCGCCGGTCCGGCGTGGGCGGCGGCCGCCCGGTGCAGCAGACAGCCGTGCAGCTGGGCCATGACGACCGGCCCGTCCAGGCCCTCCGAGCGGGCGAAGGCGGTGTCGTAGTGGATGCGGTGCGTGTTGCGGGTGACCGCGCCGAAGCGCAGCAGCATGACCTCGTCGGGCACGAGTTCCGTCCGCGCGGCCGGTGCCGTTTCGGCGGCTGTCGTCGGGTCCTGCGTCATCGCACGATGAACCTCTCCGTGACCTCGATGAGCGTGACCTCGGCGAGGGGGCCGCGTTCGGCGGCGTACGTCTTCGCCACGGTGATCAGGAGCAGGTCGGGCCGTTTCCGTTCGACCGCCGTCACCGCGCGGCGCACTTCGACGCGGTCGCCGACCCGTACCTCCTCGACCCAGTGCACCGCCTGGCCGCCCGCCATGAGCCGGACGTCGAGGCCGTCGGTGCCCGGCACCTCGTCGCGGTACATGCCGTCGGGCCGCAACTCGCCCGCCGCCGCGCCAGGTTCGGGCCGCAGCAGGCTGACGACGTACATCGGGTGGACGACGAAACCGGGGTCAGCGGGATCGACCAGTCCCGGCGCGGTGTCCCCGGCGGCGCGCGCGAACTCGGCCGCCGCCTCGGCCCGTACGACACCCAGCGAGCGGGCCTCCCAGCGGCCCAGCTCCGCCCGTGCTCTTTGCTCAGCGAGATCCAGCATGCCGGCGACCCTAGGCGGGGCGGCGCCCCGGCGGCCACGGACCCGGACCACTCAGCGGACCGTCCCGCTTGGACCCGCCCGCGCCGCCGGGCACGATCCGCTCATGGATCTCATGGACATCCAGGCGCCCCCGCAGGGCGCCTACGCGGAGGCGGACGGCGTCAAGTACCACTACATCGAACTGGGCACCGGCAGCCCCACGATCTTCCTGCACGGCGGCGGCCCCGGCTGCACCGGCTGGTCGGACTTCGGGCAGGTCGCCCCGCTGTTCGCCGCCGACCGCCGCTGTCTCCTGGTCGACATCCTCCAGTACGGCAAGTCGGCGAAGCCCGTCATCGAGGGCCCCATGTGGGACTACCACGCGGCCAAGACCGTGGCCCTGATGGACGCCCTGGAGATCGACCGGGCCGACTTCGTGTGCAACTCCTGGGGCGGCACCATCGCACTGAACCTGGCCGCCAAGTACCCCGAGCGCGTAAGGTCGTTGGTCGTCACCGGAAGCATGCCGGTCTTCTACGGCCCGCTCGCCCCGCTCCCCGAGGGCGGCCGCCGCGGCCGCAACGCCCGGGACGTCTACTACGGCGGCGACGGCCCGTCCCTCACCAAGATGCGCGAGCTGATGGCCCGCCTGGAGTGGTACGACCCCGAGGCCATCCCCGAGGGCACGGTGCGGCTGCGCCACGAGCAGAGCCTCGACCCCGAGGAGACCGCGCTGGCCGGCGCCTCCGACAACCCGCGCGGCGACTGGCAGGACCTGACCGCCGAACTCGGCACGATCCAGGCCCCCGTGCTGTTCATGTGGGGCATGCAGGACGCCTTCCTCACCCCCGACTACCCGCTGATGCTCGCCCGCATGATCCCCAAGGGCAACCTGCACGTGATGCACGAGGCCTCCCACCACCTCCAGGAGGAGCGGCCGTACGACTTCCACAGCGTGGTCGACGGCTTCCTGAACCAGCGGCACGGCTGAGCACGGACAGGAGGACGGATGAGCGCGTCAGCAACCCCGCGGGTCGTCGAACTGACCAGCCCCTTCGCCCGCTTCGCCGGCCGGCTGCTGGTCGGGATCGGCTACGAGGTGATCCTGGCCGAACCCCCCGGGGGCCACCCCGACCGGCACGAGGACCCGGTCGGCTTCGCCCACTGGCACGCCGGGAAACGCTCGGTGACCGTCTCCGGACCGGACGAACTGCGCCGTCTGCTCGCGGGCGCCGACATCCTCCTCGACGGCACACCGGACGGCACACCGGACGGCACACCGGACGGCACACCGCACGGCACCTCCGACGGCGCCGACACCACCGGCCTCGACCACCTGGTCCACGTCCGCGTGACCCCCTTCGGGCTGGTCGGCCCGCGCAGCGACTGGCAGGGCACCGACCTCGTCGTGGCCGCTCTCGGCGGGATGCTCGCCCAGGTCGGCGACCCCGACGGGCCGCCCCTGCACCTGCCCGAGAACCAGGCGGAACACCTCGCGGGCGTCAACGCGGCGATCGCCGCCCTGCTGGGCCTGCGGGCGCGCCGGCGCGGAGCCGGACAGCTCGCGGACGTCTCCGCGCAGGCCTGCGTCGCCGCCGCGCTGGAGGCCGGTACCCTCGCCTACCTGCACGAGGACCGGGTGCCGCCGCGCCCCGGACATGTCCACCCGCTGGTCCCGCACGGCCTGTTCCGGGCCGCCGACGGCCATCTGGGCGGCGGGCTCGGCGGCAGCCCCCGGATGTGGGACGCGCTGCTCGACTGGCTGTGCGAGCAGGGGGCGCAGGCGGACCTCACCGAGCCCCGGTGGCAGGACCCGGTCGAGCGGAAGGCCCACCAGGAGCACGTCTTCAAGGTCGTCCAGGACTTCGCGGGCACCTGGCCGAAGGCCGAGTTCGCCGAGCGCGCCCAGGACCGCAAGCTGCCCTGGGCCGCCGTCGACGTACCGGCCGAACTGCCGGACAATCCGCAGCTCGCCGCGCGCGGCTTCTTCACCGAGGTCGACGGCCGGACCGACCTCGGATTCCCGTTCGCGTTCCCCGAGGGCCACCGGACCACCGCGCTCACCGTGCCGGCGGCCGGCGCCGACCAGGAACTGCTCGACGGGCGGCGCCCGGTGTCCGTGACCGAGGAGGCCGAGGACGACTCCGGCCGCCCCGCCCTCGACGGCGTCCGCGTCCTCGACCTGACCTGGGTGCTCGCCGGCCCCTACTGCACCAAGGTCCTGGCCGACCACGGCGCCGACGTCATCAAGGTGGAGTCGGCCGGCCGCCCGGACCCCACCCGGTTCGCGCCCTTCATGCACCTCTCCCGCGGCCCCCACACCGATCCGAACACCAACGGCTACTTCAACGAGGTCAACCGCAACAAGCGCAGCATCGCCCTGGACACCCGCACCGACGACGGCGTCGCCGTGCTGCGCGACCTCGTGGCGTCCTGCGACGTCCTCGTGGAGAACTTCAGCGCCACCGTCATGACCAGGCTCGGCCTCGGCTGGGACACCCTCCGCGAGATCAACCCCCGGCTCGTCTACGTCAGCATGTCCGGCATGGGCCACACCGGACCGAGGGCGGGCTGGGTGTCGTACGCCGACACCGTCTCGGCGAGTTCCGGGCTCACCGGCCTGACCGGATGGGGACCCGGTGACGTGGTCGGGGTCATCTACGGCCACGGCGACATCGTGGCCGGACTCCAGGCGGCGCTCGCCACCGTCGCCGCACTGGAACACCGGGAGCAGACCGGCCGGGGCCAGCACATCGACCTCTCCCAACTGGAGGCGATCGCGGCCCACATGGGCACCAGCCTGCTCACCGCGGCCGAGGTCCCGATCGGCAACACGCATCCGGTGTGGAGCCCGCAGGGTGTGTACCGGTGCCTGGGCACGGACAACTGGCTGGCCCTCAGTGTCCGTTCGGACGACGAGTGGGCGGCGCTGTGCCGGGTGATCGGACGGCCCGACCTGACGGCGACGGCCGACCGCAGGCGGCACAGCGACCTGGTGGACGAGGCGATCGGCGGGTGGACGCGCACGCTCCCCGCTGACCTGGCCGCCGAGTTGCTGCAGGAGCAGGGCGTGCCGGCCGGGGCCGTCCAGGACGGACGTCAACTGGTCGAGCATGACCCGCAGTTGCGTGCCCGCGGCTTCTACGTCCGCAAGGAGCACCCGGCGGCCGGAGCCTTCCTCCATGAGGGCCCGCCCATCCGGCTCACCCGCACCCCCGGCTCGGTCCGCACCCCCGCACCGCTGCTCGGCGCCGACACCGAGGAGGTGCTGCGCGAGGTGGCGGGCTACTCTTCGCAGCGACTCCGATACCTCTACGACGCGGGGGTGCTGCGGTGAGCGACACCGGGATGCCGGCGTGACCGCCGTCGGCCCGACCGTGCCGGAACTCGTCGAGGCGGCCGCGCAGCGGTACGGCGACCGCCCGTTCCTGCGGATCGGCGGTACGGCACGCACGTACACCGGGACTCGTGCGGCGGCGGCCGGGATGGCCGGGGCACTGGCGGCCCGGGGCTGCCGGCCGGGCGACCGGGTGGCGGCGCTGCTCGGCAACCGGGTCGAACTCGTGGACCTGGTCCTCGGGTGCGCCTGGCTGGGCGCGGTCGCGGTACCGCTGAACACCGCACTGCGCGGCCGGTCGCTGGAGCACGCCCTGCGGGAGGCCCGGCCCAGGTTCCTGTACGCCGAGCCCGAACCGGCCCAGCGGGCGGCCGAGGCCGGGTACCCCGGGACGGTGTGGGTGGCGGGGGAGACCGGGGCCCCGTACCCCGGCGAGGCCGCGCCGCTGCCCCCGGCCCCCGTCCGTCCGCAGGACACCGCCGCCGTGCTCTTCACCTCCGGCACGACCGGGCCGCCCCGCGGAGTCCGCTGCCCCCAGGCGCAGTTCGTGTGGTGGGGCCGTACGGTCTCGGACGCCCTGCGCCTCACCTCCGACGACGTGCTGTTCACCTGCCTCCCCCTCTGCCACACCAACGCCCTGAACACCCTGGCCCAGGCGATGACCGTGGGCGCGAGCTGTGTGATCGGCGAGCGGTTCTCCGCCTCGCGGTTCTGGCGGCAGGCGGCCGACGCCGGTGCCACCGTCGTCCATCTGCTCGGCGCGATGCCGCCCATGCTGCTCGCCGCGGAGCCCGGCCCGGGCGACCGGGCGCACCGGGTGCGGCGCGGCCTTTCCCCGGCCACCCCGGGCCCGCTGTGGGAGCCCTTCCGCGAGCGGTTCGGCGTGACGCTGGTCGACGGGTTCGGCTCCACGGAGACGAACCTCGTGATCGGCTCCACCCCCGAGCACCACCGGCCCGGCTACATGGGCACGCTCCGGGCGGGCTTCGGCGCCCGCGTGGTCGACGAGCACCTCGTCCCCGTACCGGACGGCACCCCGGGCGAACTCCTCGTCCGCAGCCGGCACCCCTTCGCCTTCGCCACCGGCTACCTGGGCGATCCCGAGCCGGCCCCGGACTCCTGGCGCCGGACCGGCGACCGCGTGGTCCGCGAACCCGACGGCTGGTTCCGGTTCGTCGACCGCATCAAGGACGTCATCCGGCGGCGCGGCGAGAACATCTCCTCGTACGAGGTGGAGGCGGCCGTCCGCTCGCACCCCGCGGTCGTCGCGGCCGCCGCCTTCCCGGTCGCCTCCGAGCTGGCCGAGGACGAGGTGATGGTCGCCGTGGTCCTGCGCCCCGGCTGCGCGCCGGACCCGGCGGAGCTGGCCCGGCACTGCGCCCGCGAGCTGCCCGCGTTCGCCGTTCCCCGCTACATCGAGGCCGTCGGGGAGCTGCCGCTCACCGAGACCGGCAAGGTGCGCAAGGCGGTACTGCGGGAGCGGGGCGTCACGCCCGGCACCTGGGACCGCGACCGCGCGTCCGGGGTCAGAGCTGCCGGATCGACTGGCACGGGGTGGTTGCGGGAAGGCGGCCCGTGAAGTACGAGCGCGGCGGTACCCCCATCACGGCACGGAAGTCGGTCGTCATGTGCGACTGGTCGAAGTAGCCGGTGGCGGCGGCCAGTTCGGACCAGCCGGTGCTGCCCGCCCGGGCGGCGACGGTGCGGACGCGGTCGATCCGGGCGTAGTGCTTCGGGGAGACACCGACGCCGTCGGTGAACAGGTTCCGCAACTGGCGCTCGCTGACGGCCAGTTCCCGGGCCACCTCGCGCACCTGCGCGGGCGCCCGGTCCAGCCGCACGGACAGCGCCTCCACGCCGGCCCGCAGCAGCGCCGTCCGGGCCGGGTCCGCCCGCTCCGACAGCAGCCCGGGCAGCACCTCGGCGATCCTCGGCAGCGCCGCCCGCGGATCCAGCCACCGCACCTCACGCGCGAACCGGCGGGCCACCCCGTCCGGCAGGGCGTCCAGCGGCACCACCCGGCCGACCAGCCCGGCGGCCGGAACGCCCAGCAGGGGCCGGGCGGTACCCGGTGCGAGACGCAGCTCCACACACGCGATATGGGCCTTCCCCTCGTGATAGGCCGCCCGCACCCGCGGCCCGACGGCCAGCACGTCACGCCGCCCGTCCCCGGTCACCCGCAGCACCACCTTGGTCCCGGCGTCCGGCAGTTGGACGAACGTCCCCTCGGGCGGGTCGGTGAAGGACATGGTCCGCACCTCGGCGACCCACGGGCGCAGCGCCTCCGGCGTGGCCGGAAGCGTCTCGGCGATGGTCATCGGCACCCTTCCACGGTAAGCGACCGGCACCGAGGTCCGGACGGACCCGCCGTGCCGGAATTTCCAAGAGCCGGGCACCCCGGCGGGCCCACCGTGGACCCCATGATTCTGGTGACGGGTGCCACGGGCACCATCGGACGTGACGTGGTACGACAACTGGCCGAGCGCGGTGCGAAGGTGCGCGCGCTCACCCGCGACCCGGCGAAGGCGCGGGTACCCGCCGGGGTGGAGGTGGTGCGCGGGGACTACGCCGACCCCGCGTCCCTGGACGCCGCGCTGGCCGGGGCGACGGCCGCGTTCCTGCTCCGGCCGCCCGGCCCCGACGAGGGACAGGACGCGGCCCTGGCCGCCGCGGCGCGGGCCGCGGGCGCGGCCCGGCTCGTGAAGCTCTCCGCCATCGCCACGGGCGACGCGGACTCCGGTCCCTCCGGGTCGTGGCACGTGGCCGGCGAGCGGGCCGTGCGGGACAGCGGGCTCGCCTGGACGGTGCTGCGGCCGTCGTCCTTCGCCTCCAACACGCTGACCTGGCTCCAGGCCCTGCGCGCGGGCGAGCCGGTGCCCAACATGACCGGGGACGGCGCGTCCGGCGTGATCGACCCCGGCGACATCGCCGCGGTGGCGGTGCGGGCCCTGCTCGACGACGGGCACGCGGGACGGACGTACACCCTGACCGGCCCCGAGGCGATCACCGTCCCCGGCCAGGCCGCCGTGCTCGCCGAGGTCCTGGGCCGTCCGGTGCCGACCCGGGACCTGTCCCCGGAGCAGAGCCGTGACTTCCTCCGCACAGCCTGGGGCATGGACGAGACCCGGGCGCAGGGCGCCCTGACCGGCCTGGCGTTCGTCCGCGCCGGCGGCAACGCGGTGCTCACGGACGACGTGGCCGAAGTACTGGGCCGGCCGGCCCGGACCTTCCGGGCCTGGGCCGCGGACAACAAGGGCCTCTTCGACGTGAGCTGAGGTCCTCCGGGCCGGTTTCCCGGCCGCGGTACGGCCTCACCGGCTCCGCGGCCGCAGCGCCGCCCCCGCCAGCACCAGGGCCGCCGCCGCGATCCCGGTCGCCACCCGGAAGGCCAGCCGGTAGCCCTCCGCGGTGGCCGGGATCAGCTCCGCGCCCCGGTCGAGCAGTCCGCCGGTGCGGTCCGCCGCCAGTGTGCTCAGCACCGCCAGGCCCAGCGAACCGCCCACCACCTGCGTGGTGTTGAAGAGCCCGGAGGCCAGTCCGGCATCCTCCTCGCGGGCGCCGGCCATGGCGAGGCCGGTGAGCGGGGGCATCGCCGCGGCGAAACCGGCCGCCATGAGCAGCATCGGGGGCAGCACGTCGGCCGCGTACGAGCCGTCCGCGGGCGCCCGGCTCAGCAGGGCCATCCCGACGGTGATCAGCGTGAGCCCGGCGAGGAGCACACGGTACGCGCCGAAGCGGCCGGCCACCCGCACCGACAGCCCCAGCATCAGGGCGCCGATCGCGAGCGGTGCCGGCAGGAAGGCGAGCCCGGTGTGCAACTCGCCGTACCCCAGCACGCGTTGGATGTAGAGCGCGCCGATGAACTGGAAGCCGTACATCGTCGCGATCATCAGGATCTGTACGCCGTTCGCGCCGCTCAGCGTCCGGGAGCGCAGCAGCCGCAACCGCAGCAGGGGGCGTTCGGTCCGGGCCTGGCGGACGGTGAACGCGACGAAGAGCGCGAGGGTGAGCGCGGCCAGGAGCAGGGTGGCGGCCGGGCTCCGGTCGCCGGAGCCGACGATGACGTAGACGGTGAGCATCAGCGCCCCGGTGACCAGGGCCGCCCCCGGATAGTCGGCGCCCCTGCCGAGCCCGGCGCCGGGCTCGCGGGCCAGGATCCGTACCGCGGCCAGCCAGGCCAGCAAACCGATCGGCAGATTGATCAGGAAGATCCAGTGCCAGCTCAGCGCCTGCGTCAGAGCGCCGCCGAGGAAGGTGCCCAGGGTGGCGCCCACCGACCCCACCGCGCTGAACACCGCGATGGCACGGGCCTGTTCACGCGGTTCGGGGAAGAGGGACACCAGCATGCCGAGCACGACGGCCGAGGCCATCGCCCCGCCCGCGCCCTGCACCGCCCGCGCCGCGATCAGCGCGCCCTGACTCGTCGCCAGCCCGCACGCCACGGAGGCCGCGGTGAACACGGCGATCCCGGCCGTGAACATCCGCTTCCGGCCCACCAGATCACCCAGACGGCCGAACAGCAGAAGCAGTCCGCCGAACGGGATCAGGTAGGCGTTCACCACCCAGGCCAGCCCCGGACCGCTGAAGCCCAGGTCGCGTTGGACGGCCGGCATCGCCACGGTGACGATGGTGCCGTCCAGGATCGTCATCAGCGCGCCCGCGCACAGGACGGCGAGGGACGCCCGACGCGGGTATGTTCGAGAAGTAGTCACCGGTGCGGCCGGTGTGCCGGTCGTGGTCGACATGGCCTTGTGGCCTCCGTAATCGCCGTATCTCGCCAGGGACATCAACAGGAACCGATCGTGCGCAAGGTGCACGACTTGTAACGGGGTTCATGGTGAGTGACCATGAGAGGACGGCGTAAGGAGGCAGCTCGATGTCCCAGAGGAACACCGGTGTTACCAGCCAGGTCGTGAACGCGCACGCGTGCCCGGTCCGCGAGGTTCTTGACAGGGTGGCCGGCAAATGGAGCGTGCAGATCCTGGTCGCGGCCTCGCACGGCCCCATCCGCTTCACGGAACTGGAGCGCGGCATCGAGGGCATCAGCCGCCGGATGCTGACCCTCACCCTGCGCAACCTGGAGCGCGACGGACTGGTGACCCGCACCGTCTATCCGACCGTGCCCCCACGGGTGGAGTACGAACTCACCCCGGTGGCGATGGAGTTGCACGAGACCCTGCTGCGGCTGACCGACTGGGCCGAGCGCAACCGCGGATACATCGCGCAGGCGCGGGCGGACTACGACGCCGAGCACCAGCCCGACCTGCTCGACGCGTAGACGGCGTGGCCGACGCGGTCGGCGCGGTCCGCATGGAC
>NZ_JBSHBL010000047.1:0-94423 GCF_053611985.1 Streptomyces sp. NPDC054770
GGGATCACCGACCAGGTCCGCGCCTACGGCTTCCTGCTCGGCGGACTGATCTGCTTCGCCCTGTTCTCCTGGTACCCGGCGATCCGCGCGGTCGTGATCTCCTTCCAGAAGTACACGCCCGGCTCGTCCGCCGAGTGGGTCGGCACCGCCAACTTCACCCGGGTTTTGCACGACCCCGAGTTCTCGGCGGCCTGGCGCAACACCCTCACCTTCACCCTGCTGGCCCTGCTGATCGGCTTCGCGATCCCGTTCGTCCTCGCCCTGGTCCTCAACGAACTGCGGCACGCCAGGGCGTTCTTCCGGGTCGTGGTCTACCTCCCGGTGATGATCCCGCCGGTGGTCAGCGCCCTGCTGTGGAAGTGGTTCTACGACCCGGGAGCCGGCCTCGCCAACGAGACCCTGCGCTTCCTGCACCTGCCCACCTCGAACTGGACCAACGGCACCGGCACCGCGCTCATCTCCCTGGTGATCGTGGCGACCTGGGCCAACATGGGCGGCACGGTCCTGATCTACCTGGCCGCGCTGCAGTCCATCCCGGGCGAGCTCTACGAGGCCGCCGAACTCGACGGCGCCAGCCTGCTCCAGCGCATCCGGCACGTGACGATCCCTCAGACCAGGTTCGTCATCCTCATGCTGATGCTCCTTCAGATCATCGCCACCATGCAGGTGTTCACCGAGCCGTTCGTCATCACCGGGGGCGGCCCGGAGAACGCCACGGTCACCGTGCTCTACCTGATCTACAAGTACGCCTTCCTCTACAACGACTTCGGCGGCGCCTGCGCGCTCAGCGTGATGCTCCTGGTGCTGCTCGGCATCTTCTCGGCCGGATACCTGCGGCTGACCCGCTCCGGGGAGGACGGATGAGCAGCGCCACCCGCACCCTGATCTCCCCGGCGACGCTGGCCCGTCCACGCGGGAGGGCGATCTACTGGACCGTCTTCACCGGTGTCGTCCTGCTCTTCGCGCTCGCCTTCCTGTTCCCCGTGTACTGGATGGTGACCGGGGCGATGAAGTCACCGGACGAGGTCGCCCAGACCCCGCCCACCATCGTCCCCAAGCACTGGCACCTGTCCGGCTACACCGACGCCTGGGACCTGATGCAGCTCCCGGAGCACCTGTGGAACACGGTGGTGCAGGCCGCCGGCGCCTGGGCCTTCCAGCTGGTCTTCTGCACGGCCGCCGCCTACGCCCTGTCCAAACTCAGACCGGCCTTCGGCAAGGTGATCCTCGGCGGCATCCTGGCCACCCTGATGGTCCCGGCCCAGGCCCTGGTCGTACCCAAGTACCTGACCGCCGCCGACCTGCCGTTCATCCACACCAGCCTGCTCAACGACCCGCTCGGCATCTGGCTGCCGGCCGTCGCCAACGCCTTCAACCTGTATCTGCTGAAGCGGTTCTTCGACCAGCTGCCCCGCGACGTGCTGGAGGCCGCCGAGATCGACGGCGCCGGAAAGCTGCGCATCCTCTGGTCCGTGGTGCTGCCCATGTCCCGCCCGGTCCTCGGAGTGGTGTCGATCTTCGCCCTGGTCGCGGTCTGGCAGGACTTCCTGTGGCCGCTGATGGTCTTCTCCGACACCGACAAGCAGCCCATCAGCGTGGCCCTGGTCCAGCTTTCGCAGAACATCCAGCTCACCGTGCTCATCGCCGCCATGGTGATCGCCAGCATTCCGATGGTCGCGCTGTTCCTCGTCTTCCAGCGGCACATCATCGCCGGAATCAGCGCGGGCAGCACCAAGGGCTGACGGCCCTTCCTCCGACAGAAAGGTTCGCACCGTGGGACAGCCCAGCCATGCCCCGAAGGGCCACGAGGACCACGACTGGTGGCGCTCGGCCGTCATCTACCAGGTGTACGTCCGCAGCTTCGCCGACAGCGACGGCGACGGCACCGGCGACCTCGCGGGCGTCCGCGCCAAGCTGCCGTACCTCGCCGAACTCGGGGTGGACGCACTGTGGTTCAGCCCCTGGTACCCGTCACCGATGAAGGACGGCGGTTACGACGTCGCCGACTACCGGGCCATCGACCCGGCCTTCGGCACCCTCGCCGAGGCCGAGAAACTCATCGCGGAGGCCCGGGAACTGGGCATCCGGACGATCGTCGACATCGTCCCCAACCACGTCTCCGACCAGCACTCCTGGTTCCAGGCCGCGCTGGCCGCCGGACCGGGCAGCCCGGAGCGCGAGCTGTTCCACTTCCGGCCCGGCCGCGGCCCGAACGGCGACCTGCCGCCCAACGACTGGCCGTCGCAGTTCGCCGGCTCCACCGAACCGGTGTGGACCCGGCTGCCCGACGGCGAGTGGTACCTGCACCTCTTCACCCCCGAACAGCCCGACCTCAACTGGGCCCACCCGGCCGTCCGCCAGGAGCACGAGGACATCCTGCGCTTCTGGTTCGAGCGGGGCGTCGCGGGTGTCCGCATCGACTCGGCGGCCCTGCTGGCCAAGGACCCGGACCTGCCCGACCTGGCCACGCACCCGCACCCCCACCCCTTCGTCGACCGCGACGAACTCCACGACATCTACCGCTCCTGGCGCACGGTCGCCGACCACTACGACGGCGTGTTCGTCGGCGAGGTCTGGCTCCCCGACGCCGAACGCTTCGCCCGCTACCTGCGGCCCGACGAACTCCACACCGCCTTCAACTTCTCCTTCCTGTCCTGCCCCTGGGACGCGGCCCGGCTGCGGAACTCGATCGACACCACCCTCGCCGAGCACGCCCCGGTCGGCGCCCCCGCCACCTGGGTGCTGTGCAACCACGACGTGACCCGTACGGCCACCCGGTACGGCCGTCAGGACACCGGCTTCGACTTCGCGGCGAAGGCCTTCGGCGTGCCGACGGACCTCGCTCTCGGGACCCGCCGGGCCCGCGCGGCGGCCCTGCTGTCCCTGGCCCTGCCCGGCGCGGTCTACATCTACCAGGGCGAGGAACTGGGGCTGCCCGAGGCGGAGATCCCGGCCGACCGCATCCAGGACCCGATGTACTTCCGGTCCGGCGGCACCGACCCCGGCCGGGACGGCTGCCGGGTGCCGCTGCCCTGGGCGGCCGGGGCGCCGTACGCGGGCTTCGGTTCCCGCGAGGAGCCGTGGCTGCCGCAGCCGGCCGGGTGGGAGTCGTACGCCGTCGACCGCCAGCAGGGTGACGCCGACTCCATGCTGGCCCTCTACCGCCGCGCCGTCGCCCTGCGCCCGCGCTTCGGCGACGGCCCGCTGACCTGGCTGCCCGCCCCCGACGGCGTCCTCGCCTTCACCCGTGCGGACGTGACGTGCGTGGTCAACCTCGCCGCCACCCCCGCCGAACTCCCCGCCCACTCCCGACTCCTGCTCGGCAGCGGCCCGCTGGACGACGAAGGCCGGCTGCCGCAGGACACGGCGGTCTGGCTGACGAACTGAGCCGCCGGTACCGCTCGCGCTATCCCCGTCCCCCCACACCGAAGGGATCAGCACATGCAGAGCAGCACCGCCAGATCTGTCAGGAGCATGCCAGCTATTGCGGCCGCCGTTGCGCTCGCCGCGGGCATGCTCGTGGCCCTCGCGCCCGCCGCCCACGCGGCCGCGGGCGCGAGCCTCCCCTTCACCTCGGCCGAGGCGGAGTCGGCGACCACCACCGGCACCAAGATCGGCCCGGACTACACGCAGGGGACCCTCGCCTCCGAGGCCTCCGGACGCCAGGCCGTGCGCCTGACCTCCGGGCAGCGGGTCGAGTTCACCGCACCCCAGGCGTCCAACGCCGTGAACCTCTCCTACAGCGTCCCTGACGGGCAGACCGGCACGCTGAACGTGTACGTCAACGGGGTGAAGCTCGCGAAGACCCTCGCCGTCACCTCCAAGTACTCCTACGTGGACACCGGCTGGATCGCCGGCGCCAAGCAGCACCACTTCTTCGACAACGCCCGGCTGCTGCTCGGCCAGAACATCCAGGCCGGCGACAAGGTCGCCTTCGAGTCCACCGGCACCCAGGTCACCGTCGACGTGGCCGACTTCGAGCAGGTCGCCGGGGCCGCCGCACAGCCCGCCGGATCGGTCTCCGTCGTCTCCAAGGGCGCCGACCCCAGCGGCAACGGCGACTCCACCCAGGCCTTCCGGGACGCCATCTCCGCCGCCCAGGGCGGCACGGTGTGGATCCCGCCGGGCGACTACAAGCTGACGTCCTCGCTCAGCGGCGTACAGAACGTGACCCTGCTCGGCGCCGGCAGCTGGTACTCGGTCGTGCACACCTCGCGGTTCATCGACCAGACCAGCTCCTCGGGGAACGTCCACATCAACAACTTCGCGGTCATCGGCGAGGTCACCGAACGCGTCGACTCCAACCCGGACAACTTCGTCAACGGCTCGCTCGGGCCGAACAGTTCCGTGTCCGGCATGTGGATCCAGCACCTCAAGTGCGGGTTCTGGCTGACCGGCAACAACGACAACCTCGTCGTCGAGAACAACCGCATCCTCGACACCACCGCCGACGGCCTCAACCTCAACGGCAACGCCCACGGCGTCCAGGTCCGCAACAACTTCCTGCGCAACCAGGGCGACGACTCCCTCGCCATGTGGTCCCTGAACTCGCCCGACTCCAACTCCAGCTTCACCAACAACACCATCTCCCAGCCGAACCTGGCCAACGGCATCGCGATCTACGGCGGCACCGACCTCTCGGTGAGGAACAACCTGGTCTCCGACACCAACGCCCTCGGCAGCGGTATCGCCATCTCCAACCAGAAGTTCCTCGACCCGTTCTCCCCGCTGTCCGGCACCATCACGGTCGACGGCAACACGCTCGTGCGCACCGGCGCGATGAACCCCAACTGGAACCACCCGATGGGCGCGCTGCGCGTCGACTCCTACGACAGCGCCATCAACGCCACCGTCGACATCACCAACACCACGATCACCAACAGCCCGTACAGCGCCTTCGAGTTCGTCTCCGGCGGCGGGCAGGGGTACCCGGTCCGGAACGTCAACGTGACCGGCGCGACCGTGCAGAACACCGGGACGGTCGTGGTGCAGGCCGAGGCGCAGGGCGCCGCCGCCTTCCGCAACGTCACCGCCACCGGCGTCGGCGCGGCCGGCATCTACAACTGCCCCTACCCGGCGAACTCCGGCTCCTTCGCGCTCACCGACGGCGGCGGCAACTCCGGCTGGTCCAGCACCTGGTCGGACTGCTCCACCTGGCCGACGCCCGGACAGGGCGACCCCGACCCGGACCCGAACCGCAACCTCGCCAAGGGCCGCCCGGCGACCGCCACCGGCTCGCAGGACGTCTACACGCCCGGCAAGGCGGTCGACGGCGACGCGAACAGCTACTGGGAGTCCACCAACAACGCCTTCCCGCAGTCCCTGACCGTCGACCTCGGCTCCGCCTACGCGGCCCGCCGGCTGGTGCTGAAACTGCCCCCGTCCTCGGCCTGGAGCGCGCGCACCCAGACCATCACCGTCCTCGGCAGCACCGACGGCTCGAACTACTCGACCGTGGTGGGCTCCACGGGCTACCGCTTCGACCCGGCCACCGGCAACACCGTCACCGTGCCGCTGCCCAGTTCCACCAACCTGCGCTATCTGCGGCTGACCGTCACCGCCAACAACGGCTGGCCGGCCGGCCAGTTCAGTGAGGTGGAGGCGTATCTGACTTCGTGACCGGGTCCTCCCCCCGGGGAACCCCGCGCTTCGCCGCCTGGATCTGCTCGTAGACGTGGGTCCGCAGTTCGGCGAAGCGCGGGGCGACCCGTGTGTGCAACTGGTCGCGCTCGTCCGGCAGATCGACCTTCAGCTGCTCCTGGACGACGGTCGGGGAGGCGGAGAGCACGATCACCCGCTGGCCCAGGTAGACGGCCTCGTCGATGTCGTGCGTGACGAACAGGATGGTGATCCCGCGCTCCCGCCACAACCCCCGGACCAGGTCCTCCAGATCGGCCCGGGTCTGGGCGTCGACGGCGGCGAACGGCTCGTCCATCAGGAGCACCTGGGGTTCGTAGGCGAGGGCGCGGGCGATCGCCACCCGCTGCTGCATACCGCCGGAGAGCTGCCACGGGTAGGCGCCGGCGGCGTCCGCGAGACCGACCGAGCCGAGCGCGTCGGTGACGAGTGCCTTCCGCCGCTCGCGGGGCAAGTGCTTCTGCTTCAGGGGGAGTTCGACGTTCTCGGCGACCCGCATCCAGGGGAACAGGCTGCGCCCGTACTCCTGGAAGACGAACGCCATGCCGGGAGGCGGACCGGTCACCTTCCGGCCCTCCAGGAGGACTTCGCCGCCGGTCGGGGTGAGCAGGCCGCCCATGCACTTCAGCAGGGTGGTCTTGCCGCAGCCCGACGGGCCGACCAGGCAGACGAGTTCGCCCGCCGTCACGGTGAAGGTGAGGTCCCGCACCGCCTCGATACGGCGGCCGGATCCGTCGTAGACCTTCTTCAGGCCGCGTACGTCGAGCATGACCCGCCCCTTCGCGAGGTTCATTCAGGACCGCCGGGTTGTCGCGCGCAGCCCGTGGTACCAGCCGAGCACCCGCCGCTCGACCAGCTGGAAGACCACCGACAGCGCGAAGCCGAGCAGGCCCAGCAGCAGGATCCCGGTCCACATGTCGGGGATCGCGAAGCCGCGCTGGAACTGCACGATGGTGTAGCCGAGCCCGTTGCTGGCCGCGAACATCTCGCTGATGACCATCAGGATGATCCCGATCGACAGCGCCTGCCGCAGGCCCGCGAAGATCTGCGGGCTCGCCGAACGCAGTACCAGCGTACGCAGCCGGGCCGCGCCCGTGATGCCGTAGGAGCGGGCCGTCTCGGCCATCACCGGGTCGACCGCCCGCACGCCCTCGACCGTGTTGAGCAGGATCGGCCAGACGCAGCCGCTGGCGATCACCACGATCTTCATGGTGTCGCCGATGCCCGCGAACAGCATGATGACCGGGACGAGCACCGGCGGCGGCACCGCCCGCAGGAACTCCAGGACCGGTTCGCACACCGCCCGCACCCGCCGGTACGAGCCGATGACCGTGCCCAGGGCCACGCCGGCGACGGCCGCCGTCGCGTACCCGGCGAGCAGTCGCAGCACACTGCGCAGCAGGTCGTCGTGGAGCCGCCGGCCGGTCCAGACGTCCGGGAAGGTCTTCAGGATCGTGCGCAGCGGCGGCCAGTAGACGTTCGTGCTGCCGGCCGAGGCCGCCCACCACAGCGCGACCAGCAGCGCGGGCAGGGCCAGTACGTACACCACTCTGAGCAGCAGCCGCCTCACACCGCCACCTCCCCGCGCACCGACTGGTGCCAGGCCAGCGCCCGCCGTTCCACCGACCGGGCGCCCACGTTGATGACCAGTCCGAGAAGCCCGGTCACCACGATCAGGGCGTACATGTCCGGCACCGCCTGGGAGGCCTGGGCGACCGCGATCTGCTGCCCCAACCCCGGTGCGCCGATGACCAGTTCGGCGGTGATGGTGAGGATCAGCGCGACCGCCGCGGCCAGCCGGACGCCGGTCATCACGTACGGCAGCGCGGTCGGCCACAGCACGTGGCGGACCCGGGCCCAGGTGCCGAGACCGTACGACCGTGCCGTCTCCTCGGCGACCGGGTCGACGTCCTGGACGCCGTACATCACCTGGATCAGCACCTGCCAGAAGGAGGCGTAGACGACGAGCAGGAGGACCGAGCGGAGTTCGGTGCCGTAGAGGAGGATCGCGAGGGGGATCAGGGCGACCGAGGGGATCGGGCGGAGGAACTCGATGGTGGAGGCGGTGGCCTCGCGCAGGTGCGGGACGATCGAGAGGGCGGCCCCGGCCGCGATGCCGGCGCCGACCGCGACGGCCAGGCCCACCGCCCAGCCGGTGAGGGTGTCGCCGAGCGCCGACCAGAAGGCGCCGTCGGCGAGTTCGGTGCCGAGGGCGCGGGCGATCCGGCTGGTCGGCGGGAAGTAGTCGGCCTTGACCAGGCCGAGCCGCGGCACCGCCTCGCCCAGGGCGAGGAAGACCGCGAGCCCGGCCGCACCCAACGCGGTGTTGAGACCCTTCACGGCAGCAGCTTGTCCAGGTCGGGTGCCGTCTTGAAGAGGCCGTCCTGCTCGCTGAGTTTCTCCAGCGTCTCGATCGAGGAACGGTTCGCTTCGGCGGGCCATTTGGGCAGCGTCACCGCGGCCAGGACGTTCGCGGGTGTCTTGGTGTAGGTGGTGACGATCTGCCGGACCTCGTCCGAGTGCGCGTCGGCGTAGGACAGCGACTCCGCGACGGCCGCCTGGAACTTCTTCACGACAGCGGGGTTCTTCTGCGCGTACGACGTCGAGGTGAAGTACATGGCGACGGTGAGGTTCTTCGCCACGTCGACCAGCGGCGAGGCGATCTCGGTGGCGCCCTGGAGCTTCATGGTCGCAAGGGCTGGTTCGACAGCCATCGCGGCGTCGATCTGGCCCTTGTCGAGCGCGGCCGGCATCTGGTCGAAGGCGAGCTCGACGAACTGCACCTTGTCCGGATCGCCGCCCGCCTTGCGCACGGACTCGCGGACCGCGGTCTCGTTGATGTTCTTCAGCGTGTTGACGGCGACCTTCTTGCCCTCCAGCTGCTTCGGCGAGGTGATGCTGCTGCCCTTCTTCACGACGAGACCGCCGAAGTCCTTGCCCGCCACGCCCGTCGAGGCCACGCCGTTGGCGATCGCCTGCACCGGCACGTTGCTGGACTGCGCGATCATCAGCGAGGTGATGTTGCTGAAGCCGAACTGGAACTGACCGCTCGTCACGCCGGGCACGATGGCCGCGCCGCCCTGGGCGAGTGTCATCGACAGTTTCAGGCCGCGCTTGCTGAAGAAGCCCTCCTTCTGGCCGAGATAGAGGGGGGCGACGTCGACGATGGGGATGATCCCCACCTTGACGGTGGTGGTGCCGCCCGACGAGGTCGAGGTGGACGACGAACCCCCGGAGGAGCCGCAGGCCGCCGTGGCGAGCAGGAAGGTGCCGGTCGCGAGACCGGCGAGCAGACGACGCATGGCTCCTCCTGTGCAGACAACGGTGTTCCGACAGGCTGTGCGCTGTGCGCACACTGGTGCTCGATTGGTGCTCAGCGGGACGGTAGAACCGGCCGTACAACCCGGTCAATGGGTTTAGCTGACAAAATTGTTGACAGTTATCGAACCGCGCTCTCACCGTGTTGTCCGTGTCGGACCGCGTCGGACCGGGAGGCGATGATGTCGAGGGATGCTCGCGCACCGCATTTCGTCAGGTCCTTCGAGCGCGGCCTGGCCGTCATCCGGGCCTTCGACGCCGAGCATCCGGCGCGCACGCTCAGCGAGGTGGCCCGCGCCTGCGACCTCACCCGCGCCGCCGCCCGCCGCCTGCTGCTCACCCTCGCCGACCTCGGCTACGTCCACTCGGACGGCCGCCGCTTCCGCCTCACCCCGCGCGTCCTGGAACTCGGCTACGCCTACCTCGCCGGCCTGGACCTGCCCAACCTCGCACAGCCGCATCTGGCACAACTCGCCGAACTGACGGGGGAGTCGGCGGCGCTGTGCCTGCCGGACGGCGACGCCGTGGTGCCGGTCGCCGCCGCCCGGCCCCGGCGGGTGATGGCGGCCACGATCGCGGTCGGGACACGCTTCCCGGCGCACGGGACGGCGGCGGGGCGGCTGTTGCTGGCCGGGGAGCCGCAACCCGACTGCGTGCTGCTGGAAGGCGATCCCGAGCCCGGCGTCAGCACGATGGCCGCCCCGGTACGGGACCGGAGCGGCCGGGTGGTGGCCGGAGCGACCCTCGCGATGCACTCCGGCCGGATGTCCGCCGCGGCGGCCCGCCGCGATCTGCTGCCGCACCTGCTGGCGGCGGTGGCACGGATCGAGGCGGACCTGCGGATCACAGATCCAGTACCAGACGCGCCCCCCGGCACCGCGACACGCAGATGAGCATGGTCTCCCCGGCCGCCCGTTCCTCCTCGGTGAGCACCGAGTCCCGGTGATCCGGGTCGCCCTCCAGGACATCCGTCTCGCACGTCCCGCAGGTGCCCTCGGTGCAGGAGTAGAGCACCTCGACCCCGGCGGCCCGGACGGTGTCGAGCACGGAGACACCGGGCGCGACCGTGAGGGCACGACCGCTCTGCGCGAGGACGACCTCGAACTCCCGCTCCTCGCCCGCCTGTCGGGCCTTCGGCTGGAACCGCTCGACCCGCAGCAGCCCGGCCGGGCAGCGCGCCTCCACCGCGTCGAGGAGCGGCCCCGGACCGCAGCAGTACACGAGGGTGCCGTCCGGGACGTCGTCGAGTACGGCGGCCAGGTCCAGCAGCCCGGTCTCGTCCTGCGGGGCGACGGTGACCCGCTCCGCCCCGTACCGCGCCAACTCGCCGGTGAACGCCATGGACCGGCGGGTCCGCCCGCCGTACAGCAGCGTCCACTCGGCGCCCGCGGCCTCCGCGGCGGCGAGCATCGGCAGGATCGGGGTGATGCCGATGCCGCCCGCGAGGAACCGGTAGCGGGGTGCGGGTTCGAGCCGGAAGTGGTTGCGCGGCCCGCGCACCCGCACCTTGTCGCCGACGCGCAACTGCTCGTGGACGTAGGCGGATCCGCCGCGCCCGTCCGGCTCCCTGAGCACCGCGACCCGCCAGCCGGACCGGTCCCCGGGATCCCCGCAGAGCGAGAACTGCCGCTCCAGCTCAGGTCCGAGCACGACATCGACATGGGATCCGGGGTCCCAGCCGGGCAGTTCCTCGCCCAGTGGATGCCGCAGGGTCAGGGCGACGACCCCGTCCGCCGCCGACTCGCGCTCGGCCACGACGAGTTCGGCCTCGTACAGGCTCATGAGGCGCGCTCCGGGGACTGGGGCTGGGGCCGTGGCTGGGGCTGGGGCTGGTGGCCTTCGGGGTGGCCGAGCATCCACTCCCACATCTCGACCGGGTCCTGGGCGGTGTGCTCGGCGCCGCAGTGGCAGGTGCCGTGCAGGACGTCGGTGCCCGGCAGCCAGTCGATGCGGTAGACCTCACCGGTCGGTGCGCTCACAGGACCTTCTCCACGGGCTTGTCGCCCTCCTCGACCAGCCGGGCGAGGATACGGCGGGCGGCGAGGCCACCGGTGTCGATGTTGATGCTCAGCTCCTGGTAGCCGGCCCGCTCCGAACCCAGCGTCCGCTGGAGGAGGTTGAGGGCGTCCACGTCCTGCATCACCACCGTGTGGTTGTTGCTCCGCAGGAACTCGGTGACCTCGGCGTCGTCGGTCGCCCAGTCCCGGGAGACCATCCAGAAGTCGTACACCTTGCCGTCCCCGGACGGGGTGATCGCGTAGGTGATCTCGGTGTGGAAGCCGTTCGGGTCGCTGCCGTCGGCCTCCGGCAGGACGCCGACCGGGGCGATCCGGCTGTGCAGCAGATACAGGCACGGCGCGTGGTACTCGATGTCCTGCCAGCGTGTGATGCGCCCCGCGATCCCGGTCGAACGGGCGTAGAACGGCGGGCACTCGGCGTCGTCCATGTGCCGGCTGACCCGCACGATCCCGGCGCCCTCGTCGACCTCCGTGGTGATGGGGGTCTCGGCGACCTCGGGGGTGCCGATGTAGCCGCCGTGCAGATAGGTCTCGTGGGAGAGGTCGAGGAGGTTGTCGACGAGGAGGCCGTAGTCGGCGTCGATGGGCTCCATGCCGCGGACGGTCGTCCAGCCGGGGGCGTCGAGGTGGCGGGCCCGCGGTATGGACCGCGGGTCGGCGAGGGCCGGGTCGCCGACCCACACCCACACCAGCGAGTCCTGCTCGACCACCGGGTAGGAGGCCACCCGGGCGGTGCGCGGGATGCGTTTCTGTCCCGGCACGTACACGCACGCGCCCGTGCGGTCGTAGGTGAACCCGTGGTACCCGCACACGATCCGGTCGCCGTCGAGCCCGCTCTCCGACAGCGGGTAGCGTCGGTGCACACAGCGGTCGCTCAACGCGACGGGCGCGCCGTCCTCCTCCGCCCGGTAGAACACAAGAGGTTCCCCGAGGATCGCCCGCCCGAGCAACTCCCGCCCGACCTCGTGACTGTAGGCGGCGACGTACCACTGGTTCCTGGCGAAGGCGGTCATGTGCGGCATCGTTGCGGCTCCCGTCGTTGGGTGGTGGCGACATCGTCCGGAAGGGCGTCGCGGCGCCGCAACACCCCTTCCGCCTCACGGAAGGTTTGATATAAAAGGCCTGTTCAGAGGCCAGATCTGAATGCGCCTCGGTGCTCGACCTCAGTGAAGGGTGCCGCCATGTCTTCCGTTCTTCACCTGCGGCTCATGTCGCCGCAGCTTCGATGATTTGCGGCGAATGACCGGTCTAGCTCCTTTGTGGCAACTCCCCGACTGCATACGGCTGGTACAGCGGCAGAATTCACATAGTTGCAGATCGAAGCTGGTCGTTGCCGTGGTGGGAGGGGGCGGGGTCGAATTCGGGTCGAATCGCTTTCCATGCGCCCGGTAGGTGCGTTGTTGCAGGTCAATAGCATGATCAAACGTCATCACCCCGGGGTCGCGTGAGTGGCTGCAGAACCCGGGGGGCCTCTATGTCTTTCGTCAAGCGAGGCGTGGGGTTCGGAGTTCGTAGAAGGTGCCGTCGCGGAGCATCGCGAACAGCCCGTTGATCCGTTGCCGGGCGAGCCGGCGGAGCGGATGTAGAGGCGGACGGCCTGATGGTTGCCGCGGTAGCCGTGCTCGTGGATCTCTCGGTAGAGCTGGGCGGCGTTGCTGCAGCCGTCAGCGAATCGTTGTTGCAGGTAGGGCCGGTAGGAGTCGAGTTGGCGGGGGCGGCGGTCGCGGGCCGAGGCGATCAGCACCTCGAGATCAGTGGTCAGGTAGCGGCGGACGGTCTTGCGGTCCAGTCCGAACCGGCGGGCGATGGCGCTGATCGTCCACGCCGCCTCGCGTAATCGGTGGATCTCCGCATGCCGTTCGGTCACCCGCTGCATGAGCGGGGTGTTGGGGATGGTGTCGAGCGGCGGCCTCAGCGGCAGCAGTTCCCTGGGCGGTGCGGTCGGCGGCGCAGGTGCGTCCACATCGTCCAGAGCGTATTTGTGCAGGCAGGAGCGGTGCTGGTGGCATGTCTTCTCGACCGCGGCTGACAGGTTCTGAAGCATGTGCCAGCGGTCGGCCACCTCGGTGGCGTCCGGTGCTGCCTCCTTGATCGCGCGGCTGTAGCCGCTGTCGCGGTCCCGGCAGATGACCTCGGCGCGGGGATGTGCGGTGAGCCAGGCAGCGAGCGTCTCGCTGGTGCGGTCGGGCAACAGGTCGATGGGCGTGGACGTCTCGACGTCGAGCAGGATGGTTCCGTAGGTGCGCGAGCGGCGGAAGGCGAAGTCGTCGACGCCCAGCACTCGCGGGCTCCGGGTGGGGACGTCGGGCGCGTGCAGTTGGCCGAGCAGGCGGGCCGGCCGGTGGGAACGGCCAGCAAGCGCATCCCCGGCCGGCCGCCCGCTGTGAGCGCAACGGACCGCCACAGCGTCTTCACACCGGGGCTGGCTCGGGCATAGCGCGTGGTCAGACCCTGGACCTGCTCGACGAATGTGCGCCGCCCGCATCCGGCGGCATCGCAGAAGAACCGCCGGACCTCCAGCTTCACCACCACGCGCCGCCCGCCGACTGGATACTCGGCGAGCCGCCGCCTGTAGCGGCTGTGCACCCGACGCGAGGCAGTCGCGCAGTCTGGGCATGTCAACTCCGTTATGGCGCTGTGGGCTTCGGCCACAACGACCTCGCTGACCTCGGACAACCGTTCCAGCACCATCCCCACAGCATCCGGGAACAGCACGTCCTTTAACGCGAACAGATCCCCCATGACCTGGGCGTTCCCACTGCCAAACGCGCTGGCCAAGGACTACACGATCGTGACCGTCACGAAATTCCGCCCAGACCCTTGGAAACGACCGGTATTGCTCCCCGCCTCACTTGATCCAGTTCTCGACGACCGGGGAGGGTTGGCAGGTATCACGCCGGTGACAAGCCGGTGCCGCGAGGCTGGTCAGGTGCAGCCCGTGCTCGCGGCCCTGCTCAAGGCTGTACGAGGCTCTTCAGGGCGGACTTACGCCTCTTCCGCGGGAATGGTCGGCCGTGCCGCGTAGCGGCTGCGCATGGCGTCGCTGGCTGCGGGGCCCGCGGTGAAGACGTAGGCGGCGCTGTCGTCGAGTCGGCGGCCGGTTTTGGCGTCGACGACGACGGGCTCGACTTCCTCGCCGCTGTGCGCGTCGACGAGGATCATGCTGCGCTCCGTCGGCGTGAGGCGGGCATTGCCCCACGCGGCCAGGGTGACGATCACCGGGCGCAGCGAGCGCCCGAGTTCGGTGAGTACGTACTCGTGCCGGACGGGGCTGATCTGGTAGGGCCGGCGCTCCAGCAGTCCGTCCGCGACCAGGGTCTTCAGCCGGGTGGTGAGCATGCTGGAGGAGATGCCCAGGCTCTCCTGGAACTGGTCGAAGCGGGTGTAGCCGTCGAAGGCGTCGTGGAGGATCAGCAGGGTCCACCACTCGCCGACGTGTTCCACCGTCGTGGACAGCGGGCACTCCCGGTCCTCCAGCCTGATCCGGCTTGCCACGGCGACCATCCCCTCAGTTACTGCTAAAGTCGAAGTTAGTAGCTTCTATTTTAGCAGTCAGGACGGGAGCGGCGCATCCTATACCCGCGCCCGGGAACGGAGCACACCGTGACCACATCCATCAGCGAATCCCTCGAAGGCCGACGCGCTCTGGTCACCGGCGGCACCAAGGGCACCGGAGCCGCGATCGCCCGACGGCTCGCCGAGGCCGGCGCGACCGTGCTGGTCACCGCCCGCAGCCGCCCCGACGACGTCGAGGAGAAGACGTTCATCGCCGCCGACCTGTCCACCGCCCAGGGCGCCGCCCACGTCGCCTCCGAGGTGGACGCCCGCGTGGGAGGCGTCGACATCCTGGTCAACACCCTCGGCGGCTCCGAGGCACCGGCAGGAGGATTCGCCGCGCTCGGCGAGGACGACTGGGCCAGGGAGCTGAACACGAACCTGCTGGCCGCCGTCCGCCTGGACCGCGCACTCCTCCCGCACATGATCGCCACGGGCAGGGGCTCGGTCGTGCACGTCACCTCGATCCAGCGCCGCATGCCGCTGTGGAACGGCACCCTGGCCTACGCCGCCGCCAAGGCTGCCCTGACCACGTACAGCAAGGGCCTGGCCAACGAGGTCGCCCCGCACGGCGTCCGCGTCAACACCGTCTCGCCCGGCTTCGTCCAGACCTCGGCTGCCGACAACCTCGTCGCCCGGATCGCCCACGACGCCGGCATCAGCCAGGAAGCGGCGCTGGGCCGGCTCATGGACTCGCTGGGAGGCATCCCGCTCGGCCGCCCCAACCGTCCCGAGGAGGTCGCCGAACTCGTCGCCTTCCTCGTTTCCGACCGTGCCTCGGCCATCGTCGGCGCCGAACACGTCATCGACGGCGGCACCACCCCCACCGTCTGAACCCGCCACCATCATCAGGAGCGTCATGCACGACAGCCAGCCCCGGACCATCACCCCGGACGACCTGCCCGCGGTGATCACCCGCTACCTCACAGCGCACCGCACCCACGACACCGCCATCGCGGTCACGACGTTCACCGACGACGCCACAGTGATCGACGACGGCAACACCTACCAGGGCAGCACCGCGATCGAGCGGTGGCTGGACCGATCCGCCACCGAATTCACCTACACCATCCACCTCACGAACGCCCAGCAGACCGACACCGCCCACTACATCGCCACACACCACCTCGAAGGCAACTTCCCCGGCGGCACCATCGATCTCCACTATCGGTTCACGCTCCGCGACGACCTCATCGAACACCTCGCCATCGAACCCTGAGCCCGCTCCCGCACCACCTGTTCCCGCCCGCAAGAGAGACCTCACCCACCCCAGACCACCCCGTCCCAGCCCCGGCCCTCAGCAGCAGCTCAGGGTTGGAAGTTCCCTCCACGCGGACAGAAACCTCATCGCCACCCACGGCCTTGGCAAGGCGCACTTCAAGGTGATGGTCCGATCCGACGAGTGGATAGCTGTACCAGCACTCCAGGTGCTCATCATCAGTGGCCTCAAGGCCGAGTTCGACTGCCTGCCAGTCGGTTCCATCGAAGTCATAGCCGGCGTAACGCGCCAGGAGAGCCAAGAAGAGCTGGACGTTCTCGTTCCAGATCCAGCCCTCCGCGCGTTCCCGGTCGCTCTCTGCCATCCGGCCAGAGTGCCACATGCGTCACGTGCGCTCCCTGCCATATGTCCGTTCACGGAACTGCGGACAGAGCCGCTTTCAAGGATGTGGCCGCGATTGCGCGAATGATCTTGATTGGGTGCGCAGTGCTCAGTTCTCCTGCACTCGCCGACAAGCGGTTGTAGGAGGTGGGGAACAGTTCAACAGCCGGTGACCGGGTGGGTGGCCGGGGGAGTGGTGGCCTGGAGGTCCCAGTCGGAGGGGTTGAAGGCCGAACCGCCCAGCAGTTGCACGGTGCCCTGGACGTGCCTGGCCACGGTCTTGTGCCAGTACCACGGCCCGGTAGGCGCGGAGTTCGCGGTGTCGAAGATCCAGCCCGACTTTCGCAGGGCTGACTTCAGATGCGCGACGACCTGCGCGTCCGTGCCCCCGCCCGTGAACTCCAGGTCCACCGTTGGCTCGTCCCAGCCGTAAGCGGACTCAATCCCATCACAAGAGTCCCACCTCGGCTTGGTCGCGTACCTCGAAGAGATATGAGCCCCCGCCGGAGCGACGGCAAGCACCGGCTTGATCGCCGCAAGCAACCGTCCGCCCGGATCAGGATCCCCGACCGGTTGTGGCGTGCTGCTCCCGCACCCGGCCAGAACCACGACTACTGAGGCCGCCACCCCGCGTCTCCACCCGTGTGCCGCCATCCTCGGACCGTTGATCACGGGCTTGAGGACGCCCACCCACCTTATTCGGTTCCCCACAGGCCCCCCTCGCACAGGGGGTGGCGGGTCCTGCTGTGCGGGGCACGGCGGCTTGGGCGCCGTAGGAGTATCCGGCCCAGCTTCAAGGCCGTCACGAAACTGCGGCCAGAGCCAGATTCAAAGATCCCCATCACTGCCATATGCACCGCGTGCCGCAGGCGCTCTCGGAGGTGATGGATGGCACCGAATTCGGCGTCCTGAGCACCGCCGAGCGCCCGTTCTGAAGCCTCGCTCGCACGCCGGGGGGCGTCTTCTCGCGCTTGACCGACTCACACAGCTCCGGCTCCCTCTGGTCAGTGACCTGTGCGAGGGGCTGGACGCGAATTCGAGACAGGATGCACGGGTGCAGAACAGGGTCGCGGAGGGCCGCTGCTTGGTAGTCCTCATAAGTTCAGTGCGGTCAGGCTCGTCCGTACCCGAGTCAGGGTGGAGGGTCAGTCCTGGATGGTGGGCCGGGCGCAGATCACGCGGGGCATGTCTGCTGGTAAGGCAGGCCGGCGGTGGCTTTTTGCCACTCGGCGGGGTTGAGGCCGCGGTGGACGAGAGCGCAGGCGCGGGTGGTGGGGGCCGTGAGGGACTGGGTGATGGGGGTGACGTCCCAGAGGAAGCCCGTTCGAGGTTCGTCGTAGTCGGTTTCGATGTTGACGAGGGTGCGGGTGTCGGGGGAGAAGGCCAGGTGCCCGAAAGAGCTGGTCGTCGGCCCTGTGACGGTGGTGAGTTGCCGTGGGGTGGAGGGAACTGTGACGTCCCAGAGGATCATGGTTCCGTCGTTCGCCGAGGTAGCGATCAGGTGGCCGTGGGCGCCGAAGGCCAAGGACTGGGGGGTGTCGGCGTGGCCGACGAGGCTCGCCAGTTCCTTGGGCTGGTTCGGCTCGGTAATGTCGTAGAGCACGGCGGCCTGGCGGTCGTCACGGGCGAGGGCGAGGATCTTTCCATCCGGGGTGAAGGCCGCGGCGGGATCGCCCTCGAAGGCGTTCCCGGTTGTACCGACGCTACCCAGACGCCGGGGCTTTGCCAGGATGCGCACGTCCCACAGGACGACCGCTTCGCCGTCAGCGACCGAGAGCAGGGTGCGTCGGTCCGGACTGAAGACGACGTACCCGTTCAGTCCGGCGGGGATGTCGGCGACGTGCTCTGGGCGGGTGGGGCGGGTGATGTCCCAGAGGATGGTGACGGATTTACCGGCGTCGATGACAGGTGTGCCAAAGGTGGGGTCATCTACGAGGAGGCCCTGGGTCACGGTCGCCAGGGTACGGCCGTCGGGTCCGTAGACCGCCGAAGCTACCCACCCGTGGTCGTTGGTGAGGGTCGACGCGTGCTGCGGTTTGGTCGGATCGGTGAGGTCGTAGAGCGCCACCTTCGTGGATTCGTCGTCCACGACGGCCATCCGTTTACCGTCTGGGCTGAAGGCGACCGAGAGGGGCTGGGCGGCCGGAACGGAGGCGAGGCGCCGACGTCGGTCGGGCTCGGTGACCTCCCACAGAACGACGTGCTGTCCGGCGCCGTCCAGCGTGGCAGCCAGGGCGGGTGCGCCGGGCGGGAGGACGGCGCCGAGCACACGACCGTCGGGGGCGCTGAGGGCGGCAGTGGGGTGGGGGAGTACCTCTTCGGTGGCGTCCCAGAGGGCGGCCGTACCGTCGTCGCTGCCGGTTACCACGGTGCGGCCGTCAGGAGTGAAGGTGACCGAGTTGACCGGGCCGGTGTGACCGGCGAGGACGGCCAACCGGCGGGGGTGGGCCTGGTCGGTGACATTCCAGAGCAGAGCGGTGTGGTCGGCGGAGGCGGTCGCGAGGGTACGGGCGTCCGGGCTGAAGGCAAGCCCGTGCACAGGACGGGTGTGGGCGCGAATGACCGACAGCTGGCGCTGGTTGTCGGTTGTTGTGAGCTGCCGGATGTCCCACAGGACGACCTCGTTGTCGCTGTACGCGACGGCGAGGGTGTGTCCGTCCGGCGCGATGGCGACCGCGTAGACCTCTTCGGCGCCCCGTCCGGGAGCGAAGCCGATTCTGCGCGGGCGCTTCGGGTCGCTGATCTTCCAGATGTACGGGCTCTCTCCGGCGCCGTCGACCACGGCGGTGCGACCATCGGGGGTCAAGGCCACGCCGTGGACCTGACGGTATGTGCCGCCCTCCAGCGTCGCGGTTCTTCGGGGGTGGCCGAGGTCGGTGATGTCCCACAGGATGCCGAAGCGGCCGGCTCCGCCGCTCAGCAGAGTGTGCCGGTCGCGGCTGACGGCGATCGCCTCGATGGTGCTGGTCGCGCCAGTGATGCTGCTCAGGCGCCGCGGCTCGGAGGGATCTGACACATCCCAGAGGATGATCGTGCGGTCCTCGCCGCCGGTCGCGAGCAATGCGCCGCCCGGTGCGAAGGCGAGGGCCCGCACCGGTGCGTGATGGCCTGTCAGACGGGCTACGCGGCGTGGGCGGGCACGGTCGGAGGTGTCCCAGAGCAGGACTGCGTGGTCGGTGCCTGCGGTCGCTGTGGTGTGGCCGTCGTCGCTGCATGCGACGGCCTTGACGGGACCGGTGTGGGCGGTGAGGAGATCGGGCTGGTGACGGGTCAGGAGGGTCGTCATGAGGCTCGCCCGGGCGTCGTCACCGGGTCCGAGCCGCTGGGCGGCGATGCCCAGGCGTACGGCGGTGTCCGGGGCGGTGGCGCGCAGGGACTCGGCCTGGAACACCAGTCCGCGGGCAGTGGCCGTGCGGTGCTGGGACTGGGCCTCGCGGCGCTGTGCGTCGGCGCTTCGGAAGAGCACGCCCAACGATGTGGCGACGGCCACCAGAACGCACAGCACCACCGCCACGGCGGTCCGGCGCTGTCGGGCGGATCTGCGCCGCCGACGACCGCCGGCCCGGACGAATTCCAAGGCCAGCGGGTTGCCGCTGTCCATCGGCTCTTCGGCGGCCCAGGCTTCGGCGCGGGCGAGGCGGCTTCCGGTCTGTAGCAGGGACGGGTCGCGGCCCGCCCTCTCCCAGGTGTGGGCTGCCTCCGTCAGTTGCTGTTCGGTGCGAAGTCTCGTCGTGTTCTCCGCGATCCAGGTGCGCAGTTGGGGCCATGCGTGCAGCAGCGTCTCGTGGATGATCTCCACGCTGTCGCGCTCCATGGTGATGAGCCGGGTGTCCTCCGTCGTGAACGCGGCGAGGACGGCGGCGGCCCGCTCCGGGTCGGGGACTTCCGCGAGCAGTTCGGAGCGGGCGGCCCGACGTTTGGTCGCCTCGGTGCCCTCGCCGATGCGCACCAGGCGCAGCAGAAGACCCCGGGCGGCGTCGCGGCCCCCCTCGTCCAGGCGGGACATCGCGAGCTCGGCGGTAGCGGCCAGTGCCCCGTGGATACGTCCTGTCTCCTTGTACCCGGCGACCGTGAGTATGGGGCCGGTGCGCTGCTGCCAGGCGGTCTTCAGCGCGTGCGAAAGCAGCGGCAACCGGCCTGCGTCGTAGGACCCTTGGTGCTGGCTCTTGGTGAGGGGTGATGCCCCCAGATCGCCGAGAAGTACGTCGACCAGGCCAGGTTCGAGCGCGAATCCGGCCCGTGCCGCCGGCTTTTCCACAGTGTCGCGGAGTTCGGCGGTGGACATCGGCCCCACGACGACGGGCTGTTCACGCAATGAGGGTACGAGTTCGGGAACGGCCATGCACTCCGCGTAGAAGTCGGCGCGGACACCGAGGACGACGAGTGCGGCCGGTCCGTGCTCGTCCCCGTGGGCTGCGGCGTGCAATGCGCGGACGAAGGCTTCCCGGGGACCGGCGCTCTCAGCGAGGGTGAACACCTCCTCGAACTGGTCGACGACGATCACGACCGGCGTACGACCACCCCCCGCGCGCAGCGCGGCGAGCAGCCGGAGCGGATCCTCGGCCAGGATCTCCGCCAGACGTCGGGCGGGGATTCCCGTGGGCCCGGACAGCGCCTCGGCCAGCGCGGCCGGCAGGTCGGCGGTCGGGGTGAGCAACACCCGCGGCCAGGTGGCCGAACCGGCGATCCCCAGTTCGCCCCGGCTCAGCGCAGGCAGCAGCCCAGCACGCAGCAGCGAGGACTTCCCCGAACCGGAGGCTCCCAGTACGGCGAGCACCCGGCCGTCGTCGTGGCTGCGAGCGAGGGCATCGGTGAGGGTGCGGGTGAGTGACTCTCGGCCGAAGAACCATGGCGAGTCCGCCGTTTCGAAGGCGGCCAGCCCCTTGTAGGGGCAGACGCTCGTCTCCACGGCGCCGTTGTGGTCGCCGCCCTCCGTGGAGGGTGGTGCTGACGGGGCGGCCCGGTAGCTGGGGTTGGCAGCGACGATGAGTTCGCCGGTGCGGCCCTCGGTGAGACGCCGGGGGCGCGGGAAGCCTGCGGCGGGCAGCTCGCGCTGAAGGTGGCGGAAGGTGTGGTCGAGAGTGAAGTCGGCGGGGCCGCCCGGGTCGCCGCTGGTGAGCAGCCGCAGGAGAGCGCCGCTGAAAGCGGTGTGCCTCGAGCCTTCGGGGGCGAGGGCGTGTTCGTCGCGCCCGGCCGAGGCGATGACATAAGCACCGGAGATGTCTGCCAGTGGCATCACCTCGTCCATGCCGTCCAGGCCCTCCGTTGCCCGGCCCGAGTAACAGCAGTCGAGGACGACCACCAGGCGCCGGTGAGGACCACCGTCGAGATACTGCCGAAGGTAGCTCCGCATGGTCGAGTACGGCAGCGAGGTGTGCGGCAGGCGGGTGGGTCGGGGATCGGTCGAGCAGGTCGCCAGATGCAGGACGCCCTGATCGCTCAACAGCCCGTGGCCGACGTAGTGGACGACGAGCAGACCGCTGGCGCGTTCGGCGGCGGCCGCGATGGCGTCGCCCAACTCCATCGGGGTCGCTGGGTCCAGCGCGGTGTGGACTGCGCTGCGGGGGATGCCGCAGCGTTCCACGTACGCCTGGGCCAGATCGGCAACGGTGTTAGCGACGGCTGGCACATCGGGCAAGGAAGAGCCCGGGGCATGCCGTCCTGTGCCCATCAGCAGCACCCGGGAGCCGGGGATGCTGCTCCAGCGGGGTATGCCGTCAGTCACTGCCGGGTGCTTGCCCACCATCTGGTTGCCTCCCCAGTTCCTCGGCGAGGTTGGAAAGTTCGGCGACGATGGTGCGCACGGCGGCCGAGTCAAGCCTCCGCACCCGCTCGGCGGTCACCTCGACCTCGATACCATCTGGCCGGCGCAGTTTGATGACTGTGTTGGTTGTTCTGTGCCGGATCCAGGACACCACCACCCCCGCGATCGCAGTGATGGCGCTGGCGCGGACTGCGTCGACAGCCAGGGCTTCCAGGAACGTACCCAGCGAGCCGGGTCCCGCTTCAGCGTCCACGCTGCGGATCCGGCCTCGTAGTTCCTCTACGTCGGTCAGTCTGCGGCGCAGCTCTCGCAGGTCGTCGCTCGCCGCCCCATGCCCGCTGACGCGGATCTCCATTCCGCCCCGAAGTGCGGCGTGTAATCAGCCGTGTGCGCAGTGTAGTAGGGGCGGGGGTGTCATCGGTACGGTTTCGTAGAGGTGCCCCTGCAGGTCTCCTGGACGATCATCGTGTACTCAGCCCGGCTGGGCCCCAGGACGCGACAAGGGCTGAGAAGGGGCACCAGATGACTGCCCCCAGCGGGGTGCGCCGCCACTCGGCAGGCCCCTGCGGATCGACCAGAACAGCAGCACGTTCGTCCCGTACCCGGTGACCGAGCGCACGGTCTGACCGTCCGACGAGCCGGCCGCCGCCGCGGCAGCGAAGGAGGCATCCGGCGGCCGAAGTCGGCTTCGGCAAAGTGCGCCGCTATGTGCGCCCCTGCTGTATTTGGCCTTTTCGTGCACGAGCAGCCTCGAAGCAATGCGCGGGCTGTTTCCGCTGCTGAGGCAGCCTTTGACAGACACCGGCCCGTGCACAACATCCGAGCTCCCGCCTCGGCCAACCGGGCCGAGATCGCCCGGCGCAGCGGTCTGGCCCGGTCGACCGTGGGACAGCAGGTGGATCATCTGGTCGGCACCGGGATCCTGGAGGAGGTCGAGTCCAGACGGTCCGTGCGCGGCCGGCCCCCTCGCGTACTGGAGATCAGTTCACAGGCCGGAACCGTCGCCGTCGTGGACGTCGACACCGCGGAGTCGCAGGTCGCGATCGCGCTGCACGCCGTGCGTCAGGCCGCCACCGAGATCGGCGAGGTGGTGGCGATGCTCGTCCACATGTTCAACCCGCGCACCCTGGTCCTGTCCGGCCCGCTCAGCGAACTCCGCGACGACCTGGTCTCCGCCGTACGGGCCGCGGTGTACCAGCGCGCCCTGCCCCTGGCCACGCGCAAACTGACCATCACCGCGACCCAGCTCAAGGGAGCCTCCGGCCTCCACGGCGGCATCGCCCTCGCCACCCAGGACATATTCAGCCCCGCGGGAATCGCCGGACTCCTGGCCGACGAGCCGCGACTCGAAGGTCCGGCGGGTCGATGATGGCTTCTTGCTCCCCTGGCCGCGATCCGGCTGCCCGGAACGCTCGGGCATCCGCGCGGCCTTGGCAACAGCCCAGGACTCCCTCAGCAGTCACGACGTCGTTCGCTCGGCCGTCGCAGCTCGACCGAGGTGCCAACTCAAGCCGCTCAGGGGCCAGTTGCAGAGGGCGCTGCCTCTGGGTGCTCCGGGGTCGAATCAGAGTGCTTCCCTCTGACGGCCTCCGCTCGCCTCTGCAACCCGTCCTGGCAGGTCACGGCCTCGTCGCCCCCGCACAAGCGCAGGTCAGAAATCGTCGAGGCGCCCGTCGCGGCGCCGCAATGCCCCTTCCGCCGCACGGAAGACCCTGCGTGAAGTGCCTGGTCGGAGCGGAGGTTCAGGAGAGCCAGTCGGTGTAGTGGGTGGCGGCGATCCGGGCACCCTTCGGGGCGGTGAGGACGTCGCCGGGGGCGGCGGCGAACAGGCCGGCGGTTTCGTCGGTGACGACGGAACGGCTGTCGCCCTTGGCCGACAGGGTGATGCGGCCGAGTTCGTCGAGCGGGTAGACGTCGGGGCCCGCGACGTTGAGGACGCCGTTCAGGGGCGTGCCCGCGGCGACATCGGCGACGGCGGCGGCGACATCCGCGGCGGCGATCGGCTGGATCGGCGTGGGCGGCAGGCGGACGGTGCCGCCGTCGGTGGTCATGTCCAGGGTCGCGTCCATGAACTCCATGAACTGTGTGGCACGGACGATGGAGTAGGGGATCGGTCCGGCCTTGAGAAGGTCCTCCTGAAGCACTTTCGCCCGGTAGTAGTCCAGATCGGGAACGCGGTCCGCGCCGACGATCGAAAGAATGACGAAGTGCCCGACCCCGGCCTTCTCGCTCATGGAGAGAAGGTTGTCCATGGAGGTCTGGAAGAAGGCGAGCGAAGCGTTGTCAAAGGTCGGCGAATTCGTCAGGTTGATGACGACGTCGGCGCCCCCGACGGCCTCCTCCAGCCCCTGACCGGTGAGGATGTCCACGCCGGTGGACAGGGAGTACGGCACGGCTTCGTGCCCGGCCGCGTCGAGGTCCGCCACGACTTGTGACCCGATGAGTCCGGTTCCGCCGATGACTGCGAACTTCATGGCATGTACCTTCCCTCGGTGATTTATCTCTGATATCTACCTTATGTCGATCCGGGATGCGGGGGCGGTTGCACGCCGCCGCGGGGCGTGACGGTCTCGGAGGCGTACGACTCGACCCTGCGCATGTCCCTCGACGTCCGGGGCGGCCTGACGAGGGTGCCGACCGCGTGCTGCCGCGCGTCGATGCCGTCGGCGGCAAGTGCCGTATGGGCGTCGTCCTTTGGGTGCTTGCCTGCCGCGAGGACATCGATACCGGCCTCGGCCGGTTCGATCGCCGCGCGCGGCCCGGCACCTCCGGTTCCGATCACCAGATCATGCGATGCGCCCGGGTGCCGCCCGTGACATCTTGGGCTCGCTGTCACAATTTCCGGCCTCCTCCGGTCAATGGGTCGACACGACAAGCGGGCGAGGAGGCGGACGGTCTTGGACGTCTACGACGCGGTCACGAGTCGGCGAGCGGTGCGCGGATTCACCGACCGGCAGGTCCCGAAGGAGGCGCTGGAGCGGGTGCTGTCCGCGGCGGCCTGGGCGCCGTCCGGTTCGAACCTCCAGCCGTGGCACGTCTACGCGGTGACCGGCCGGCCGCTCGCCGAGATCAAGAAGCGCGCCGGCGAGCGCCTGGCCGCGGGCGATCCCTGGGACGAACCGGAGTACGAGCAGTACCCCACGGCACTGAAGTCCCCGTACCGCGAGCGGCGGTCCGCCTTCGGTGAGCAGCGCTACGGCTCGCTCGGCATTCCGCGCGAGGACATCGAGGCGCGCCAGCGGGCCGCGGCCGCGAACTGGGACTGCTTCGGTGCCCCCGCCGCGCTGTTCTGCTACATCGACCGGGACCTGGGCCGGCCCCAGTGGTCCGACCTCGGCATGTACCTGCAGACCGTGATGCTGCTGCTCCGCGCCGAGGGTCTGCACAGCTGCCCCCAGATGGCCTGGGCGAAGTTCCACAGGACCGTCGCGGAGGTCCTGTCGCCCCCGGAGGAGCTCCTGCTCTTCTGCGGCATGTCGATGGGGTTCGAGGACGTCACGGTGAGCCACCCCCGTACCGGCCGGGCGCCGCTCGACGTGACGGTCACCTTCCTTGGCGGCTAGCCCGCGGCCCCCGACCCCCTGAGGGCCTGTCGCTCGGCCGGTCCGGTCGGGTCGGGTCGAATCACCAGATCATGCGATGCATCTCGGTATCACCCTGATTCAGGCTGGCCCGGTTGGCGAAGAACGCAACGCGACAGCCGAATCCGGAAGAACGAGGACCGCAGGATCATGTATGCCGAGTCGTCCCCCATGACCGGGACGAGCGACCTTGACGAGGCTGTCTCCGCCTTCGTGCGGCACCGGGCGCGTCTCTTCGGGATCGCCTACCGGATCCTCGGCAGCGTGGTCGAGGCGGAGGACGTGGTCCAGGAGGTGTGGCTGCGCTGGCAGCGGACCGACCGCTGCGCGGTGGTGAGCCCGGTGGCGTTCCTCTCGACCACCACGGCCCGTCTGGCCATCAACGTGGCGCAGTCGGCGCGGGTGCGCCGGGAGGCCTACGTCGGACCGTGGCTGCCCGAGCCCGTCGACACCGGTTCGGACCCGGAGGCGTTCGCGCAGCAGGCGGAGTCGCTGGAGCTGGCCCTGTTGCTGGTGCTGGAGAGGCTGAGCTCCACCGAGCGTGCCGCGTACGTGCTCCGAGAGGCGTTCGACTACTCCTATCCCGAGATCGCCGAGATCCTTCAGCTCAGCCTCGTCAACGTGCGGAAGATCGTGAGCCGTTCCCGCAGGCGCCTGTCGGACGGGGAGCGGGTGAGCGTCGACGAGGTGGAGCACCGGCGCCTGCTGGACGCCTTCGTCTCGGCGGCCCGGACCGGGGACGTCGCCTCGCTGGAAGCCGTCCTCAGCCCCGATGCCGTCGGCCTGTGCAACGGCAACGGCAACGGTCTTCGGGGCGTCGCCCGTGTCCCCGTACCGGGCCGTGCGCGGGCGGCCGACCCGGCGACGGTGAGCCCACCACTATCCTGGCGGTCGCGGCCTCGAAGGAGGGCATCCACCAGGTGATGCGGGTGTACGCCCCGCGCAAGATCGCGGCTCTTCTTTCCTCCCGCTGCCGCTGCGGTGTCACACTTCGCCGGGCCGCCCGGTCAGTAGTGTGCGACCGCGACTCGACTGGGAGATCCCATGGATTCTCGTCTCGACTACTACGGCGGCCGACAGGTGAGGCGGCAGGCGCCGCCGGGGTCCGCGGATCCTAGGAGGTGCGGTAGATCTCGGCCGCGGTGAGACCGGCGGGGACGCCGAGTTCCGCGGCGACCGCCGTGATCGCGCTCTCGCCGACCTTGGGGTCGACCTGGCCGTCGGTGGTGAAGTACGGCGCGATGAACGTCTCGTAGTGGGCCCGGGCCTCCGCCTCGGTCTGTCCGCCCAGGAACGTCCGGATGTGCCGCACCGTGGTGTCGGGGTCGTTGTGGATCACCTGCAGGGCGCGCCGGTGAGCCCGTACGACGGCCTGGACCGCGGGGTCGTCGGGCCGGATGTGGGTGGGGTCCACGGCCACGCCCACGGTGGGGATCCGGAAGTGGTCGCCGACCCAGGCCAGGAGCTGCCAGCCGTGCTCGGCGGCCACCGCCTCAGGCGCCATGGTGCTGCCGACGTACGCGGCGTCGATGCTGCCGTCGCGCAGCCCGCGCAGGTCCAGGCCGTAGTCGCCGGGCGCGCGGACGACGCAGTGCAGGTCCCGGTCGGGATCGAGACCGGCCCGGCGCAGCACGATCCGGGCGAAGCAGCCGGGTGCGGTGTGCGGGGCGTGCACGGCCAGCCGCTTGCCGGCCAGGTCGGCCAGGGAGGTCAGGCCGGGGCGCGCGAGGAACCAGAACAGCGGACGGTGCGTGTTGACGGTGAGGGCGACCCAGGGGGTGCCGTCGGTCAGCCGGGACAGCAGGGCCCGGCCGAGCCCGATGGTGGCGCAGCGGCGGAGCCGCTCGTCACCCCAGGCGCAGCCGTCGCGCAGCGCGACGTGGACGCCCTCGTCGGCGTAGTAGTCCTGCTGGTCGGCGATGTAGGCGGCCAGCTCTTCGTGCAGGCCACGCCCGACGTAGGCGAGATCGATGGTGTGCATGAACGTCTTTCTTGGTCGGAACTGCGGGCGTCAGGGCGTCAGAGGGTCAGTACATGGCCATTCCGCCGTTGACCGCGGCGGTGGTGCCGGTCATGAACACGTTGTCCTCGTCGGCGAAGAAGGCGATCGCCCGGGCGACGTCGGCCGGGTGCGCCAGGCGGCCCAGCGGGGTGGCGGCCACCTGCCGTTGCCTGGCCGCGTCGTCGATCACGCCGGCCATGCGGGTGTCCTCCACCGGACCGGGTGAGACCACGTTGACCGTGATGCCGCGCGGGCCCAGTTCCTGGGCGAGATACCGGGCCAGCCCTTCCAGCGCGGCCTTGGCCGTCCCCAGTGCGACCATGCCCGCCCGGGGGCGGCGGCTGAGGCCGGTACCGAGGTAGATGATCCGGCCCGCGCCCTGTTCGGTCATGTGGGGCAGTACGGCCTTGGTGACCGCGTACGCCGCGTGCATCTCGGCGTCGAGCTTGCCGCCCAGCTCCTCCCAGGTCATGTCCTGGAACGACTTCACCGCATACGGGATGAGGGCGTTGTGCACGAGCACGTCGACGCCGCCCCACGCGGCCCGGACCTGCTCGACCATGCCGTCGACCGCCGCCGCCTCGCGCACGTCGGCCTGTACGGCCATGGCCCGGCCGCCCGCGGCCTCGATGTCGGCCACGACCTCCTCGGCCGCCTTGGCGCTGCGGAGGTAGTTGACCACCACGCGCATGCCCCGTGCGGCCAGGAGCCGCGCGGTGGTCGCACCGATACCGCTGCTGGCGCCTGTCACCAGCGCCACCCTGCCGGTCGTCCCGGTCATGGGCCCACCTCCTTCTCGTCCTCGCGGGCCGTGGGAATGACCGCGCGGGGTTGCTCGTGGCCGGTGTCGGGGTGTGCCGGACGGACCGCTCCGTAGAGCACGGTGTCGACGGTCGCCCGGAGCAGATCGGCCGCGGTGCGGTCCAGTTCGTGCGGCAACCGCGAGGTGAGCAGCCGCTCCAGCGCGCCGCGGGTGATCTCGCCCAGCAACTCGGGCGGCGCCGGCAGCAGCCCCTGCCGGTGCCCGTCGCGGAACAGCTCGTCGAGGCGCCGGTAGACCACCGCGTCCACCCGCTGTGCCACGTGGCGGCGCAGCAGGGGATCGCCCCGGCCCGTCGCGAGCTGCGCCGCGCCGATCCGGTCGAGCTCCGTGCCCGCCGCCATCAGGAAGCGGTGTATCCGGACGTCGAAGGGCCCGCCCTGCGCGTCCTCCGCGGCCGCCGTCAGCGTGCGCTCCACCGCCGCGAACCGCCGGTCCAGCACCGCGGTCAGCAGGCTGCGCTTGTCCGGGAAGTGGCGGTAGATCGTCTTCTTGCTCATCCCGAGCTCGCGAGCGAGGTCGTCCATGCTCACCCGGTCGAAGCCCGGCGCGAGGAACAGCCGGCCGGCCGCCTCCACGATCAGGTCGGCGCGCTGCGCGTCCCCTGGTCCGGCGCCCGCTCTGTCACCTGGTGTGTCACTCGGTGTCTCGCTCGGCGTGTCACCTGCGGAAACGCAAGAAACTGAATCAGTTTCCATGGTTTTCATGCTGGCTCTCCGTCCCAGCGCTGTCAATGCGTGCCCCGTGGCCGTGATGCTGCACCGGGGCGGGGTGACCGGCAGGGGGCGGTGCGGCGGATCACCCGGGTGATCCGCCCGAGGCGGCCGCGGGGTGCCCGGCCGCGGTGATCCCGATGAGCAGCAGGGCGATGTCGTCCGTCCGGGGAGCGGACCGCCGGGCATGGTCGATCAGGGTCGCGGCGAGCCCGTCCATGGACTGGGACCGGGCCCGGGCGAGTGGGACGGTGAGCGCCGACATGGCGTCGTCCAGGTCGACTCCGGGGGTCTCGACGAGTCCGTCGGTGTAGAGGGCGAGGACGGCGCCGGGGGCCAGTGGGATCTCGGTGGAGGGGTAGTCCGCGTCGGGATCGATGCCGAGCAGCAGTCCGGGCGGCAGGGCGAGAACCTCGGCGTGCCCGTCCGGGTGACGCAGGACGGGCGGGGGATGCCCCGCCGTGGCCAGGACGGCCCGGTGGCGTGCCAGGTCGAGGCGGACGTACAGGCAGCTGACGAAGCGGCCCGGGTCGAGGGCGACCAGCTGGCGGTTCGCCTGCGCGAGCGCCTGCGCCGGCATGGTCCCGGAGACCGCGTAGAAGCGGAGTGCGGGACGGACCCGGCCCATCAGCGCGGCGGCGGTGACGTTGTGGCCCTGGACGTCGCCGATGAACCCGGCCGCGGTGGTGTCGTCGACGCGGACCAGGTCGTAGAAGTCGCCGCCGATGTCCATGCCGCGGGCGGCGGGCAGGTAGCGGGCCGCCGCGTCCAGTCCGGGAAGGTCGGGCAGCGAGTCGGGGAGCAGCGCGGCCTGCAGGGTCTGCGCCAGTTCCTTGCTGGCGTCGTACAGGCGGGCCCGTTCGAGCGCCTGCGCGACGAGTCCCGCGAGTGCGGTGAAGACGACCCGCTCCTGTTCGGGGAAGGGGTGGGGACGGTCGAAGGCGAACACGCACGTGCCGACCGGGCGCCCGGAGGCGATCAGCGGCAGGAAGGCCCAGGCGTGCTGGCTCTCCTGGCGGGGCGCGGGCGGGTAGGCGCGGGACAGTTCCTCGAAGGTGGCGAAGAAACTGGGCCGGCCGGTGGCGAGGACCCGGACCGCGGGCGCCGGGCAGGTCAGCGGCACTCCGTCGAAGTGCTCCAGGAACGAGGGGTGGTATCCGTGGCAGCCGATGACCCGCATTCTGCCGTCCTCGGCCGCGAGCAGGGCGACGGTCCGGGCCCCGAAGGCCGGCAGGATCTCCTCGGTGATCAGATCGACCACGTCACGCACGCCCACGGCTTCGGAGAGGGCGGCGGCCAGGTGCAGCACCTGGTAGACCTCGCCCAGGGGGATCGGTTCGCCCGGGAACATCTCCGTCCTGGCGGGCCCGGCCTGCGCGGCCCGGCCGGGGCGGGTCGGCGCGACGCGGACGCTCACCCCGGATCCGTCGGGGTAGAGCTCGAACGCGAGCCACCGGTCCGGCGGGCGCATGGCGGTGAAGTAGGCGGGCCTGCGGCTGACCACGGCGCCGCGGTAGCAGTCCTCGAAGGCGGAGCCGGTGCACCAGGGCAGGGACTGCCAGGGGCGGGTGCCGGTCAGTTCGGGGACGGCGCGGCCGAGCAGGCCGGCGGCGGTGGTGCTGACGTAGGTGAACCTGCCCTCCAGGTCGAGCGAGCAGGTGCCCTCCGGCAGCCGTTCGACGAGGTCCGTCGCGGCCAGTGCCTCGGCAGGGTCCCGGCTCCGGGCCGGAGGCTGTGCCAGGGTGCGGGGTGCCGGGCCCGGCAGGACGGCGTGGCCGGTGTCGGCGGCGGCGTGCAGGAACCGGCCCAGGCGCCGGCAGACGGCGGCGACCTGGTCGGGCCTCGGGCCGGCGGCCCCTGCGGTGTTGTTGCCGGGCCAGAAGAGCAGCAGCGAGCCCCAGGCGCTGGTGCCGGTGACGATCGGCGCGGCGGCCGCCGCGTAGTGGTACGGCTGGGCGATCGCCGTGCGCGGATAGCGCCGGGCGAACTCCTGGGGGTCGCTCAGCCAGACCAGCCGCCGTTCGCGCAGCGCCTCGGCCACCGGGACGGGACTGGGCAGCGCCACCCGGAACCAGGGCGTCAGATACTCCGCCGGCAGCCCTGAGGTCACCTCCAGCCGCAGCGACTGCGCGTCGGCCGCCAGCAGGAAGAGCGCACCCGCGAGCACCCCCGTGTCACGCACGGCGAGCCCCAGCAGCCGGTCCAGCTCCGCCCGGTGGACCGACCCGGTGGCGGGTGCGGACGGGCGAGGCCCGAAGAGCTGTGCCCCGCCGTCTTCCCGCGTGGCGCACATACCAGCACCGTACGTCCGCACCCGCCGGCCCCGCGCGCGCGGACCCGCTGCGCCGGTCCGCGCGGCACGCCCCTCTGTCGCGTTTGTCACGGATCCGAGCGGCATTCGGTCAATGGGGTGAAAAGGGGCAAATGGCGATGGAATTCGCTCTCGCCATCGGTGCCCAGCCCCGCCGCAATCTATTCCGAGGACAACGGTTCGATGATCAGAATTGACGAAGTGCTCCCCGGTGAACAGCCGAACATTCGCGAGCCGTCGGAGTCGGCGATCGCGATGCTCGACGAGCAGGGGACCGTGGTCGGATGGACGCAGGCCGCCGAGCGACTGTTCGGGTACTCCGCCGTGGACGTCGTGGGCCGGCCGGCCTCACTGGTACTGCCGTCCTCAGAACAGGCGCTGACGATATCGGAGTTCGTGGAGCGGTGCCGGGCCGAGAACGGCTGGTCGGGCACGACGACGGTGCGGCACCGGGATGGTCACGGGCTCCATGTGAGCCTGCGGGTCTCGATGCTGTGGGGACGGGGCGACACGGTCCGCTGGCTCGTGTCCGTGACCGACATCGACAAGGTCTCCGGGGTGGCGACGAACGGACTGGTGCGGGAGTCGCTGCTCGCCCGCGTCCCGATGGGCATCGTCGTGCGGGATCCGCAACTGCGGTGCACCTGGGTGAACGACACGATGGAGAGCCACGACGGCATTTCCCGCGACCGACGGCTCGGACGCCGGTTCACCGAGGTGCTGCCGGGGCGCGATGCCGAAGCACTCGAATCAGCGATGCGACAGGTTCTCCGCGGCGGGCCCGGCCAGGTCCACGACCACCGGACGTGGCTGCCGTCGAGCCCGCCCCGGGAGCACACGTTGGCAGCCTCGATCTTCCGCCTCCAGGACGCCGACGGCAGGGCGCTGGGGGTGTGCGTCATCAGCGTGGACCTCACCGAGAGCCGGCGGGCACGCGACCGACTGGCCATTCTCAGCGAGGGCAGTACCCGCCTCGGCAGCAGCCTGGACGTGATGCGGACCAGCCAGGAACTGGCCGACCTGGCCGTGCCGCTGCTCGCCGACTACGTCGCCGTCGACCTGGAACAGTCCGTCCCGTGCGGGGAGGGGCCCCCGGTCCAGGCCGGCCCCACGGGCGAGCGCCTTCCCGTGTTCCGGCGTGCAGGTCTGGCCTCGGTCCGGCACGGGATCCCGGAGTCCCCCTGGACGCGAGGCGAGACGGTCCCCTGGCCGCCCGCCTCGCCGTTCACCGATGTCCTGCGTACCGGGAGGCCCCATCTGGAGCCGGTGCTGGACACCGCTCCGGGCACCTGGATCGACGACGACCCGGCACGGGCACGGACGATCCGCGAGAACGGCATGCACTCCCTGATGGTCATACCCATCCGGGCGCGGCGTGCCCTGCTGGGCATGGTGCTGTTCATTCGCACCACGGACCCGGGGCCGTTCCAGGACGTCGACGTGCTCCTCGCCGAAGAACTCGTCAGCCGCGCCGCGCTGGCGTTGGACAACGCCCGCCAGTACGCCCGCCAGCACACCACGGCCCTCGCCCTCCAACGCAACCTGCTCCCGCACCGCCTGAAAGGGGGCACGGCGGTCGAGACGGCCTCCCGCTATCTCCCGGCCGACATGGACCACGGCGTCGGGGGCGACTGGTTCGACGTGATCCCGCTGTCCGGCGCACGGGTGGCACTCGTGGTCGGCGACGTCGTCGGACACGGCATCAACGCCGCCGCGACCATGGGCCGGCTGCGCACCGCCGTACGCACCCTCGCCGACATGGAACTGCCCCCCGACGAGCTGCTGACCCGCCTCGACGACACGGTCCAGCGGCTGGCCGAGGCGGACGACGACGACACCCCGGACCGGTGCCCCGCGCCCGTGGGCGCCACCTGTCTGTACGCGGTCTACGACCCGGTGACCCGCAGGTGCGCCATGGCGCGGGCCGGACACCCCCCGCCCGCGGTCGTCGACCCGCAGGGCCGGGTCGCCTTCGCCGACGTGCCCACCGGAACCCCGCTGGGCGTCGGGCTGGGCGTGCCCTTCGAGGCCGTGGAGCTGGAACTGCCCGAGGGAAGCCTCCTCGCCCTGTACTCGGACGGCCTGGTCGAGAGCCGCGACCACGACATCGAGGACGGCATGCACCGCCTGGGCACCGCCCTGGCACGGCCGGGCCGCTCCCTGGAAGACCTCTGCGACCGCGCGATGGCGACCTTCCAGGGGCAGGCACCCCCCGACGACGCCACGCTGCTCCTGGTCCGGACCCGCACGCTCAGCCCCACCCGGGCGGTCTGCTGGACGCTGCCCGGCGACCAGACCGCTGCCCGCCGCGCCCGGCACCTGGCGGCCCGTCAGCTGGCCGAATGGGGCCTGGAGGATCTCGCGGACCCCACCAGACTGATCGTCAGCGAACTGGTCACCAACGCCGTCCGGCACGGCAGCGGCCCGATCGGCCTGCGCCTGATCCGGCACCAGGTCCTGACCTGCGAGGTGTTCGACACCAGCACCTGCTTCCCGCGCCTGCGCAGCGCACGCACCAGCGACGAGAACGGCCGCGGCCTCTTCCTGATCGCCCAGCTGTCCCGCAGATGGGGCTGCCGCTCCGTACCGAGCGGCAAGGTGGTCTGGGCCGAAGAGGACCTGCCCCCCGCCCCGGCCCCGGCACGGACCCCCGCGGCAACGCCCGCGCTCCGGGAGCGACCGGTCCTCGCCTAGGCCGCGCCCGTTCGTGGCGGCCGTCGAAGGGAGGCAGGTGGTCCTGGGGCGCTGCGCGGGAGACGGCGGGCACACGGCCTGCAACAGCTGCGGGCCGTGTCCGGTGGGAGCCGGAGGGCGAACCGGAGCGTGTCATCGAGGCCGGCGAGAGGTGAAAGGAACGGGCCCACCTGCGCGCCCCGCGGCCCGCCGCCCGACCGGACGGGGCATGAACGCCGCCGATGCCGTGCACCGCATGCCGACCGCGCTGTGCACGGCCGCGGCCGCCCGCGGTCAGCGCTCGGCGGCCGCCCGCGTTCGGCGTTCGCCTCGTCCACGAACGTCATGACGTCCTGGAGGTCCGGGCGGTGGTGCAGGTCGTAGAAGTCCGCGATGCTCCGGGCGTACGCCCTGGTCCTCGGGTGCGTGGCCACGTTGTCCACCAGTTCGTCACCCACCCACACCGTGCGGCCGTCGTTCAGCGCCGCCAGGTATTCCTTGCCTGTACGCACGTCGTGCTCCTCTCCGGGGCAAGAGATCTGGACGGCTCGCAGCATGCGTCGCGGTGGGGTGAGCGGACGGCCCGCGGCCGCCGGTCACCCGGGTGAAAGCGCCGGTCACGGAGGTACCGGCGTTGAGGCGACAGGGGGCCTGCGACATGCTTGCCCCATGCGCGACGCGGTCCCCCGCGGCGGCTGCGGCGACTGGGCGTGCGCACCGGCGCCGTACGGCACGACCCGGCAGGCCCCCCGGGGTGGGGGAGCCTGACCGAGTCCGAGCGGAAACTGATCCCGCTCGTGGTGGACGGCCTGACCAACCGGGCCATCGCCGACCGGCTCTTCATCTCGGTGCACACCGTCAACACCCACATGAAGCACATCTTCGCCAAGCTGGGCATCAACACCCGGGTCGAACTGACCCGGCTGGCCGTCGAACGGGGCGACGGCACCGACGGGACCGGGTGAGCGGGGGCCGCCCGGTTCAGTCCGCCACCACGGACGTGTTCAGCCCCTTGGCGTAGTGGTTGTGGGCGATGCGGATGCCCGTACTGCCGTGGAAGACGAACAGCGGCGAGGTGTACGGCGGTGCGTCGGCCTTGTCCAGCCGGCGCACGGTGTTGCCGGTGAAGGCGAACCCGCCGACGCTCTTGGCGTTGACGACCGTGACGTCACCGACGTCGAACCTGTTGTCCTCGACCTTGATGTCGTGGTGCACCGGGTGCGCCGGGTCGACCACCTGGTTGGTCGGCTCCACGAAGATGACCGGGCCGCTGGGCCGGGTGAAGGTGTTCCCCCGGATCGTGAGGTCGGAGACCGGACCGGACTCGTACCACTGGTAGGCGTCGGCGGAGACGTAGATGCTGGCCATCGACATCGCGTCGAACCGGTTGTCGGCGATGAGGACCGGCTTGCGGGTGGTGACCAGGATTCCGCGGGTCGGGACGTTGCGGAACACGTTGTGCGAGATGACGACCGACGGGGTGGCCGTGATGTTCTCGACGACCGTGCCGTTGATCTCGGTCCCGTCCGGGATCGGCCGGTCGAAGGTGACGGTCATCTCGGTCAGCGACTTGTCGTGGTCCATGCCGCTCGGCCCGTCGACCGCGGTGACCACCGCGTGCGCGTCCGTCAGCGGGGTCATCGTGCGCTTGTCCGTGAACTCGACCTCGTCACCCGGGGCGAACTGCGGGAATCCCGCGGTCTGCGGATGCTCGTAGGCGAGGGTGACGGTGGACGGACCGGGTTTCCCGACGACCTCCAGATAGGTGCCGTGGATGTTGATCGGGTCGTCCTGCGGGCCGTCGAAGACGCTCCTGGTGATGGAGACCTTGCCCTTGACGCCGGACATCTGCACGAAGTCCGCGAAGGAGGCCGTGGAGCGGCCGGAGGCCGGGTCGGGGGCGAAGTTCACCTTGTCGATCGTGATGTTCTCGCTGAACTGCCCCACCACACCGAAGGACTGGAGGTAGTACGCGTTCATCGAGCGCAGGGTGACGTTCTTGGACTGCCAGATGAACGCGCCCGGTTCCGTCCGCTCGATGTTGCGCATCTGGTAGACGAGCCCGGCGTCCGCCGGCCGGCCCGCCGTGGTGTAGTCGATCCGGATCCGGCGGTGGCCGAGGTCGGTGACCGAGGCGACGTCGTTGAACAGCGGGTTGTCCCCGCGCCAGGTCCGCTGCGCCTTCGGGTCGTGGATCTGGGTGTACTGGAGTCCGTCGACACCGGACCAGTACGGCTGCCCGGTGGCCGGGCTGGTCTCGCCGAGCCAGCTGATGTGCGTGCCGTTCACCTGGTAGGGGCTGCCGGCGGGGATCGACAGCACGCGGTAGGCGTGTCCGTCGGCGACCCCGGTGTCGGCCACGGTCGCGTCGATGACCTCGGGGGCCGCGTAGTCGAAGGAGAAGTTCGTGAAGGTCACGTTCGTGGAGCGGATCGACGCGAACGCCGTCTGCAGGCCGTGGTACACGAGCTCGGCACCGCCGCCGTCGACGGTGACGTCGTGCATGTCCTCGATGAGCAGCCCGATCTTCTTGTCCCGGTAACGCTGGTCGGCGCCCACGGTGTTGGACACGTAGAGCTCACGTGTCTCGGCCCGCTCCGGATAGAGCTGGTAGGTGCCCTTCGAGAACACGATCCTGGTCGGCCGGTGCAGGCTCCTGGCGTGCCGCAGCGCCGCGGTGACCGCCGGCGCCGAGTCCGTCCGGCCGGTGGGATCCGCCCCGTAGGCGTCCACGTCGACCACGACCGGCGCCGTGGGTCTGGGCGCCGCGGCGACGGGGCCCGCGGCACCACCTCCCAGCAACGCCAGTGCCACTCCTAGAAACACGAACCGTGACATAGCCCCTCCGGAGCATCCGTGAGTGACGAAACATCCGATGACTGTGCGAGTTGCTGGCAAGACTGCAGCGAGCTGGCGGTCTTTTCTTGTGCGTGAGGCTTATAGATCCGATCCCTGGATCCCTATCTGGATCCCGCGGGCCGACTTACTCCTTTTTCGGCGGTGCCGTGCTCGCCCGGATCACCAGCTCGGGGTCGAAGAGGAGTTCGCCGACGGGCACGTCCCGGTTGCCGACCAGGGCGATGACGCTGCGGGCCACTTCGGCGGACAGGCGGTCGGCCGGCTGACGGACCGTGGTGAGCGGAGGGTCGACGAAGTCCATGATCATGGCGCCGTCGTAGCCCACCACCGACACGTCGCCCGGGACGTCGTACCCCTGGCGGCGCGCGCCCCGGATCGCGCCCAGTGCCATGTAGTCGCTGGCGGCGACGACGGCCGTGGCGCCGCGGCCGAGCAGGGAGATCGCGGCGGACTGGCCGCCCTCGACGGTGTACGACTGCCGGACCACCCACTGCTCCGGGTCCTCGACCCCGCGCCGGGCGAGCGAGGAGACGAAGCCGCTCACCCGGCGGTCGGCCGGCCGGTTGCCGACCGGGCCCGACGCCATGCCGATCCGGCGGTGACCGAGCCGGTACAGGTGGTCGACGGCGAGTTCGGCGGCCAGCAGGTCGTCGGTGGAGAAGACCGGCGCCTCGCCCCCGCCCTCGAACTGGCCGTTGACCCCGACGAACGGGATCCGGCGGGAGCGCAGCAGTTCATAGGCCTGCGGGTCCGCGCCCTCGATGGTGTTGCTGGCGGAGAGGAAGACGACGGCGGCGACACCCCGGTCGGCGAGAGACGTGAGGAAGTCCAGCTCCTGCACCCCGCCGGGGAAGCACGGGCACAGGATCGTCTTCAGGCCGTGCGGGGCCAGGGTGGACTCGATCCGCTCGCAGACGTCGGCGAAGAACGGGTTGGACACCAACTCGGTGATGACCGCCACGAGTTGCCCGCGCGTCTGCCGCTCGTACCCCAGGTCGGCCATCGCCTGCTCGACCGCCTCGCGGGTCTTGCGCGACACGCCCTGGCGCCGGTTGATGACACGGCTGACCGTGGCCTCGCTCACCTGCGCCCGGACCGCGACCTCGGTGATGCCGACCTTCATGCGGTTCCCTCCGTCACCCGTGGGCCAGCCGTCGATCATACGTGCCCGCTCGTCACGGACGGTCATGCACGACGAACGCGTGACGCGGCTGGAAGCTAGCAAGCTCGTCGACACACTTGCAAGACATCATTGAAAACTTTCAGTTCGATCAACCAAGTGAGATAGCAGGTCGAACGCGTTTCTTGCATGTTTCTGCCGCATGACCATTGATCCGCCTCATCGGCCCCTGTTAACTTGCCGCCACTCGGCCGCCCCACCCGACGGCACCGAAGACCGGGAGTCCCGATGAAGCCCTCAAGACTCGTGCTGCTCACCGCTGTCGCCCTCCTCATGTCGACCGCCCCCGCGCTGTCGGCCGCGGCGGCGCCGGGACAGGGCGCGGCCCTCGCGTCCGGCAGCGGATCAACCGCCCCCCAACTCGCCATCAGCGACCCCGGCTTCGAGGACGGCGGGCTGGGCTGGACCTTCGGCCCGGGCACCGGCGTCGGCACCGGCAACCGCCACGGCGGAACCCACTTCCTCTACCTGGACGCCGGCGCGGGCAAGAGCGCCGAGCAGGCCATCACCGCGCCCCGCGACGGCAGTTACGACTTCTCCGCGTGGATAGGCAGCGCCGGGACCGGCGGTACCTACACGATCCGGCGCAACGGCAGGACCGTCGGCACCGTCGAGCTGCCGCGGCACGCCGGCTACGCCAGGTACACCATCAGCGACGTCCGGCTGAAGCGGGGCGACCTGCTGGAGATCGTCTTCGGCTCCGGCAGCTCCTGGGTCAACGCCGACGACCTGATGATCTCGCCGGCCGCGCCCGCCGACCCCGAGGTCACCTCGTCGGATCCCGAGGTCGCCCAGATGTTCGCCTGGGCCAAGAAGAAGGCCAACAGCTGGGTGCAGCTGCCCGGCACCACCGGCCCGGTCAACGTCGACGAGTACCAGACCAGCGGCACCGGCACCGCGACGTACGGGCCCACCTACTGGGCCGGATACGCCAACCGCAGCGCCTACTACTCGCGGGACATGACCCACCAGCTCGCCGGCGCCCACCTCATCGGCCTCGACACCGAGAACGAGACGATGCTCCGCTCGTACGCGGCGTCGGCCACCGCCGAGAGCAAGTACTTCCCGGTGTGGTCCCTCAACTTCGACGCCAAGACGTACCTGAGCATCGACTACAAGAGCCCGGACAACTTCGTGCGCGAGGTGCCGGCCGTCTTCGAACTCGTCGAGAAGGCCGCCCAGGCCTACCTGTGGACCGGCGACCGCAGATACGTCGACGACCCGGTGCTCTGGAACTTCTACCGGCACGCCACCGAGCAGTTCATCGACCTGCACAACTCCGCCAAGGACAACGGCAAGGTCAAGGTCGCCGAGGGCACCGGCCAGGGCATCTTCGCCGGCGCCGCCAGCTACAACGAGCAGGACGGCGACGACCTCGCCGAGGCCGGGGACACCATCGCCTCCGAGTACCAGGCGTACCTGGCGATGGCCGTGCTCGCCCGCGGCAAGGGCGACACCAAGCTGGCGAAGACCTACGACAAGCGGGCCGCCGACCTGAAGACGTACTTCAACGACGACTGGAGCGGCACCGGAAGCGGCGCCGACATGGTCCGCGCGTACACCGTCTCCGGCACCCCGGTCACCGGCTGGGGCAAGGAGAACAGCGTCTTCATGCCGATGAAGCAGATCATCGACCCCGGCCCGCGCAACGACGCCTACCTCGACTACATCCAGGCCCAGGAACTGGGGCCGCAGGGCTCGCCCAACATCGAGTCGACGACCTACCTGCCCGACATGTTCTTCAACAACAACCGCGCCGACACGGCCTGGTGGTGGATGAAGAAGATCTACGGCGAACGGGACACCCAGCACGTCAACGCCAGCCAGGGCCCGGACGGCGACTACCCGGAGGTGTCGTTCACCCTGGTCAGCCAGACCGTCCAGGGCCTGATGGGCATCGCACCGGACGCGGCCGCCCGCACGGTGACCACCCAGTCCCGGCTGCCCTCCGGCATGAAGTGGCTCCAGGCAGCGGACGTGCCCATCGGCAAGGACACCGTCACCGTCCGGCACGACGGCACGACGAAGACCACGCTGACGAACAACGCCCGCCACGGCTCCTACCGCTGGGAGGCCCGCTTCCCCGGCGTCCACAAGAAGATCAAGGTCAACGGCGTCCTTCAGCACGTGCGCACCAAGAAGGTGAACGGCGTGACGTACACCTACGCGACGCCGACCGTGAAGGCCGGGGCGACGGTGGTGGTGCAGGTGACCGGCTGACCCACCCCCCGCCAGGTCGGCACAGCGCGCCGGTCGTCCCCTCGGACGGCCGGCGCGCACCCATGCCCGGACACGGACAAACAGGCACAGGACCTTTTCAGGAGCTTCTCTGCGCCATCGCTGCGCGGGGGGTTGTCCTGACATTCCTCCGGATCTAGGGTCCCTCCGAGAGCAAGCGCTTTCCCCGCGTCTTGGTCCCCGGCACTCCTAGGAGCACCGCATGTCCCCCCACCCTGTCCGCCGCCGCGTCGCCGTGATCGGCACCGGATCGATCGTCAGCGGCAGTCATCTGCCCGCCCTCACCGCCCACGCCGACCGTGCCGAACTCGTCGCCGCCGTCGACGTCGACCAGGCCCACCTCGACGCCTTCCGGGAGCTCGCCGGCGGCGAGGTCACCGGGTACACCTCCGTCGACGCCATGCTGGACGCCGTACGCCCCGACCTCGTCCTCGTCGGCACACCCCCCTCCCTGCACCGCGAGCAGACGGTCGCCGCGCTCAAGGCCGGCGCGTGGGTGCTGTGCGAGAAACCGCTGTGCCTGTCCCTCGCCGAGTACGACGAGATCGCCGCCGCCGAGGAGGCCTCCGGCGGCTACGCCTCCGTGGTCTTCCAGCACCGCTACGGCTCCGGCGCCGTACACGCCCGCGAACTGATCGCCGGCGGCGCGCTGGGCGCCCCGCTGGTCGCGCACTGCCAGACCACCTGGCACCGGGACGCCGCCTACTACGCCGTACCGTGGCGCGGCACCTGGGCCGGCGAGGGCGGCGGCCCCACCATGGGCCACGGCATCCATCAGTACGACCTGCTGCTGCACCTGCTCGGCCCCTGGACGGAGATCCGCGCGATGGCCGCCCGCCTGGTCCACGACACCGAGAGCGAGGACGTCTCCACCGCCCTCGTGCGCTTCGCGAACGGCGCGCTCGCCACCGTCGTCAACAGCGTGCTGTCCCCGCAGGAGATCAGCCGCATCCGCGTCGACTGCGCGGACGCCACCGTCGAACTCACCCACCTCTACGGGCACCGCAACGAGGACTGGGTGTACACCCCGGCCCCGCACGTCCCCGCCGACCGCGCCGCCGCCTGGCGCACCCCCGGCGCGGACGTGCCCAGCTCGCACACCGCGCAGCTCGGCGCCCTCCTCGACGCCCACGACGCAGGTGTCCGGCCGCCGGGCAGCGGCCCGGACGCCCGCGCCACCCTCGAATTCGCCGCCGCGCTCTACAAGTCGGCGTTCACGGGCCGCCCCGTGCACGCGGGCGAGATCGGCCCCGGCGACCCCTACTACGCAGCCATGCACGGCGACCACCCCCACTGGGCCCCCACCGAGGAGCGCGCATGAGCATCCGCGTCAGCCACGTCCACGGCGAGCACATCGCCGTCGCGGCACCGGACGGCACCGAGATCCTCCGCTACGTCTACCGCCCCGACCCCGAGGCCTACGAGGCGCGCAAGCCGTACGCCCACCCGGTGCGCACCCTCGCGGGCCGCACCGTCACCGGCTACCGGCCGAGCGACCACCGCTGGCACAAGGGCCTCCAGATGACGGCCAGCCACCTGTCCGGGCAGAACTTCTGGGGCGGCAACACCTATGTCCACGGGCAGGGTTATCAAGTACTGCCGGAACGGGTCGGCTCGATGCGGCACGACGGCTTCACCGAGATCGCCGTCGAGGACGACCGGCTGGCCCTCACCGAGCGGCTGACCTGGGTGGAGAACGGCGGCGCGGAGTGGGCGCGGGAGGTGCGCGGGCTCACCGTCCACTCCGTCGACGAGGCGGCCGGTGCCTGGGCGCTCGACTGGTCGATCCACCTCACCAACGTCCGCGACGCGCCGCTGACCTTCGGTTCCCCCACCACCGAAGGCCGCGAGATGGCCGGATACACCGGACTCCAGTGGCGCGGCCCCCGGGACTTCACCGGCGGCACCGCGTTCGGCCCGGACGCCGTCACCGGCGCCGAGAAGCTGATGGGCACCCAGGGTCCCTGGCTCGCGTACACCACCGAGCACGACGAGGTGGACGGGCACTCCACGATCGTCTTCGCCCACGCCCCCGAGAACCTGGACGGGCGGACGCCGATCCACGAGTCGCACTGGTTCGTGCGCGCGGAACCGATCCCCACGGCCGCGTTCTCCTGGGCGTTCTTCGAGGAGTTCGAACTGCCGCCCGGCGAGTCCTTCGCCTACCGCTACCGGATCGTCTTCGCCGACGGCGCCTGGGACGCCGACCGCGTCGCCGCGCACCTGGGGGCCCTGCCGTGGTGAACACGCATGACGAAGAGCCGGCCGTGGTGAGCGCCCCCAAGCCGGTGCTCCCGCACCCCCTCCCCGGCGCGATCGGCCTGTCCCACCTGAGCGCCTACGACTGGGAGGCCGCCGACGGCGTCTGCGGCGGCAGCCCGCACCTGCACCTGGTGTGCACGGAGGCGTACGTCGTCACCGGCGGCCGGGGCGCCGTGCAGACCCTGAGCCCGGACGGCTACCGGGACATCCCGCTGGAGCCCGGATCCGTCGCCTGGTTCACCCCCGGCACCGTGCACCGCATGGTCCAGGGCGGCGACCTGCGGATCACCGTGCTGATGCAGAACAGCGGACTGCCCGAGGCCGGGGACGCCGTCTTCACGTTCCCGCCGGAGGTGCTCGCCGACCCCGAACGGTACGCGAGCCTGGCAACGTTGCCACCCGGTACGGGAGTCGAAGTGGAGCAGGCCGCCCGCCGGCGCCGGGACCTCGCCGTCGAGGGCTACCTCGGCCTGCGCGAGGCACTGGTCGCCGGGGACGGCGGCCCGTACGCCGAGTTCCAGCGGGCCGCCGCCCGGCTGGTGCGCGAGAAGGTGCCGCGCTGGCGCGAGCTGTGGCGGGCCGGTGCGCTGGCCGCCGCCGAGCGCACCGGCGCCCAGCTGGACGCGCTGCTGGCCGGCGAGCCGTCGTACCTCGGCGAGGCGACCGCGTACGAGACCGCGCCCACGCGGCTCGGGGGGTTCGGGATGTGCGGCCGCCGCGACGAGTACAACCTGCCGGGGACGACGCTCCCCTACGGCGGCGAATAACTCAGGTCCGGGGGGATCGAGGGGGGCCGTCAGGAAGTCCGAGGAAAGGATGAGGTGACCTCGGCATGCCCGAACACAGGACAACGGGGTTCTGCGCTTCGGCCCTGGCACTGGCGCTCTGCGCGGTGCTGGGCGGCTGCGGAGGATCCGGGGAGTCGACCGGCGGCGGCAGGATCGTGCTGCGCTACACGTGGTGGGGCAACCCCGACCGTGCCGAGCGCACCGACCAGGCCCTCGCACTCTTCGAGAGACGGCACCCGGAGATCCGGGTGCAGACGTCGTTCTCCGACTACAACGCCTACAAGCAGAAGCTCGCCGTCCAGGCCACGGGCGGCGACGCACCCGACGTGATGCAGCTCGACTACCGGCAGATCGACCAGTACGCCTCCGGCGGCGTCCTGCTGTCTCTCGCCCGCCAGAAGGCCGTCCTGCACACCTCCGAGATCGATCCCGGCCTGCTCGCCACCGGCCGCGTGGACAACACCCAGTACGCCATCCCGCAGGGCCGCGGCACCGAGACGGTCGTGTACGACGTCAAGGCCTGGAAGGACTCCGGGGTGCCGCTCCCGAAGCGGGGCTGGACCTGGGACGACTGGGCGAACGACATGCGTGCCCTGGCCAAGGCGACCGGCAAGCCCGGCGGCACCGACCCCGGCTGGAGCGAGGACGCCTTCGAGGTCTGGCTGCGGGGACAGGGCAAGTCCCTGTACACCAGCGACCGCGGGCTCGGCTTCACCGCCGACGACCTGGCCCGGTGGTGGACCTTCACCAAGGGGCTGCAACGGGAGGGGGCCGTCTCCCCGGCCGAGCAGAACACCCAGCTCGACGGCTCGGTCGAGAACACCCCGCTCGGCCGCGGCAAGGCGGTCTCCGACACCAACTGGGACGCGCCGACGAGCGGTTACCTCGCGCTCGTCCCGACGGGCATCGCCCTCGCACCGATGCCGTCCGGCGCGGACGGCACACCCGGCCAGTACTACAAGCCGTCGATGTTCCTCGGCATCGGCGCCCATACGGCGCACGCCGAGGCGGCGGCCGAACTCGTCGACTTCATGATCAACGACGAGGACGCGGCCAAGATCCTCGGCGCCACCCGCGGCATCCCGGTCAACGAGACCATCCGCAAGGAGACCACCCCGCTGCTCAAGGACTTCGACAAGACCATCGCCGACTACCAGGCATCCGTCGAGGGCACCCTCGACGACCCGCCGCAGGCCCCGCCGCCCGGCGACAACTCCCTCCAGACCACCTTCCAGCGCGACTACGACCAGGTCTCCTTCGACCTGATGTCGCCCGAGAAGGCGGCCAAGGACTACATCACCGAGGCGAAGGCGGAGCTGAGGTCATGACCACCACCGCGATCCCGACGAAGGCGAAGCCCGCCGCCGGCACGGCCGCCAAGCGCCGTCCCAAGCGCGAACGCCAGGGCGCCTGGGTGTTCCTCTCCCCGTGGCTGCTCGGCGCGAGCGTCCTGACGCTGCTGCCGATGGCCATCTCCCTGTACCTGTCGTTCACCGACTACAACCTCTTCGACCCGCCGCACTGGGTGGGCCTGCGCAACTACACGCAGATGTTCACCGAGGACCCCCGCTACTGGCGTTCGGTCCTCACCACCCTCACGTACGTCGCGACAGCCGTCCCCCTGCAACTGGCGCTCGCGCTCGGTGTCGCCCTCGCCCTGAAACCCATCAGGCGCGGCAAGGGCTTCTACCGGTCGGCGTTCTACGCGCCCTCGCTGCTCGGCGCGTCCATGTCCGTCGCCCTCGTCTGGCGGGCCATCTTCAACGACGGCGGCACGGTGTCCCACCTGCTCGGCACCGGCGGCTGGGTGAACAGACCGGGCTGGGCGCTGCTGGCCGTCGCCCTGCTGACGGTCTGGCAGTTCGGCGCCCCGATGGTCATCTTCCTCGCCGGCCTCCAGCAGATCCCCGCCGAGCTGTACGAGGCGGCGGCCTGCGACGGAGCAGGGAAATGGCGGCAGTTCCGGTCCGTCACGGTGCCGATGCTGTCCCCGGTGCTGTTCTTCAACCTGGTCCTCCAGACCATCCAGGCCTTCCAGGTCTTCACCCCCGCCTTCGCGGTCAGCGCCGGCAAGGGCGGCCCCGCCGACTCGACCCTCGTCTACACCCTCTACCTCTACGACCGGGGCTTCGTCGCCTCCCACATGGGCTACGCCTCCGCCATGGCCTGGGTGCTGCTGGTGGTCGTCGCCGCCGTCACGGCGGTGCTGTTCCGCACCTCGCGCTCCTGGGTCTTCTACGCCTCCGAGGGGGACCGATGACCGCAGCATCGACCACCGCGCCGACCACCGCACCCCGCAAGCCGGTTGCCTGGGGCCGTATCGCCCTGCACGTCGGCTGCCTGGCCGCCCTGCTGGTGATGCTGTACCCGCTGGCCTGGCTGCTCGCCACCTCCCTCAAGCCCGCGAACGAGGTGATCGCCAGCCTCGACCTCCTGCCCAGCCACCTCGAATGGTCCAACTACAAGACCGCCTTCGACGGCGTCAACGACGTCTCCATCTGGCGGCTGCTCGGCAACTCGCTGCTGATCGCGGGCGGCGCGGTCGTCGGCAACGTCATCAGCTGCTCGCTCACCGCCTACGCCTTCGCCCGGCTGCGCTTCCGCTTCCGCGGCCCGCTGTTCGCCTTCATGATCGCCACGATCATGCTGCCGCACCACGTGGTGCTGATCCCGCAGTACATCCTGTTCAACCGGCTCGGCCTGGTGAACACCTACTGGCCGCTGATCCTGCCGAAGTTCCTCGCCACCGAGGCGTTCTTCGTCTTCCTGATCGTGCAGTTCATGCGCGGCCTGCCCCGGGAGCTGGAGGAGGCCGCCCGCATCGACGGCTGCGGCCCGTTCCGCAGCTTCTTCAGCGTGATCCTGCCGCTCACCCGGCCCGCGCTGATCACCACGGCGATCTTCACCTTCATCTGGACCTGGAACGACTTCTTCACCCAGCTCATCTACCTCTTCGACCCGGACAAGTTCACGCTCACCCTCGCCCTGAGCTCCTTCGTGGACTCCTCCAGTCAGTCGGCGTTCGGCCCGATGTTCGCGATGTCGGTCATCGCCCTGCTGCCGATCGTGCTGTTCTTCCTCGCCTTCCAGCGGTTCCTGGTGGAGGGCATGGCCAGTTCGGGGGTGAAGGGATGAGCGGGCTGCAGACACGCGAACCCGGCGAGGTCTTCGGGCCGCGCCTGACCCTGTTCGCCGACATGCTGAGCGTCGGCCTCGCCACCGCCCTGGTCTGCCTGCCGCTGGTGACGGCCCCGGCCGCCCTGTCGAGCGCCTGCGAGGTGCTGCGCGGCGGGGTGACGGGTCAACCCGCCACCGCCGGACGGTATTTCACAGTCCTGCGACGGCGGCTGCGGGCCGCCGACCTGCTGGCGGGCTTCGTCGCCGTCGTCGGCGCGCTGCTGTGCGCCGCGGATCTGGCGCTGGCCCGGGTGGGGCTGCCGGGAGCGGTGCCGTTCGCGGTGGTGGCCGCGGTGATCGGGGCGGGCGCCCTGGTCGTGGGCCTCAGGGCCTGCGCCCGCCCCGAGTCCCGCACCGACTGGCCGGCCGCCGTGCGCGAGGCCGCGCAGGACGCCGTACGGGATCCGGGCGGCAGCGCCCTGGTCCTCCTCGCGGTGGCGGCGGCGGCCCTGTGCGCCTGGATGCTGGTACCGCTGGCGTTCCTCGCCCCGGGCCCGCTGGCGCTGGCGCTCACGGCCGTCGGTCTGCGGCAGGCCGGGCGCTGACGGCGGCACAGGGTTGGAGCCGGGAACGGGGGTGGCGGGACCGGGCGGACGCGGCGGGCTGGGAGGGCCTGCGGCCTGGCAGACTTTGTCGCGTGAAACCCGTGGTGAAGCGAACGACGAGCGACTTGCGGCGGCTCAACCGGTCCCTCCTCCTTTCCGCCCTGTACCTCCAGGGACCCACCAGCCGGAACCGGCTGACCCGTGCCTCCGGCCTCAGCTCCGCGACGGTGAGCAACGTCATCTCCCAGCTCATCGCCGAGGGGCTGATCGCGGAGGGCGGTTCGGAGGACTCCGACGGGGGCAGGCCGCGCTCGGTGCTGGAGATCCGCCCGGACCACGGCACCGTGATCGGGGTGGACATCGGTGAGACGCACGTCAGGATCGGGTTGTTCGACTGGACCCTGTCAGTGATCAACTCCGAGGTCTACCCGATCGTCGGCACCCGGCTCGACGCCGAATCGGTGGCCGCACTGGTGCTCCAGGGCATCTCCGAGGTGACCGGCGCCGCGGGCGTCGACCCCGCGGAGCTGCTCGGCATCGGCGTCGGCGTGCCCGGTGCGGTCCAGCCCGACCCGCGGATTCCCGGACGCGTGCTGGTGCACGCCCCGACGCTCGGCTGGTCCGGTGTCCCGCTCGGCGAGATGCTCGCCCCCGGGGTCGCCGCACCGCTGATGCTGGACAACTGCGCCCGCACCCTGGGGCAGGCGGAGATGTGGCGCGGCGTGGGGCGGGGAGCCGACCGCGTGGTCACCGCACTCATCGGGGTCGGGGTGGGCGCGGCCCTCGCCCCGGGTACGGAGGGCGGCGTCGCGGGCCTGGCTCCGGCCACGATCGAGTGGGGTCACACGGTGATCTACGCCGGAGGACTGCCCTGCCGCTGCGGCTCGCGGGGCTGTCTGGAGGCGTACGTCGGGGCCGAGGCCATCCTCCAGCGTTACCAGGCGACGCCCGGCAGCCAGCCGTTCCGGTCCGTCGGAACCGAGAGCCGGCTGGCGGAGCTCACGGCACGGGCTGCCACCGACCCGGTGGCGACGGAGACCCTGGAGAAGATCGGGGAGTACATCGGCATCGGGATCGGCAACCTGATCAATCTGCTCCACCCCGATCTCGTGGTGCTCTCCGGATGGGCGGGTTCGGTGATGGGCGGGGTGGTCCTGCCCACCGTGCGCGCGACGGCCGAGCGGCACGCCCTGTCGTATCTGCGCGGCCGTACCCGGATCGAGGTCGGACGGCTGGGCCAGGAGGCGGTGGCGATGGGGGCCGCCACCCTGCCGGTGGCCCACCTGCTGGCGACGGGCGGCCGACGACCGGAGGCCGTGCCGGACGGTACGACGGCCGGTGCGGAGGCCTGGGCGTAAGAGCCCGGCCGGAAGAGCCCGGCCGGAAGAGCCCGGCCGGAAGAGCTCGGCCGGAAGTGCTCGGCCGTAGAGCTGGGCTGTAGGGGATCGGCTGTAAGAGCCTGGGCGCAAGACCGCCGCCCGCCTTCCGTCGTGCACCACCCGGTGTTGACGTCCAAGACTGTCGCCTCTTAGTTTAAGTCGAAGCCAAAGTCTCCTGACCTCCGTGGAGTCTTCATGACGTCTCACTTCCCCGTGGCCCAGCTCTACATCGACGGAACGTTCCGCCCGGCCTCCTCAGGGCGTACCGCCGACGTCGTGGAGAAGGCCACGGGTGCCGTGATCGGTACGTACGCCCTCGGTGGAGCCGTGGACGTCGGGCGGGCGGTCACCGCGGCGCGGGCCGCCCAGCCCGCCTGGGCGGCGCTGAGCGCTCCCGAGCGCGCGGCCTGCCTAGGGCGGATGGCCGACTTCCTCCAGGCACGCCACGCGGAGCTGGTCGAGCAGAGCATGCGCGAGACCGGCGGGGTGCGGGCCAAGGCCGAGGACGAGGTGTCCACCGGCATCCGCCAGCTGCGGATCTCCATGATCCAGGCGAGCGAGAACGCCGGTGACCTGCTGCCGCCGTACAAGGCGGGCAAGCTCTCCATGTCCCGGGCCGTGCCGCTCGGGGTGATCGGCGTGATCACCCCCTGGAACTACCCGGTCAACCTGGCCATGCGGGCGGTCGCACCTGCGCTGGCCTTCGGCAACACCATCGTGCTCAAGCCCGCCGAGCTCACCCCGGTCATCGGCGGCCAGGTGCTCGCCGAGGCGGCCGAGGCGGCCGGACTGCCGCCGGGCGTGTTCAACGTGGTGACCGGCGACGGCCCCGACGCGGGGCACGCGCTCGCCGAGCACACGGGCCTGAACCTGCTGGACTTCACCGGCTCCCGCGAGGTCGGCCTCGCCATCGCGGCCTCCGCCGCGGCCACCCTGCGGCCGATCCGGCTCGAACTCGGCGGCAGCAACGCCTTCGTGGTCCTGGACGACGCCGACATCGACCTCGCGGCCTCCTGCGCGATGGTCGCCTCCCTGGAGTTCCAGGGCCAGACCTGCATCAGCGCCAGCCGCCACATCGTCACCCGCGCGGTGGCGGACCGCTATCTCGACGCCCTCACCCGCCGTGCCGCGGCCCTGCGGGTGGGCGATCCGATGAGCGGGGCGGCGGATCTGGGCCCCCTGATCAGCGCCCGCCAGCGCGACCGGGTGCACGCCCTGGTGGCGGCGTCGGTGGAGATGGGTGCGGAGGTGCTCACCGGCGGCACCTTCGACGGGTTCGGCGGGCTGTTCTACCGGCCCACCGTGCTCGCCAAGGTGACGCCCGAGATGCCCGCGTTCACCGAGGAGATCTTCGGCCCGGTCCTCCCGGTCACCGTCGTGGACGACCAGGAGGAGGCGGTGGCCGTGGCCAACGGGCTCCCCATGCTGATGAACTCGGTGTTCTCGGCCGACCTCATACGGGGTCTGTCGGTGGCCGAGCGGCTGGACGCCGGCGAGGTGCACGTCAACGACGCCCATGCCCGGCACGGTGCGGACGACCAGATGGCGGGCTTCACCAAGCGCCAGTGGATCGGTGTCCAGCGCACCCCGCTCACCCTGCCGGCCTGGACCGCCGACCCCGCGACCCGTTGATGGCCGCGACGCGTACGGCGCTGGTGGTCCGCGGCGGCTGGGAGGGTCATGCCCCACGGGAGTGCACCGACCTGTTCCTGCCCGCGCTGGCCGACGCCGGGTTCGCGGTCACGGTACGGGAGGACCTGGACGCCTACGCCGACACCGGCCTGATGGCGCGGACCGATCTCGTCGTGCAGTGCTGGACCGAGGGCCGGCTGACCGGGGAGCAGTGCGCGGGGCTCGTGTCGGCCGTCGAGGCGGGTACCGGCTTCGCGGGCTGGCACGGCGGTGTCGTGGCGACGTTCCACGACAGCCCCGCGTACCTGCGCATGGTCGGCGGCCTGTTCCTGCACCACCCGGAGGAGTTCCTGGAGTACCGGGTGCGCATCGAACCGGAGCAGCGGGAGCATCCGATCGTCGCCGGGCTGCCCGACATGGCCGTGGTCACCGAGCAGTACTGGATGCTGACCGACGCGTTCAGCACGGTGCTCGCGTCCACCACGGTCGCTCCGGGCGCCGCGGGGCAGGGCGGGCGGCCGGTCGACATGCCCGTCGCGTGGACCAGGCAGTGGGGGAGGGGGCGGGTCTTCTTCTCGGCTCTCGGGCACCGCCCGGACGACCTGCGCGAGCCCGCGGTACGGGAGCTCACCACGCGCGGACTGATCTGGGCGGCGCGCTGTCCCTGACCGCCTGATCTGCGGCCTCTGTGACCTCCGTGGCTTCTGCGGGCAGGGGCTCCCGTCGGCGCGCCCCGACGCGTACGGTGCAGGGGCCAGGCGCCCCTGCACCCCGGGCCGGCCCCTGCGTCCGCCGCCCGGCGCGGGGTTCGTCCCGTGGGATTCATAAAGAAATCGACACATCGTGAATCGGTACGTCAGTCATATTGACCCCACCTCCACTGCGACTTAGCTTAAGTCGCAGTCAAAGTCGGAACGGGTCGACTCGTGGTCGGCCATGGGTTCGGGTCGCAGGACCTCTTCTGACACGAAAGTGAGCACTGGCCAATGAAGACCAGATTCGCAGCAGTCGCAGGCGCCACGCTGGCCGCATCACTGGTTCTCGCCGCCTGCGGCGGCGGGAACGGGAGCTCCGGCAGCGGATCGGCAACGAAGGGCGGCAAGGTCCGCCTCACCATGTGGGCCTGGGACCCGGGCATGGACAAGGTCGTCGCCCTGTGGAACTCGACGCACCCCGACATCCAGGTCGCCCTCAGCAACCCGGCGGGCGGTGACCAGCTCGTCAGCAAGATGATCACCGCGCACCAGGCGAAGACCGCCCCCGACATCGCGAAGGTCGAGTACCAGTCGCTCCCCGGCCTGGTGGCGAACGGGGTGGTCCGCGACATCACCGCCGAGACGAAGAAGGCGGTCACGGACTTCGACGCGGCGACGCTGGCCCAGACCCGCTTCCAGGGCAAGGTCTACGGCATCCCGCAGGACTTCGCCCCGCTGATGATGTTCTACCGGGCCGACCTGTTCAAGAAGTACGGCCTGAAGGTGCCCACCACCTGGCAGGAGTACGCGCAGGTGGCCGCCAAGCTGCACAGCAAGGCCCCGGGCGCCTCGATGACCAACTTCGACGCCGCCGACCCCGGCTGGTTCACCGGCCTCACCCAGCAGGCGGGCGCCGACTGGTGGACCACCAAGGGCGACTCCTGGCACGTGGACATCAACGGCACGGCAAGCGGCAAGGTCGCCGACTACTGGCAGGGCCTGGTCGACAAGGGCCTGGTGAAGAAGAACCCCTCCTTCTCCCCGCAGTGGAACAAGGAGATGAACAACGGCACCCTCCTCACCTGGATCTCCGGAGCCTGGGCTCCCGCCCAGATCGGCGGCATCGCCCCGTCGACCAAGGGGAAGTGGACCGCCGCGCCGCTCCCGGCCTGGACGGCGGGCGACAGCACCACCGGCATCTGGGGCGGCTCGGCCATCACGGTCACCACCGACTCCAAGCACCCCGCCGAGGCCGCGGAGTTCGCGAGCTGGCTCAACACCGACGACCAGGCGGTCACGGCCCAGGTCAAGAACATCAACATCTACCCGGCCGCCACCTCGGGACGCGCCCTGCCGGTCCTCGACCAGCCGCCGGCCTTCTTCCCGAACCAGCCGGACTACTACGCCGAGGTGAAGAAGGTCGCACCGGGCGCCCGCAGCTTCTCGATGTGGGGCCCGGATGTCACAGTGACCTTCTCCGCGTACCGGGACGGTTTCGGCGCGGCACTGCAGTCGGGGAGCTCGCTCACGGGAGCCCTCGACACCATGCAGAACAAGACCACGGCCGACATGAAGAAGCTCGGCTTCACCCTCGACTGACCCCGGCGACCCGGCCGCCCGGCGGCGGGCTCCCGACCCCCGCTCCGGGCGGCCGCCGTACCGGCTCCGCCGGCACCCATGCATCCAGCCACTCATCCGATGGGGACGACACGTCGATGGCGACAAGCATTCCACGGCGGGGCCGCCGGGCCGGCCACAGCCGGCTGCCGTATCTGCTGGTCCTGCCCGCGACCCTGCTCCTCCTGCTGTTCGTGGCCGCCCCCGGGGGCTACGCACTGCTCCTCAGCTTCCAGCAGCGCAAGGTCAGCGGGGGCCTGCTGGGCACCGGCAGCAGAACGGTCTTCGCGGGTCTGGACAACTACTCCGCGGTGGTCCACGACTCGGAGCTGTGGCACAGCGTGCTGCGGATGCTGCTGGTCGGCGCGATCACCGTACCGGCGACCGTGCTCCTCGCCCTGCTGTTCGCGCTCCTCCTGGACACGGCGCGGGCCCGGCTCACCCGGTTCGCACGGCTGGCCATCTTCCTGCCGTACGCGGTGCCCGGCGTCATCGCCACCCTTCTGTGGGGCTTCCTCTACCTGCCCGCGACCAGCCCGATCGGCGGCCGGCACGTCGACTTCTTCGGCACCTCGATGATCTATGTCTCGGTCGCCAACATCGCGGTGTGGGGCGCGGTGGGCTTCAACATGGTGGTGATCTACACGTCCCTGCGCGGACTGCCGCCGGAGGTCTACGAGGCGGCCAGGATCGACGGAGCCTCCGAACTCCAGATCGCGCTGCGGGTGAAGGTCCCGCTGGTCCGCCCGGCCATCGCCATGTGCACCCTGTTCACCGTGCTCGCCGCCCTGCAGCTGTTCAACGAGCCCAACACACTGCAGCCGCTGTCGAACGCCATCTCCCTGACCTGGGTTCCCCTGATGAAGATCTACACCGACGCCTTCGTCGACTCCGACATCCATCTCGCGGCGGCCACCTCGATCGTCTTCGCGGCCGGAATCCTCGCCGTGTCGCTGGTCGTCGGACGTCTCGCGCAGACCCGGTGGGGCGCCGCCGGAGCCCTCGGCAAGGAGGAACGATGACGATCGAGTCGCCCGCCCGTGCCGTGCCGGCCCCGGTCACCCTCGCCCGCACCGCAAGCCCCCGGCGCAGCCGGATCGCCGTGCTGCCCACCGCGGTGCTGCTGCTCGGAGCCGTCTACTGCCTGGTGCCGACGCTGTGGATCCTGATCGCGTCCACCAAGTCGCGCAGCGAGCTGTTCTCCACCGCGACCTATCTGCCGTCGTTCGGTTCGGGGCTGGTGGACAACGTCGGCGACCTCTCCTCGTACGACTCGGGCGTGTTCTGGCACTGGATGCTCAACAGCTTCCTGTACGCGGGGGTCGGCGGGCTCGTGGCCACCGCCGTCTCGGCCGCGACCGGCTACGCCATCGCCAAGTACCGCTTCCGCGGCCGCTCCCTGCTGTTCAACACCATCCTGGCGGGCGTCCTGCTGCCGCAGGTGGTGCTGGCCGTGCCGCAGTACCTGCTGCTGGCCCGGGTCGGCATCACCGACAGCTACCCGGCGGTGATCCTGCCCCAGCTGTTCAACCCCTACGGCATCTACCTGTGCCGGATCTACGCGGCCGCCTCGGTACCCGACTCGCTGCTGGACGCCGGGCGGATGGACGGGGCGAGCGAGTGGCGGATGTTCTCCGCGATCGGGCTCAGGCTGATGGCCCCCGGCCTGATCACCGTCTTCCTGCTGCAGTTCATCGTCATCTGGAACAACTTCCTGCTGCCCTTCGTCATGGTGACGAGCGACGACAAGTTCCCGCTGACGGTCGGCCTGTACAGCCTGCTGCGGCACGGCGCCAACCAGGCGTCCCTGTACTCCCTGGTGATCACCGGCACCCTGCTGTCCGTCGTCCCCGTCATCGCCCTCTTCCTGTCCCTGCAGCGGTACTGGCGCATCGACCTGGTGACCGGGGGCCTGAAGTAGGCCAATGCAGTTGCTTTAACGCGTTCGTCAGCTCCTACGGCCCGTTCTCTACCGGCACCACCGAACGTCGCCCCGGCGATACCCTTGCCCGAACGAGCAGGCGTGCGTGTGTCACCGCAACCCGTTCCCGGTCTCAGCCACGCTTCGGCATTGAAGGTCCCGACGGACCCGCTGGCCGCCCATGGCGACTGGCCACCCCGTCGGGGCACCGCAAGCCCGCCAGGCTGAGGAGCTGCCGACCTCGGCGCCAGTGTCCGAGAGCGCCACCTCGCGTTGATCTCTGAGTGGAGGGGAAGATCAGCGTTGGGCAACGCACGCGAATCGGGATCTTGACGAAGGTGTTCACACCCGAACTGGTCGACGCGGCGATAGCCAAGCACAGCCGGGCCGAGAAACGACGCCGTCTACTGCCAGCCCGCTTGGTCACCTACTTCGTCCTCGCTCTATGCCTGTTCGCCCAGGAGTCGTACGAAGAGGTCATACGGATGCTGACCAGCGGCATCCCGGGCAGCCGCGCACTCGCACGGACCAACCGGTCCTCGCTGTCGCGGGCAAGAGCCCGGCTCGGCGAAGAAGTGCTGGAGAGCCTCTTCCGCCAGGTCGCCGGCCCGCTCGCCATGCCGGGAACACCCGGAGCTTGGTGGAGCGGGCTGCGCCTACTGGCGTTGGACGGCACCCAGTTCGACGTCCCGGACTCCGTGACCAACGGCGACACCTTCGACGGCCCTTCCACCGGCGGCACGCCGTTCGGATTTCCCCAGGTGAGAGCCGTGGTCCTCTCGGAGATCGGCACCCACGGAGTGCTGGAAGCCAGACTCGGCGGCTACCGCGACGGCGAACGGGCCCTCGCCTACCCTCTCGCCGCAGCCACCGGCCCCGGCGACCTGGTCATCGCCGACCGCGGCTTCTGGTCGGTCGAGTTCGTGCACACCTTCGCTACGACCGGAGCGGACCTCCTGGTCAGGCTCCAGTCCAACCACCTCGGCACCACGCAGGAGGAACTTCCCGACGGATCCCGGCTGTCGATGATGCGCCCCGGCAAGGAGGTCCAGCTCCGAGCCCGGCGCGAAGGCCGGACCCTGCCCAAGGAGTCGGTCTACCGCGTCATCACCTTTGCGAAGGACGACAAGGAGGTACACCTGGGGACCACGCTGCTGGACGACGAGAAGTGCCCGGCGACCGAGTTGGTGGCGCTCTACCAGCAGCGGTGGGAGATCGAGCTGGCCTTCGACGAGATCAAGAACCACCTCGGTCCCGGCGGGCCGATCAGGTCACGCACGCCGCAGGGCGTCCGGCAGGAACTGTGGGCCTACCTCGCGGTCCATCATGCCGTCCGTCAGTTCGCCCACGCCGCAGCGGCCGCCAGCCCGACCGTGGACACCGACCGGCTCTCCTACCTGCGCTGCCTTCGGATCATCCGCCGGAGCGTTGTGTCACAGGCCGGTGCCACCAGGACCAAGCTCACCCGGGCATGGTCCGAGGCGGCCCAGGAAGCCCGCAGCCGGCTGTTGCCACCACGAGCCAAGAGGGACTGCCCTCGCGCGATCAAGAAGCCGCTCCGATGGCCGATCCTGCGGTCCCGGGCCGGACGCGACAAGGTCAGCCCCGGCCGCTGGAACCACAATCAAACGACCAAACCGCGTAAGTACAGGGGCGCGGGAAGACCCTTCGCCGAACCAGAGCAAACCTCGCCACCTCCCTGAGCCGGGCGGACACATGCCGCTCACTGGTCTGGTGGCGTCAGCGAGCTCAAATCCCGGGAACGCCGTCCAGGGTCCTGCATGATTCCTATGTGAGACGTGCACCGAAGCAGGTCAGGCTGCTCTATGTCGTCCTGGTTGGTGCCTTTCTGGCGTGGTACATCGCACGCTTCCACAAGGTCGACGTTCTGATTGCCGTAGTCTCCGCGTTCACTGCCCTGCTCGCGCTGCCCGCTGCAGTAGTCGCCGTGCTCCGCTCCGGCAAGACCGGGCCGGCGCCCGCTCGTCCGGGGGACATGGCCGACCAGCTCGCCCAGGGGGTACGCCAGCAGTGGGAGGCCGAGGCCCGGCTACGTCGCCTGAACGACCCTTTCCCGCTGCCGGTCGCATGGGGGGCGGCCGACGCGGACCTCGTCGAATCATGGACACACCTGATGGAGCTGGCCGGGGACTGGCCCGGCCGGTACCCGGGAGCCGAGTGCGGGTGGGTTCGCAGCCCGGCAGGGCTGGCCGGCAAGGGGGGCGACATCATCGAGACCTTCGAACACATTCCCACCCGCCGCCTGGTGGTCCTGGGCGAACCCGGCGCGGGCAAGACCATGCTGCTGATCCGCCTCCTGCTGGCCCTGCTCGAACACCGCCCGCCCGGCGGCCCCGTCCCGGTCATCTTTCCCCTGGCCTCCTGGGACCCCGCCTGGCAGGACCTGTACACATGGATGGCCGAACAACTCACCCAAGACCACCCCGCTCTGAGGGCACCCGCCCTCGCCGATCCCTCACAGACCAGCGCCGGCACCCAGGCCCGCGCCCTCCTTCAACAGCGGCTGATCCTGCCCATCCTCGACGGCCTGGACGAACTCCCCGAAAACCTGCGGGCCCGAGCCCTGCACGCCATCAACCAGGCACTGCCGGCCCGGCAGCCCCTGGTGCTTTCCAGCCGAACCGCCGAGTACCGAAGCACCCTGACCACACCGGCAGCAGTGACCGTGCTCCTCAACGGAGCCGCGGGCATCCATCTCCTCCCGCTGGATCCCATGAAAGCGGCCGCCTACCTGGAGCGCGACGCCGGAGGCCCCGGCACAAAGGCTGCGACCCGCTGGAGGCGGGTCACCGCTTCACTGGGCACCACCGCCCCCGTCGCCCAGGCACTGAGTACCCCTCTCGGCCTGTTCCTGGCCCGCACCATCTACAACCCCCGCCCCGACGAACACCTCTCCGACCTGCCCGACCTGTCCGACCCCGACGAACTCCTCGACCAGGCCCGCTTCCCCACCCGCCAGGACATCGACACCTACCTGTTCACCGCCTTCATCCCCGCCGCCTACCGCCCCCACCCAGACCAGCCCACTCCTTGGAACGCACAACAAGCCCAGCGCACCCTCACCCTCCTCGCCCACCACCTCCAACACACCCTCCACGGCACCCCCAACCTCGCCTGGTGGCAACTCACCCGCGCTCTCCCCAAGCGCAGAAGGGTGCTTATGATCGGGCTCGTTGCCGGACTCATGAGCGGCTTGTCAGCCTGTATCGCACTCGCGTCCTTGTCCTTGCAACCCGGAGAAGTCCCGTTGGCTTCTGTATTCACAGGCGTTGTCTTTTATGGGCCTGCTTACGGATTCACCTGCGCAGTAGCAGTGGCATTGGTCGGTTGGCTTTCGAGAACGGAACAGCCGAGCTCGCAGATCCGTTGGAGCTGGAGAGGGAGGTCCTGGCTAACTTTCGGACTCGTCCCGGGACTCGTCTTCGGAGCCACGCTCGGGATCCCAAATTCCGATTATGGGCTGAATTACGGAGTAGTAGTCGGGCTTAGCACCGGGCTCCCTTTCATGCTGTTGGGCGGGCTCAGGTCCGTGCACCCCGATCTGGCCAAGGCAGTGCGGCCAGGCGCGATCCTGGCTCAGGACAGACGTACCTACTTGGTCATTACTGTCACAGGCGGACTCGCGGGCGTGCTCGCGCTCACTCTTGTACAGGCTCTTGAGCTCTGGTGGGGGTTCGCGTTGGAAGGGGTGGTGGTCTCACTCGTGCAGTCGCTGTCATTCGGCCTGGCTGTGGGTCTTCCTATCGGTTTCATGCTGGGACTCGCTCGGTCGGTGTGGATGGAGTACCTGGTGACACGGATCCGGCTGGCGGCCCGCGGACGCGTGCCCTGGCGCTTCATGAGTTTCCTTGCCGACGCCCACGAGCGGCGAGGCGTACTACGGCAAGCAGGAGCGGTCTACCAGTTCCGTCACCTCGACCTCCAACGCCACCTTGCACAACGCCAACCATGATCGGCTGCGTTGTCTTGGGATGTGGTCCGACTCCGTCGTGCGCGTCCAGGGAAGCCGCGCCGAGGGCAGCGGATGGTCGAATCGCGGTGGCCAGCTAAGGCAACTGCATTGGCCTGAAGTAGGCCCCCGGTACGGCTCTCAGCTGCCCGGCATGAGTCCCAGCGTGTCCAGGACGCCGTACACCCCGAGGAAGAGGATCGCCGCGCTGCTCAGCACGAGGGCGGCGGTCAGCAGGCGGTTGGTGCGGAAGCGCGGGGCGACGCCGGTGTAGCGCAGCCGCCACACCGCGACCACCACCGCCAGCAGGAAGACGCCACCGCCGATTCCGCCCACCTGCACCATCAGGACGGGGGACTGGATCCACAGGTAGAAGGACATCCACACCGGGGGCAGGCACCACGTCAGGATCCGGATCGTGCGGGTGCGCACGCGCAGGTCCCGCCAGTCGATCACGCCGAGCAGACCGAGGGTGTTGGTCCACAGTCGCGGCACGCTCGCCGAGGAGGCGACGGTGACCGAGAACAGGACGGAGATCGCGCCGGCCAGGAACAGGTACTTCGCCCAGGGACCGAGGGTGTCGGTGTAGATGTGCGAGAGCGTGGTGATCATGTCGTTGCCCTCGGGCACCAGGCCCTGCGGGTGCAGGACGGAGGCGCCGATCACGTAGAAGGAGAGCGTGCACAGGGTGCAGACCAGCCAGGAGACGCCCACGTCGAGCCGCATGACCTTCAGCCAGCCCTCGGCGCGCCGGGCCCGCTCCTCGGTCCCGTCGTCGGGGCCGGCCCAGCGGGCGTAGCCCTTCTCCAGGCACCAGTAGGTGTACGTGGTCATCTCGTCGGCGCCGACCCCGGTGATCCCGAACATGGCGAGCGCGATGCCGACGGTGCCCGCGGGGATCTCGAAGCTCAGCCCGCCCGCGAGTTGCCCGCTGTCGTAGCCGAAGGCGGTGAAGGGGAGCGCGAGCGCCAGGCCGACGGTGATGAGGGTCTTCAGGGTGATGCCGACGACCTCGACCCGCTCCACGACGGGGTACCTGCCCGTCTGGAGGATGAGGATCGCGGCGGCCGTGACGAGGACCGCCCAGATCGTCAGGGACCGGGTGCTCAGCTCCCCGCCGCTGATCGGGAGCAGGATGGAGCAGGCGGCCGCGGTGCCGCCGATGATGCCGCCGCGCTGGAACATCTTGGCGAAGTCCATGCCGATCCAGAGCCAGTTGATCCAGCTCACCCGGCCGATCCTCGGCGGGACCTGGCTGTAGCCCTCCAGCGCGGGCCTGCCGTTGAGGACGGTCCAGCGGGCCAGCTCCATCTGCACCCACACCTTGACGGCGATGGAGGCGATCACCAGCCACAGCAGGGCGAAGCCCGCCTTCGCGCCGAGCGAGGTGGTGGTGATCAGCTCGCCGGAGCCGACGACGGCCGCGGAGAGGATGAGCCCGGGGCCCAGGTGGCGCAGCCGGCCGCGGAAGGTCTCGGGGGCGGGGCGGGCGTCTTCGGGGCGCAGCGCGTACGGGTCGGGCTGCGCGGTTGCCGACGCGGCGGTGGCGCCGTCGGTGGTGGTGGCCATGGCGGGTCCTTGGGGATCTTCCGGCGTCGTCGCCGGTGTCCGGAAACGGGGGAGGGGGAGGGGGGCGGTCAGGGAGCCTGATGGCGGGGCGTCCCGCCCGCGAGGACGCGGACGACGTCCGCGGCGACCATCGCGCCCATGGCCTGGTTGGCCTCGGGGGTGCAGGCGGCCATGTGGGAGGTGAGCAGGGCGCGCGGCGCCGTGCGCAGCGGGTGGCCGGCGGGCAGCGGTTCGGTGGCGAACGCGTCCAGGGCGGCGGCCCCCAGGTGCCCTGAGCCCAGCAGTTCGGCGAGCGCCCGCTCGTCGACGAGGCCGCCGCGCGCGGCGTTGACCAGCACGGCTCCCGGCTTCATCGCGGCGAGCCGGGCCCGGTCGAGCAGCGGTGCGCCGGACGGGTCGGGCGGGGTGTGCAGACTGACGGCGTCGGCGCGCGCCAACAGGTCGTCCAGGGCGGCCGGTTCGGCGCCCAGCGCGCGGATGTCGTCGCCCGGGACATAGGGGTCGTGGGCGAGCAGCGCCATCCCGAAGGCGCGGGCGTACCCGGCGAGCAGCCGCCCGATCCGCCCGAAGCCGACGATGCCCAGCGTCCTGCCGTGCAGTTCCGGCCCGAACAGCTTCGGCCAGCCGCCCGCGGCGACCTCGGTGTGCGAGGCGGTGACCGAGCGCGTCGCCGACAGCAGCAGACCGAAGGTGTACTCGGCCACGGCGCGGGAGTTGCTGCCCGGCGCACACACCACGGGGATGCCACGGCTGCGGGCGGCGGCCACGTCGATGGTGTCCACACCGACACCGTGTTTGGCGATCACCTTGAGGCGCGGCGCGGCGTCCATCACCTCGGCCGTGATGGCGTCCATGCCGACGATCAGGGCGTCCGCTTCGGCGGCGGACTCGATCAACTCGTCGGCGGGCAGCCGCCGTGGGCCCGCCTCCGCCTCCTCCAGGATCCGCCAGGGCCGGTCCGCGTGGCGCGCGAAGGTGGGCGTGGTGATGAGGGTCGTGGCCGGCATCAGACGTCTCCGCCGCGCGCCGCCTCGAGATGGGACGCGGCGATCTGCTGCAGGTGTACGACGTCGGCCGCCACCGACGCGAACGTGAAGCCCTCGGCGAGCCTGCGTGCCGCGCTCGCCCCGTCGGCGTTGTGGATGCCGGCCGCGATGCCCCTCGCCTCGGCGGCCTTGCGGATCCGGGCCAGCGCGTCCTCGAACTCCCCCTGCACGGACGGGTCCGTGGAGGTCGCGCCGCCGATCGCGAGCCGCAGGTCGGACGGGCCGACGTAGACCCCGTCGAGACCGGGCGTCGCGCAGATCTCCTCGACGTTGGCGAGCCCGTCGGCCGTCTCGATCATCGCGAGGACGGCGGTCTGGTCGTGGGTGTCGGCGGGGTTCGGGCCGATCCGCAGCTGGGCGCGCATCGGCCCGTACGAGCGGCGGCCGAGCGGCGGGTAGCGTACGGCGGCCACGGCGTCGGCCGCGTCCCGTGCCGAGTCGACGAGCGGGACGATGACGGCGGTCGCGCCCGCGTCGAGCGCCTTGCCGATGCAGGTGAGGTCGTTGGCCTCCACCCGCACCATGCCGACGGCCGTGGAGCCCTTGGTGTCGGTGGCCAGGAGGTTGTTCAGCAGGCCCTGGTAGCCGAAGAGGCCGTGCTGGGCGTCGAAGGCGAGGTAGTCGTAGCCGAGCCGGGCCAGGCGCTCGGCGGCGATCGGCGAGTCGAGCAGCGACCAGTAGCCGACGAGCCGCTCGCGGGCGCGCAGGGCGGCGGTGAACTCGGCGGGGGTGCGGCCGGTTGCCATACGGAAGTCTCCTGAGAACGGGGGCGGTTCAGCGGTTGTAGGCGGGCATCGGGCCGCGCAGCCGGGCCCCCGCCTCGTCGCAGGCGGCCAGCACGTCGGCGGGCAGCTCACCGGCGGCCGCCGCGGCGATGTTGGCCTTGAGGTGGCCGACCTGGGAGCCGCCGAGCAGCAGGGCGTCGGTGGAGGGCCGGGACAGCAGCCAGCGCAGCGCCAGTTCGGTCAGCGGCAGGCCCGCGTCGGCGGCGATCCGGGTGAGGTCGGCGACGGCACGGAACAGGTCCTCGTTCCAGTACCGCTCGCGGTACATCGCGGCGAGCCGGGAATCGCCGAACCTGCCGCCGTCCGGGGCCTGTCCGAAGGCGTGGCGGCCGGTGAGCAGGCCACCGCCCAGCGGGTTGTAGACCATCGTGCGCAGCCCGGTGACGGCGGCGAACTCGACGTACTCCTCCTCGACGCGGCGCGCGAGCAGGTTGTGCAGCTGCTGGGCGACGACCGGCCGGGGCGCGCCGGCCTCGTCGGCCACCCGGTTCACCTCGGCGATCTGCCAGGCGGCGAAGTTGGAGACGCCGAGGGCGAGGACCTTCCCGTCCCGTACGAACCCGGCGACGGTCGCGAGGGTCTCGGCGAGCGGCGTGGCCCGGTCCGGCTGGTGCAGGTAGAAGAGGTCGACGTGGTCGGTGCCCAGCCGCTTCAGGCTGCCGTCGAGGGCGGCGCGCAGGCCCTCGGCGGAGAGCGGGGCGTGCCCGTCCTGGTCGGGGTGCGGGATGCCGGCCTTGGTGGCCAGCACGATCCGGTCGCGGCGCCCGGGGAGCAGGTCGGCGAGGATGCGCTCGCTCTCGCCGCCCGCGTAGCCGTTCGCGGTGTCGACGCCGGTGATGCCCGCGTCCAGGGCGGCGTCCAGCATCGCGGCGGCCGTCGCACGGTCCACGGTGTCGCCGAAGGTCATCGTGCCGAGTACCAGCCGGGACAGCGGGACGGGGATGTGCGGGAGTTCGAGGCCGACGGTCACGATGGTTCCTTCCGGGGCGGGACGGGGTGGAACGGGTGGAAAGGGGGGAACGGGGGAGGGGGAACACGGCAGGTGCACGGGGTACGCACGGGGCGTCGGTGTCCGGGGTGACAGGCGTCGGCGCCAGAGGCACGCTTACATGGCTGCGTGAATTGCGCAAGGTGTCTCGCGTGAATCGCGCAATGTGTGCCATGATCCGAGCGGGGCCGCCCGACGCGGGGCGTTCCCGAGGAGGTTCGATCCAGTGGCTTCGCCGCCGTACCACCCCTGCACCTGTCCGGCCGTACCCGCACCGTGCACCTGCCCGGCCGTACTCGCGCTCGCCGACGACCTGTCCGGCGCGGCCGAGACCGCCTGCGCGCTCGGCGGGTCCGTCCGGCTGGCGCTCACCGCCGACGCGGTGGCCGACGCCGACGGCGACCTCGTCGTGGACCTCGACAGCCGCCGCCTGCCGGCCGCCGCCGCGGCCGCCGCGGTACGGAACGCGCTGCGCGGGGCCGGGGAACGGCTGCTGTACAAGAAGGTCGACTCCCAGCTGCGCGGCAACCTCGCCGCGGAGGCCGCCGCCTATGCCGAGGGCGCCGAAGCCCTGGTCGTCGCGCCCGCGCTGCCCGCCGCCCGGCGCACGGTGACCGGCGGTGTGGTGCACCTGGACGGCGTGGCGCTGCACCGCACGGACGGCTGGCGAGCGGAGCGGTCCGCGGCGCCGTGCTCGATCGCCGAGGCATTCACCGGCCTCCCGGTCCGGACCGTCCCGCTCGGTGTCGTACGGTCCGAACCCGCCGCCCTGGAGGCCGAGTTCCGCCGGATCGCCGCCGCGGGGGAGCACCCGGCACCCGACGCCGAGACGGACGCCGACCTGGACGCCGTCGCCGCGGCGGCGCTGCGGCTCGGCCCCGGCTACCGGCTCCTGGGCAGCGGGGGTCTGGCGGCGGCGCTGGGCCGGGCCCTGGCCCGGACGCCTGCCGTCGCCGCCGCCCCCGCGGACCGGGGCACGGCTCCGCTGCTCTTCGTCGTGGGAACCGCTGAACTCGGCGCCCTTGCGCAGATCGCGCAACTCACCGCACTCGGCGCGCATCATGTGGCGCTGGACCCGGACGAGTTGACCTCAGGCACCGCCCGCCTGCCGGATCCGGTGGGCAGCGCGCCGACCGTGCTCTCCATCGACGGCGCGGCGGGCCTGCGCCCCGGCGCCGGACGCGCCCTGAGCGCCGCCCTCGCCGCGCTCGCCCTGACCCACCCGGGCCGCCCCGACCTCGTCCTGACCGGCGGCGAGACGGCCCGCGTCACCCTGGACGCCCTGGGCACCGCGGAGTTGGCGCCGCTCGGCGAGATCCACCACGGCGCCGTCCGCTCCCTCACCCCCGACGGCCGCACGGTCGTCACCCGCCCCGGCAGCTACGGCGCCCCGGACTCCCTGCGCCGCATCGCCACCGCACTCCGCCCCGACCTGCTCCACCGCTTGGAGGAACCCGACATGCCCGCCGCCCCGCTTCCGCTGATCGCCGTCACCATGGGCGACGGCGCCGGTATCGGCCCCGAGGTCACCGTCGCGGCCCTGCTCGACGATGCTGTGCTCGCCCGCTGCCGCCCCGTCGTCATCGGCGACGCGCACCGGCTGCGCGAGGCCGCCCGCATCCTCGGCCTGGACGCGACCGTCGTCGCCGTCGACCACCCGCGCGACGCCGAGTTCACCCCCGGCCGCGTCAACGTGGTCGACCTCCGCCTGCTCCCCGCCGACCTGCCCTGGGGCAGGCTCTCACCGGTCGCGGGCAACGCGGCGTACGAGTACATCAGGCGCGCCGCCGAACTCGCCGTCGCCGGCGAGGTGCACGCCATCTGCACCGCCCCCCTCAACAAGGAGGCCCTGCACGCGGCCGGCCACCTCTACCCCGGCCACACCGAACTCCTCGCCCACCTGACCGGCACCGACGAGGTGTCGATGATGCTCTCCACCGAGAAGGTCAAGGTCATCCACGTCACCACCCACATCGGCCTGATCGACGCCGTGAACCGCATCGAGCCGGGCCTGGTCGAGCGCACCGTGCGCCGCGGCCACGAGGCGATGGTCCGCTCCGGCACGGCCGCCCCCGTCATCGGCGTCTGCGGCATCAACCCGCACGCCGGCGAGAACGGCCTCTTCGGCTACGGCGAGGAGGAGGAGAAGATCGTCCCCGCCCTGGAGAAGCTGCGCGCCGAGGGCGTCGACGCACGCGGCCCGCTCCCCGCCGACACCGCGTTCTTCCTCGCCTCGCGCGGCGACTACGACCTGATCGTGGCGATGTACCACGACCAGGGCCACGGCCCGGTCAAGGTCCTCGGCATCGAGGCGGGCGTCAATCTCACCGTCGGACTGCCCGTGATCCGCACCTCCGTCGACCACGGCACCGCCTTCGACATCGCCGGAACCGGAAAGGCCGAGGCCGGTAGCATGGTCGAGGCGCTGCGCCAGGCGGCCGAGATGGCGACGGCGCCCGCGGCCTGAACCGTTCGTCTCCCGTACAGCCGTACCGCACAGGTCTGTACAGCCGCACCGCAGAGGACCGAGACAGATGCCGCCCACCTCGCCGACCCCGCCACGGACCACCGACGCCCGCCGCGACCGCATCGTGCACCTGGCCACCACCACCGGCCTCGCCAGCGTCGAGGAGCTGTCGCGGCTCTTCGACGTGACCCCGTCCACCATCCGCCGCGACCTGGCCCGCCTGACCGCCGAGGGGCGTCTGGCCCGCACCTACGGCGGCGCGATGGCCCTCACCGCCCATCCCGAGGCGTCGCTGCGCCAGCGCACCGGCGAGGCGTACGAGGAGAAGCGGGCCATCGCCCAGTGGGCGGCACGCCAGGTCGAGCCGGGCGAGACACTGCTGCTCGACGCCGGCACGACGGTGGGCGCACTGGCCCACGAGCTGCGCGCGGTCAAGGAGTTGACGATCGCGACGACCGGGCTGACCGCGCTGCACGCCCTCGCGGACGCGGAGGGCGTGCACGTCGAGTGCCTGGGCGGGACCCTGCGCCCGCTCAGCCAGGGCTTCGTCGGCCCGCTCACCGAGGCCGCCCTGGAACGCATGTCGTTCGACCGGGTCTTCCTCGGCGCCGACGGCGTCACGGTCGACCGCGGCATCTGCGAGGCGGACCTGCGCCAGACCCGCCTCAAGGAACTGATGTCCCGCCGCGCCGACCACGTCTACGTGCTGGCCCACGGCGCGAAGCTGGGCCGTGCCCCCTTCCACGCCTGGGCGACGCTCACCGGCGAGTGGACCCTGGTCACGGACGCGTCGGCCCCCACCGCCCAGATCCACGCCTTCGAGGCCCGCGGCGTACGCGTCGAGATCGCCCCGCCCCCCGGGGAGTGAACCCCCGGCCCTCGGCCGGGACCGATTGCCGCTCCGTGGGAAAACCTCCGTCGGACAAGCTCCGTCAGACAAGACGGAGCAGGAGCTCCACAGCGGAGACGAGCGTCCGTTGCTCGTCCGTTGTCAGCCGTTCGGCGATGACCGACTCGACCCAGGTCTGCTTCGCCTCGCGGGTCCGGGCCAGGGACTCCTGGCCCTGCTCCGTCAGTGAGACCAGCGTCTGCCTGCCGTCCGACGGGTCCGGCTCGCGACGGACCAGGCCCTCGGCCGCGAGGCCGGCCACCGTCGAGCCCATGGACTGGGACCGGACCCCCTCCGCCTTCGCCAACTCGCTGACCGTGACGGATCCCTTCCGGTCGAGCAGTGAGATGGCGCTCTCCTGAGACCAGGACAGGCCTGGACGCGCCTCCGTGCGCAATCGATGGGCAAGCAGTTTCACCGCGAGGCGGAGATCCGCTGCTGCGGCCGGCAGGTCGGGAACCGGTGCATCGGGCATGCCCTCAGGCTACCAGGTATGAAGGCAGACTGTTAATGTAATCTGCGAAGGCAAGCTTCGCAGTATTCCTTCGCAAGGCGTGAGTTCCCCGGTCGGCAGCCCGGCCGTGGGCGGCCCGGCCCTGACAGGAGATCCGTCATGAGCGTTCAGCAGACGAGCCATGCACCAGACGCACCCGAGACACCCTCATCGGCCGGTGAGCAGCTGCGGCCGGGTGTCACCGCGGTCGGCATGATCGGCGTCGGTGACATGGGCGGCCCGATCGCCCGTTCCCTCCTTCGCGCCGGCTACGAGGTGACCGCCTTCGACCTGCGGCCGCAGGCCGTGGAGGAACTTGCGGCCCTCGGCGCACGGGCGGCCGGGACCGTCACGGACCTGTGCGCGGCGAGTGACGTTGCGGTCGTCGTCGTGATGAACGACGCGCAGGTCGACGATGTCCTCACCGAGATCATGGCCGCTCCCGGACGGGTCCGCACCGTCATCGTCAGCAGTACCGTCCTGCCGTCGACGGTCATCAGGCTGCACGCGCGGGCGGCCGAGGCCGGACTCGACCTGATCGACGCGCCGGTCAGCGGCGGTGCGGAGAAGGCGGCGCGCGGTCTGCTCAGCGTCATCGTGGGCGGCGACGACGCCCCTGTGCGCGCGTGCTGGCCGCTGCTCGGCGCGTTCGGCCGGAACCTGTTCCATGTCGGCCCGGTCGGGGCCGGCAACGCCGGCAAGCTGGTGAACAACCTGCTGAGCCAGGGTGGCAACATGCTCCAGCTCGAAGCGATGCAACTCGCGGGGGCCTACGGCATCAGCGAGGACGACGCGACGCGATTCCTCACCGTGAGCGCGGGCGACTCCAAGGGGATACGGACCTGGGGGCGGCTCGACCGCGCCAGGCGCACCCACACGCTCGCCGGTACGCCGGCGGTGTACGACGTGCCCGCCAAGGACGTCCGCAACGCCGCCATAGCCGCGGGCGAGCGCGGGGTCACGCTCCCGATCGCCGCCGGCATCGGCGCCATGATGACCTACAAGCTGCGGCAGCGGGACGAGTACCTGGAGCGGTCCGGCCTGCTCCAGGACCTTCCCCGCTGTTCTGTCTGCGACCAGGAACTGGCCGCTCCGTACCGGGAGAGCGGCATGCACCCGGAGTGCGAGGATCTGGCACCGCGCGGCGAGCTCTCGAACTGACGCCGGAGAAACGCCGTGTGCTGACATGATCGGCCGCATGGTGGACGACGAGGTCCAGGCGGTCTTCGCGCGCGCCGGTTGCACGGGCGCCCTGCTCGTCCGATCGCTGGACGGTGCGGGCGAGTTCGGGCTGCACGCCGATCAACTCGTGGTTCCGGCCTCGGTCATCAAGGTGCTGGTCGCACTGGAGGCGGAGACCTGGTTCGCCGACGGCCGCCTGGACCCGGGGGAGCGTGTGGTGCTGCGCGCCGCCGACCGGACGCCCGGCCCGGTCGGGACGTCCCTGTTCGCGGACGACACCGTCCTGTCCTGGCGGGACATGGTCGTCCTGATGCTGACCATCAGCGACAACCCCAGCACCGACGCCCTGATCCGCCGCCTCGGTACCGACTCCCTGAACGCGACCGCGGCCCGGCTCGGGCTCAACGGCACGGTGGTCACGTCCGACCTGATGACCATGCTGGACTCCATCGGCCAGGACCTCGGCCACAGCGGCTGGCAGGACCTCGTCTCCTGGTCGGCCGGTGCGTCGCCCGACGACTCGGCACGGGCCGACGAGCTCCTGCCGGCGACGCGCGCGCTGGATCCCGGGAAGGGAACCACCAGCACACCGCGGGACATGGCCACTCTGCTCCGGCTCGTCTGGGCCGACGAGGCGGGACCGGCCGCCGCCTGCGAACGCGTACGGGACATCATGGCCCGGCAGCTGACCAGGCACCGGATCGCCAGTGCGTTCCGGCCGCCGGTGCGGGTGGCCGCCAAGTCCGGCAGCCTCCTGGGCGTCGTACGCAACGAGATAGGCGTCGTCTCCTACCCCGACGGCCGTGCCTACGCCGCTGCCGTCTTCACCCGGTCCCGGCCCGGGTCGGACGAACGCGCGATCAACGCGGCCATCGGGACCGCGACCGCGCGCGCCCTCGCCGCACTGCGCCACGAAGCCACCTGAGAGTCCCACGCGACCGGCCCGGGAGGCTCACTTCGCCGGCCGGCCCCCGGTCTCGTGCTGTTCCAGGTGGGAGGCGAGGACCGCGGCCTGGACGCGGCGCTGGACGCCCAGTTTGGCGAGCAGCCGGGAGATGTGGTTCTTGACGGTCTTCTCGGAGAGGTACAGCTTCGTGCCGATCTCGCGGTTGGTCAGGCCGTCGCCGATGAGGGCGAGGATGTCCCGCTCCCGGGGCGACAGGCTCGCCAGCTCGGGCGGCACCGCAGGGGTCTCGGCGGGGTCGGCACGCAGCGAGCGCATGAGGCGGGCCGTGGTCGCGGGGTCCAGCATCGACTGGCCCGAGGCGACCGTGCGGACCGCCGTGACCAGGTCCGAGCCCTTGATCTGCTTCAGCACGTAGCCGGACGCCCCGGCCATGATCGCGTCCAGCAGGGCGTCCTCGTCGTCGAACGAGGTGAGCATGAGGCAGGCCAGCTCGGGCATCTGGTCGCGCAGCTCCCGGCAGACCGTGATGCCGTCGCCGTCGGGCAGGCGGACGTCGAGGACGGCGACATGCGGGCGCAGCGCGGGGCCGCGGGCGAGGGCGTGCCGGACGGTGCCCGCCTCACCGACGACCGAGATGTCGGGCTCCGCGTCGAGCAGGTCCGTCAGACCACGCCGGACGACCTCGTGGTCGTCCAGCAGGAACACGCGGATCGGGTCCCGGTCCGAGAAGGTGCGTGGCTCTGGCATGACGTCCCCTTGTCACCGGCTCCCCGGACAGTGCGCAGACCGCGGGCCGCCCAGTGAGGATCATTGTCCTCCGGACGCCGGCCGCACTAGGGCCGACCGGCCCCACTTGCCTGCCGGGACCTTCGCTGCCCGGGCCTACCGGTCCGGCTGCGCCGCCAGCCACTCGCGGTACGCCGTCACCGCGGTCGGCAGGGTCGGGAAGACGCGGTCGTGGCCGACCGCGTCCGCGAGGCCGTACGCCTCCAGGCTGTCCAGGAGGTCCTGCTTCACCCGGGCGAGCGCGAACACGACGTCGCGCGCGGTCAGTTCGCGGCGAAGGGCGTCGACCGCGTCGAGGGCGGTGATGTCGACCTCCACGTTGGCCTCGGCGTTGAGGACGAACCAGCGGACGGGCTCGCTCTGTTCGTCGACGGCGGCCAGGGCCCGGCGGTGGAAGTTCTCGGCGTTCGCGAAGAACAGCGGCGAGTCGTAGCGGTAGACCAGGAGACCGGGGATCGTCCGGGCGGTGGGGTAGTCGTCGATGTCGTGCATGCCGGCCAGGCCGGGCACCAGGCCCTCGACCGCGTCGTGCGGGCGCGCCACCCGGGTCAGCAGTTCGGCCACCGACAGGCCGACGGCGACCAGCACGCCGTACAGGATGTCCAGGGCCAGGACCCCGGCCAGGCAGCCGAGTGCGAGGAGCAGCTCGCGGCGGCGGAAGGCGGCCAGACGGCGGAAGCCGGCCAGGTCGGTCATGCGGGTCGCCGCGTAGACGACCAGGGCGCCGAGCACCGCGGCGGGCGTCCGGGTGAGCAGGGGGCTGAGGAAGAGCAGGACCGCGAGCACCAGGGCGCCGGCGACCAGGGAGTACGCCTGGCTGCGGGCCCCGGCCGAGGTGGCCAGGGCGGTGCGGCTGGCGCTGCTGCTCACCGGGAAGCCGTGCAGGACGCTCGCCCCGAGGTTCGCCGCACCCAGGGCCAGGAACTCCTGGTCGGCGTCGAGGCCGGGGCCGTCGTCGGGGCCCCGGCCGGCGAACGCGCGGGCGGTGAGGATGAAGTCCGTGTAGGCCACCAGGAGGACGCCGAGCGCGGGCAGGACCAGGCGCGGCAGCTCGGCCGGGTCCGGCAGGGCGAGGCCTGGCACACCCGCCGGGACCGTGCCGATGACCCTGAGGCCGTAACGGCCGTCGAGGTCGAACGCCACCACGGCCGCCGTGCCCAGGACCACGGTCAGCAGCGGGCCGGGAAGCACCGGGAAGTACCGCGTGACGACGAAGAGGAAGAGCAGGGCCGCCGCCGCGAAGATCACGGTCGCCCGATGCGCCTCACCCAAGTGCGTGAAGAACGACCACAGTTGGGGGAAGAACTCGGTTCCCGTCGCCGGTACGCCGGTGAGTTTGGACAGCTGGTCCACCACCATGATCAGGGCCACGCCCGCCAGGTATCCGATCAGGACGGGGCGGGAGAGCAGGTCCGCCAGAAAGCCCAGCCGGAGCGCCCGCGCGATCAGGCAGAACAGGCCGACCGCGGCGGCGAGGGCGGCCGCCAGCGCGGCGTACCGGCCGGGGTCACCGGTGGCGAGCGGGGCGACCACGGTGGCCGTCATCAGCGCGGTCGTCGACTCCGGGCCCACCGACAGCAGCCGCGAGGAGCCGAACACCGTGTACAGGGCAAGGGCGGGCAGGATCGCCCACAGGCCGGCGACCGGGGGCAGTCCGGCCACCCCGGCGTACGCCATCACCTGCGGCACCAGGTACGCGGCGACCGTCACCCCGGCCAGCAGGTCGCCCCTCAGCCAGGCGCGCCGGTAGCCGAGCAGCGAGACGAGTCCGGGGACGAGCCGGTGCCACCCCGGGTGCCCGTCTCTGCCGTGGGTCATGCGTCGCCTTTCGTCCGGTGGTCGCGGAAACCGGGGCCGTTCGGCCCAACGGGCACCGACCTTCGGCATCCGGCGCACCCGTGCCCGTCCCGTCAGAGTGGGCGGCGTCAGGACGCGCACGCACCGTCCCCGACGCCTCGCGAAGGGATCATGGCATGGCAACGCACGAGCCCCCGCACCGGAGCTCCCGCCTGCGCCTCAGAGACTCGCCGCGTGGTCGGGGACGTAGGTCTGGAGGTCCCGCGGCGGACGCTCGTAGCCGGTCGACGCCGGCCGCTTCGGGAGCTTCAGCACCGGCGGCGGTACGTCGTGATAGGGGACGGTCGACAGCAGGTGGGCGATCATGTTCAGCCGGGCCCGGCGCTTGTCGTCGCTCTCCACGACGTACCAGGGCGTGTCGGGGACGTCGGTGTGGACCAGCATCTCGTCCTTGGCCCGGGAGTAGGCCTCCCAGTGGGTGATCGACTCCAGGTCCATCGGCGAGAGCTTCCAGCGCCGCAGCGGATCGTCGAGACGCTTGCGGAACCGGTCCTGCTGCTCGGTGTCGCTGACCGAGAACCAGTACTTGCGCAGCAGGATCCCGGACTCGACCAGCATCCGCTCGAAGATCGGGCAGTGCCTCAGGAAGAGCTGGTACTCCTCCTTCGTACAGAAGCCCATCACGCGCTCGACACCGGCCCGGTTGTACCAGGACCGGTCGAACAGCACGATCTCCCCGGCCGCCGGGAGATGCTCCGCGTACCGCTGGAAGTACCACTGGGTGCGCTCACGCTCGGTGGGTTTCGGCAGCGCCGCGATCCGGGCGGTACGCGGGTTGAGGTGCTCGGTCACCCGTTTGATCGTGCCGCCTTTGCCGGCCGCGTCCCGTCCCTCGAAGATCACTACTAGGCGGGCGCCCGTGGCCCGCACCCACTCCTGCAGTTTCACCAACTCGGTCTGCAACCGCAGCAGTTCCGCCTCGTACACCTTGCGCGGCAGCTCCGCCGCCTGCTTGCCGGCCATGCCGCCTCCGCCGCCCGATGACCTACCCATGGAGCCATCCGATGTCCAAGGTCGAACACCAGGACGCCACCGTACTGTCCGATGCGGAACTGCGCACCCTGGACGCGCACTGGCGTGCCGCCAACTACCTCGCCGCGGGTCAGATCTACCTGATGTCCAACCCGCTGCTCACCGAGCCGCTGCGCCCCGAGCACATCAAGCCCCGGCTGCTCGGCCACTGGGGCACCTCGCCCGGCCTCAACCTGGTGTACACCCACCTCAACCGGGTGATCAGGGCCCGCGGACTGGACGCCCTGTGCGTGTGGGGGCCGGGACACGGCGGCCCCTCGGTCCTGGCCAACTCCTGGCTGGAGGGCAGCTACAGCGAGACTTATCCGGACGTCTCCCGGGACGCGGCGGGGATGGGGCGGCTGTTCCGGCAGTTCTCCTTCCCCGGCGGGGTGCCCAGCCATGTGGCCCCCGAGACGCCGGGCTCGATCCACGAGGGCGGCGAGCTCGGCTACTCACTCGCACACGCCTACGGCGCCGCCCTGGACAACCCGGACCTGCTGGTGGCCTGCGTGATCGGCGACGGCGAGGCGGAGACCGGCCCGCTGGCCGCCTCCTGGCACTCCGACAAGTTCCTCGACCCGGTCCACGACGGCGCCGTCCTGCCGGTCCTGCACCTCAACGGCTACAAGATCGCCAACCCGACCGTGCTGTCCCGGCTGCCCGAGGCCGAACTCGACTCGCTGTTGCGCGGCTACGGCCACGAGCCGGTCCACGTCACGGGCGACGACCCGCGCGAGGTCCACCGGGCCATGGCCGCGGCGATGGACACCGCACTCGACCGGATCGCCGTGCTGCAGCGCTCGGCGCGCGAGGAAGGGGTCACCGAGCGCGGGCACTGGCCGGTGATCGTGCTGCGTACGCCCAAGGGGTGGACCGGCCCGGCCGAGGTGGACGGCGTACCCGTCGAGGGCACCTGGCGGGCCCACCAGGTCCCGCTGGCCGGCGTCCGCGAGAACCCCGGGCACCTGCGGCAGCTGGAGGCGTGGCTGCGGTCGTACCGGCCCGAGGAGCTCTTTGGCCCTGACGGGCGGCCGGTCGCCGACGTGCTCGCCTGCGTCCCCGACGGTGCGCGGAGGCTGGGCTCGTCGCCGCACGCCAACGGCGGCCTGCTCGTCCGGGACCTGCCCCTGGCCGACCTCGACGAGTTCGCCGTCCCCGTCGACAAGCCGGGCACCTCACTGCACGAACCCACCCGGGTCCTGGGCGACTTCCTGGCCCGGGTCATGAAGGACACCGGGCCGCGCCGGGACTTCCGGCTGGTCGGGCCCGACGAGACCGCCTCCAACCGGCTCCAGGCGGTGTTCGAGGTGAGCGGCAAGGCCTGGCAGGCCGAGCGGCTCCCGGTGGACGAACACCTCGAACGCCACGGCCGGGTGATGGAGATCCTCTCCGAACACCTCTGCCAGGGCTGGCTGGAGGGCTATCTCCTGACCGGCAGGCACGGGCTGTTCTCCTGCTACGAGGCGTTCGTGCACATCGTCGACTCGATGGTCAACCAGCACATCAAGTGGCTGAAGACATCGCGGGAGTTGCCCTGGCGGGCGCCCATCGCCTCCCTCAACTACCTGCTGACCTCGCACGTGTGGCGGCAGGACCACAACGGCTTCTCGCACCAGGACCCCGGCTTCGTGGACCACGTCCTCAACAAGAGCCCCGAGGTCGTCCGCGTCTACCTGCCGCCGGACGCCAACACCCTCCTGTCCGTCGCCGACCACGCCCTGCGCAGCCGCGACTACGTCAACGTGATCGTGGCCGGCAAACAGCCCTGCTTCGACTGGCTCTCCATGGACCAGGCCCGCGTCCACTGCGCGCGCGGCGCCGGGATCTGGGAGTGGGCCGGCAGCGAGAACGGCTCCCACGAACCAGACGTCGTGCTCGCCTGCGCCGGTGACGTGCCCACCCAGGAGGTCCTCGCCGCCGCCCAGCTGCTGCGCCGGCTCCTGCCGCAGCTGGCCGTCCGGGTGGTCAACGTCGTCGACATGACCCGGCTGCTCCCGAAGGACGAACACCCGCACGGCATGACCGACTTCGAGTACGACGGCCTGTTCACCACCGACAAACCGGTGATCTTCGCCTACCACGGCTACCCCTGGCTGATCCACCGCCTCGCCTACCGCCGCACCGGCCACCGGAACCTGCACGTGCGCGGCTACAAGGAGTCGGGGACCACGACCACCCCGTTCGACATGGTGGTGCGCAACGACCTGGACCGCTACCGCCTGGTCATGGACGTCATTGACCGGGTCCCCGGCCTCGCCGTCCGCGCCGCCGGCGTGCGTCAGCAGATGGCCGACGTCCGCACCCGCCACCAGGCCTGGATCCGCGCCCACGGCACCGACCTGCCCGAGGTCGCCGACTGGACCTGGACCGGCTGACCGCCCGGCCGCCGGTGACCGCGTCGGCAGGGTCAGACGACCGCTCCGGGCACGTCCTTGCCGGCGAGGGCCTCGGGCAGGCCGGGATACAGCTCGAAGGCGTCGCCCAGCCCCGTGCAGTGCAGCAGCCGCGGGAAGCCGTCGTCCGGTGTGACCAGCCGCAGTCTGCCGATGCGGTACCGGACCCGGTTGCGGGCCCGGCACAGGAGGCTGAGGCCGGAGCAGTCGATGAAGGACACGGGAGTCAGATCGAGCACCAGGTCGGGTTCCGCACCGGACGTCAGGTTGTCGAGGGCCGCGGAGAGGACCGGAACCGCCAGGAGGTCGAGTTCGCCGTGCAGGGTGACGACGGTGGCGCCGCCGTCGGTACGGGTCGTGCGGTAGGTCGCGGACCCCGTGTGGTTGTCGGCCATGGAGAGAGCGAAGACCAGTCGGCGGCCCGCACGGAAGGGCCGTTCGGCCCCTCGGCCCCCGGCGACAGGCCCGAAAGGCCCGTATTGCCCTTTTTCGGGCCGCCCGAGGCCTGTCCGGCGGATTCCCGAGGCCTGTCCGGCGGCCGCTCGGGGCCTGTCCGGCGGCTGCTCGGGGCCTGTCCGGCGGTCGGCTGGGGCCGGACGGCCCAAGCGGCCCCCACCGGGCCGGGACAAGCTGGATCCGCGGGAACGCCCCCGATGGCCGGGCCCCCGAGCGGCACGACGTGAGCGACCTGAGAGGCGGGACGGCCGATGTATGCCAACGACGGATTCCGTGAGCTCGACCGGCAGGAGTGCCTGCGACTGCTCGCCGGGGTGCCCGTCGGCCGTATCGTCCACACGCGCGGGGCGCTGCCGGCCGTGCTGCCCGTCAACTTCGGCCTGGACCGCGACGGAGCGGTGGTGCTGCGCACGTCCGAGGCCTCGGAGTTGGTGCGGGCCGTCGACGGTGCCGTCGTCGCCTTCGAGGCCGACGAGGTCGACGCCGTCGCGCACGCCGGCTGGAGCGTCGTGGTGACCGGCCGGGCGACCGTGGTCGGCGACCCCGGCGAACACGAGCGGCTGGTCAGGGACGGCCCCAGGTCCTGGGTGCCGTCCCCGCGGGAGGTCTTCGTCCGCATCGAGCCGGAACTGGTCACCGGCCGCGCACTGACCGGCGGCCGTACCCGGTACGGCCTGGACCCCGTGTCCTGAACCTCCCGCCGGCTCGGGTGCCGATGGTCATCCGCCGGGGGCCGGCCGGCCCTTGTGCCAGGGGTGGCGACCCGGCGCCGCAGGGCGCGCCGGTGCGCCCGGGACTTGCCCGATCCGGATGCTCGACGCCGTGGATGCCCACTACGGTGGGCTTTGACCGGACCTGCCGGTGTACGAGTCGTCAGGATCGGGAGGAGTGCGGTGGAGAGCCACGAGGCGGCCCGGGTGCGGCTGCCGCAGCTCAGGCTGGACGAGCTGCTGGACGAGCTGCAGGCCCGGCTGGACGCCGCGCGCGGCACCCGGGACCGTGTGCACAGCCTGCTGGAGGCGGTGCTCTCGGTCGGCCGGGAACTGGACCTTGAACAGGCTCTGCGCAGCATCGTGGAGGCGGCGGCCGTGCTGGTCGACGCCGAGTACGGGGCCCTCGGCGTGATCGGGCCCGACGGCAGGCGGCTGTCGGCCTTCCACACGGTCGGCGTCACCGAGGAGGACATCGCCCGGATCGGCCCCTACCCGGAGGGCCACGGAATCCTCGGCGAGCTGATCCGCCACCCCGAGCCGCTGCGCCTGACCAAGCTCTCCGAGCACCCGGCCTCGTACGGCTTCCCGCCGAACCACCCGCCGATGAACTCCTTCCTCGGCGTCCCGATCCGCGTCCGCGACCAGGTCTTCGGCAACCTCTACCTCACCGAGAAACGGGGCGGCGGCCAGTTCGACGAGGAGGACGTGTCGGTGACGTCGACGCTGGCCGTGGCGGCCGGCGTGGCGATCGACAACGCCCGCCTGTACGAGGAGTCACGGCTGCGCGAGCGCTGGCTGCGGGCGAGCGCGGAGATCAGCCACAGCCTGATGTCCGGCAGCGCCAGCGCCGAGGCCCTCGGGCTGATCGCCGAGCAGGCCAGGGAGATCACCGGCTCGGCCCTGGCCGCCGTCGCGACCCCGATGCCGGACACCGACTCGCTCACCGTGGAGATCGCCGTCGGCATGGACGCCGACGACCACCGGGGCCTGGTGCTGGCCATGGACCGGACCCTGATGGGCCTGGCGTTCTCCCAGGGCGCGGCGGTGACCAGCGTGGACGTCACCCAGGACGAGCGGGTCTCGCCCGAGCCGCCGCGCTTTCACGGGCTCGGCCCGGCGGTGGCGATTCCCATCGGCACGGGCGGCGCGGGAGTGCGCGGTGTGGTGCTGCTGGCCCGGGAGGCGGGGCAGCCGCCGTTCACCGCGAAGGAGACCGGGCCGCTCCAGGTCTTCGCGGCCCAGGCCGCCATCGCCATGGAGCTGGCGGAGCGGCGCCGGGACGCCGAGGAGATCGCGGTGCTCAAGGACCGCGACCGGATCGCCCGGGACCTGCACGACCTGGCGATCCAGCGGCTGTTCGCCACCGGGATGACCCTGCAGAGCGCCGGGCGCTTCATCGAGCACTCGGAGGCGTCCGAGCGGGTGCTGCGTGCCGTGGACGACCTGGACGAGACCATCAAGATCATCAGGTCGACCATCTTCGGGCTGCGGACCCGGGAGGGCGGCGCAGGCACCGGGCTGCGGGCCCGCGCCGTGCGGGTGGCCGGCGAGGCGGCCCCGACGCTCGGGTTCGCGCCGAGCGTCCGCATGGAGGGGCTGATCGACACCGACGTGCCCAAGGAGATCGCCGATCACGCGGTCGCCGTGCTCTCCGAGGCCCTGACCAACATCGCCCGGCACGCCCACGCCGACCGCACGGACATCGCCCTGACGACCGACGGCCGGGAACTGGTCCTCACCGTCCGGGACGACGGCGTCGGCATCCCGCCCGACGGCCGCCGCAGCGGGCTGCGCAACATGGCGGAACGGGCCGCGGAACTCGGCGGCAGCCTGGAATGGGACTGCCCCGCGGGTCCCGGAGGCCCTGGGGATTCCGGTGGGTCCGCGGGTTTCGGGGGCGGCGGTACGAGGCTGGTGTGGCGGGTGCCGGTGGCCAGGCCGTAGCGTCGAATCCACGGTGCTGCCGGGACGGACCGGGATCGGGACTGTTCGGCCTATGCCCGCAGGGCACGGATGACCGATTCTTGTGGTGTCGGACCACGGCAGCCGAACCCTGGAGGTCGCCATGACCGGCACTCCACACGTCGTGAACGACGTGATGACCCACACCGTCCTCGCCCTGCGCCACGGCGCGCCCTTCAAGGACATCGTGAAGGCCATGCAGCGGTGGCAGGTGAGCGCGGCCCCCGTCCTGGACGACGACGGCCGGGTCGTCGGCGTCGTCTCGGAGGCCGACCTGCTGCGCAAGGAGCAGGCCCGCGCCGACGCCCCCGGCAGCCGGCCCGGCTCCGACCGCACCAGGGCGACGGCGGTCACCGCCGGGGAGCTGATGACCGTCCCCGCCGTCACCGTCCACCCCGAGGCCACGCTTCCCGAGGCCGCGCGCACGATGGTCCGGCACGGCGTCAAACGGCTTCCGGTGGTCGACGCGGACGGCGTGTTGCGGGGGGTCGTGAGCCGCGCCGACCTGCTGAAGGTGTTCCTGCGCGCCGACGAGGACATCGCCGAGGAGATCCGGCGCGAGATCGTCCCGCACCTCTTCCCCGGCTCGGCCGAACCGGTGCGGGTGCGGGTCCGCAACGGCGTCGTCACCCTCACCGGCCGGGTCCCGGACACCGCGCTGGTCCCGGTGGCGGCCGGCTGGGTGCGGGGCGTCGACGGCGTGGTCGCCGTGGACTGCTCGCTCGCGGGTCCGCCGCGCCGCCCGGACCTCGACCCCGATCTTCCCGGCCCGGAACACGCCCCGCCGGCCTGAGCCGGGCCGCCCGCGGCCGTACGTGCCGGATCCCGGAAGGAGGCGCCGGACCATGAGCAGGACGCGCAGCGTTCGCGTGACCAGGAGACCCCTCTGGCGCTGGCGGCACAATCCGCTGCGACGCCACAGCGACGTCGTGGAGGCCTGGATCGTGCTCGCCGTCTGGACCGTGGCCCTCCTCGGCGGGCTGTTCGCCGGAGGGGCGGCCGGCGCGGCCGTGCACCGAAGCCTCGACGATCGACGCGCCGCCGTCCACCCGGTGTCGGCCCGGCTGACCGAGGACGCGGCGGCCGGCTCACCCGTCCTCACCGGCTACGACGTGGGGAAGTCGTGGGTGAGCGTGCGCTGGACCACCGCGGACGGCGCCACCCGGACCGGCCTGGCCGAGGCGCTGCCCACGGCCAAGGCGGGCAGCCGGGTGCAGATCTGGGTGAACCGCGGGGAGCGGCCGGTCGGCCCGCCGGCGAGCCGGGCCGAGGTCGCCTACGAATCCCTGGCGACCGCCGCCCTCGTGAGCCCGCTCGTCGCCACCGCGGTGTGGGGCGGCGGCCGACTGGTCCTCCGTCGGCTGATGCGCCGCCGCCTCGCCGAATGGGACGCGGAATGGCGGCGGATCGGGCCCCAGTGGCGGAACTTCAGCGGGGGCAAGGGATGACGCGGGGACCGGACGGGCGCGCTCCTGCCGGCGACCCAGGACCACGCTCGACCCCGCTCCCCGCCGCGGAGTTCGCTACCCGGCGGCCACGACCTGGCCGGCCGTGACCTGAGGAGGGTTGGGAAGCAGCGACGCGAGGTTGTCCCGTACGAAGTCCGCCGCCCTCCTGACCGACTCGTCGGCCCCGGCCTGGTCGTCGTAGATGCTGGTGGAGACCATCACTCCACCCCCGGCGTCGATCCAGTAGTAGGCCACGAAGCCGGGGACCTGGCGGAGAAGAGGCACGAATCCCTCGTCCACCCGGCGTCCCGCCTCGGCGGGATCCGTCACCCCTTCGTACCGCCGAACCACTGCGTACATAGCTGATCTCCTCGCGTATCCCAAGGTCACCTTGCTCGCAACGGCATACCCCTCAGCGGGTGTCTCCCGTTCGTGGCACGCCCGGAAGACGCTCGGACAGGTGAACTCGGCGTCCCCTCCCGCGCCGGCCTGCGGGACGCCCTCACCGGCCGGACCCGGGACGTTCGGTGCTGAGCACCATGTACGGTGCCCGGCCGGAACCGGCCGTCCGGTCGGGCCCGGTCACGGCGGGGGTGTCGACGGCGGGCGCGGCGAAACCGGCCCCGGTGAGCAGGGCGGTGTAGGCGGCAAGGGAGCGGTAGTGGCAGACCGTCGTGACCATGCCGCCGTCGAGCCGGCGCAGCTCGGTGGGCACGGGCGCCCCCTCCGCGTAGGACACGCCCGGTTCGCCGTACCGCAGTGTGGCGAACTGTTCCCCCACCGCACCTGGGTTGAGGTCGGCGAGGACATAGGGGGCGCCGGGCCGGAGCACCCGGTGGATCTCGGCGGTCAGCGCGGCCAGCCGCAGGTCGTCGGGGTCGGTGCAGTAGACCAGGCAGCAGACGGCCGCGTCGATGCTGCCGTCCGGGATCCAGGCCAGCGAACGGCCGTCGAAGAGGCGGTAGTCGACGCGCGGGTGGGGGCGGTCGGTGCGGGCGATGTCCAGTATGTGCACCGAGGGGTCGACGCCCTGCACCGGCCAGCCGCCGGCGTCGGCGAGTTCCACGGTCAGCGCGCCGGTGCCGCAGCCGATGTCGAGGGCGGTCGCGCCGGGGTACGGGGGAGTGCCGACCCGGTCCAGGACCGCGGGGAAGATCAGCTGCCGGGCCAGCCGCATGTCGCGGTCGCGGTAGGCGGCCGCCGCCGCGGGGGTGTCCCAGGCGAGCGCCGGCTGCGGCCGGTCGGAGGAAGCGGTCATGATCCAAGTCTCGTGGCCGCCGCACCGGTCCCACCAGTCCCTCGATCGGGCGACACGGGAGCCGGAGCCGCTGCTCGCGCGGCTCCTGCCGGGGTCACCGGGCGGCGGCCTCCTGGGCGATCTGCTCGAACCGGGCGCCCATCGCCTCGGACAGCGCCTGCGCGGCCGACAGCGGGCGCACCATCACCGTGAACTCGTCGATCTTCCCGTCCTCGTCGAAGTGCAGGAAGTCGCAGCCCTGGAGCCGCTTGCCGGCGACCGTCGCCGTGAACACGAAGGCGTGGTCGCGGCCGTCCGGGTTCGCGATCTCCCGTACGTAGGCGAAGTCCTCGAACACCTGCGACACCGCCCGCAGGATCGCGGCCGTGATCGCCTTGCCCGGGTACGGCTTGAAGGCGACCGGGCTGGTGAAGACGACGTCGTCGGCCAGCAGGGCGGCCACGGCGTCCATGTCGCCCTTCTCGACGGCCTCGCGGAAGGGGTGCACAGGGGTCACGGGGTGCATGGGGTCCACCTCACCTATTCAAAAAGTTGAGTAGGTGCATGCTAGCGTGCCCCCATGGCTCTGCGGAACGCGGTGATGGCCGCCCTCCTGGAGGGCGAGGCCTCCGGATACGACCTCGCCAAGGGGTTCGACGCGACGGTCGCCAACTTCTGGACGGCCACGCCCCAGCAGCTCTACCGCGAGCTGGAGCGCATGGCGGCCGAGGGGCTGGTCACCGCCCGGGTCGTGGAGCAGGAGCGCCGCCCCAACAAACGGCTGTTCTCGCTCACCCCGGCAGGCCGCGACGCGGTCCGCGCGTACACCGCCGAGCCCCCGGCCCGGCCTTCCGTGGTCCGCGACGAACTGCTGGTCAAGGTGCAGTGCGCGGACGCCGGCGACCTCGACGCGGTCCGTGCCTTCGTCGCCGAGCGCATGGAGTGGGCGACCGCCAAACTGGCCCGCTACGAAAGGATCCGGCAGCGCCTGCTCGCCGGCCGCTCGGAGGAGGCGTACTTCGCCGAGGCGGAGCGCATCGGCCCGTACCTCACCCTGCTGCGCGGGATGTCCTTCGAGCGCGAGAACCTCCGGTGGGGCGACCTGGCGCTGCGCAGACTCGAGCAACGTGCGGGCCGTCGTACTCAAGAAAGTGAATAGGTGAGCGGGCGGGGCCCCCCCCCACACAGGGGGCCCCCCCCCCGGCCCGCAGAAGCAGGGGGGCCCCCCCCCCCCCCCCCCCCGCCCCTTGATGTAGATGTTCGTCATCCACGCGCCGTTGGTCAGTTTGGACCAGGCGTCGTTGGTGTAGCCCTCGGCGGTGACCGTCTGGGCGTGTGCCTGGCAGACCACGTTGACCGTCGTCGGCTGCGGGAAGTAGTCCACGACACCGGCGTTCACGTTCGGCTCGCTGTGCGTGCGCACCCCCGTGCCCCAGGTCTGGAACGCCGTGCTGCCCCCGCTCGGCGGCGGCGGGTTGTCGCCCCCGCAGTCCGGGATGCCGGGCAGTTCGGCCGGGCCCTTGATGTAGATGTTGGTCATCCAGGAGCCGTCCGCCAGCTTGGCCCAGATGTCGTTGGTGTAGCCCTCGGCGGTCACCTCCTCCGCGTGCTCCTGGCACTGGACCGAGACCTGCGTGGGACCGGCGAAGGTGTCGACGACCGAGGCGTGCACACTCGGCGTCGAGTGCGTGTGCACCCCCGTGCCCCACGTCTCGAAGGTCGAACCGCCGTTCGCCGGCGGCGGCACCGGCGTGCCGGACGGGTTGATGCGGATCGCGCCCGCGTAGTCGCCGCCCGTACGGACCGGGGTCACCCGGATGTGGGTGCCCGACTCGTACGCCTCGACCATCTGCCCGGCGCCCAGGTACATGGCGACGTGGTGGATGTAGCCGCTGCCCCAGAACATCAGGTCACCGGGGACCAGCGGAGCCGTGCCCTGGCTCGCCGAGAAGCGGGCCGAGGCGTGCGGGCTGTGGTACTGGTCGTCGGCGGTGCCGTTGAGCAGGTCGCTGCCGGTCGCCCGGTAGTACGCGTACCGCATCAGGCCCGAACAGTCGAAGCCCATGCGCTCGTTGTCGTGCAGGCTGTCCGGGTCGGAGCCGTCGTAGTAGCCGTACGTCGCACCGGGCGTGGCGCCGTGGCCGCCGCCCCAGCTGTACCAGACGCCGATCTGCGAGCAGGCGGCGTTCACGGCGGCCTGCGCGGTGGCCGAGGCGCCGGAGGCCAGCACCCCGCAGGTCGTGTCCTGGGCGGCGCGCGGTGCGGCAGCGTGTGCGGTGGCGGGCAGGAAGGCGATCAGCGCGACGGCCGCCGCCGCGGCGGTCGCCCGGCCCGGCGTGGTGAGTTCCGAGAGTCTCAAGGTGTACATCCTTCGTCGACGTGGAGCCGTGTGCGGGGGTCCGGGTGACTGACCGGGTGCCGCGCCCCACCCCCGTCGGGGCGCGGCACCCGGAACTCAACCGGCCAGCGCCGCGCGCATCTTGGCCAGCGCCCGCATCCGGTTGCGCTGGACCGTGCCGCGATGGGCGCCGAGCCGTTCCCCGGCCGTGTCGTGGCTGAGCCCCTCCAGGTCGACGAGGATCACCGCGGCCGCCTCCTTCGGCGAGAGCACGCTCAGCAGCGCGAGGGCGGTGGCCGAGGCCTCGTACGTGCCGAGTCCGCCGTCCCAGCCGGCCTCGGGCAGCCGGTCGGTGGTGCGCTCCCGGCGGGAGGGGTGCAGCCAGGAGTCGCGCAGCAGGTTCAGTGCGACCGCGCAGGTGTAGGCGTACGGATGCTGCTGGGGCGTCAGGTTCCTGGCCCGGGCCCGCCGGGAGAGCCGCAGGTACGTCTCCTGGAGGAGGTCGTCGGCGTCGTGCGGGTTGCCGGTCAGGGCGAGCAGCCGTCTGCGCAGTCTGGGCATGTCGGCGGTGAAGCCGGCGTCGAACTCTCCCGGGCTCATGGGCTCGAAGACGTCGTCCGCGTCGTCGCGCGGGTCCTGCGTACATGTGCCGCCATGGGTTTCCATGGTCGTCCCCCCGAGGGTCGTCGATGGTGTGGAGAGGTGTCCGGTCCGCTGGTCAGACCGGCCGGACAGGAGCCGCGGCGGGCCCGTAGCGGGCGGCCGGCGCCCCGCTCAGCAGGGCCCAGTACCGGTCTCCGTAGGACCAGTGCCACCACTCCGTGGGGTAGTTGACGAAGCCGGCCGTGGCCAGCGCCCGCCCCATCAGCGCCCGGTTGGCCCGCGCCTCGGCGCCGATGCCCGGTGCCCCGGTACGGCAGGCGCCCGCGCTCTCCTCCGGGGTGGCGTTGACCTCCGTGCCCAGCGGCAGCTCGGTGCCGTCGGCGGTGCACAGGGTCAGGTCCACCGCCCCGCCGCTCACGTGCGGGGCCACCTCCGGCGGGGAGATGTAGGCGCTGGCCAGCTCGCGGATCCGGTCCGGACCGGCGTCGGGGTGGGCCGCGCGCAGGGTCGCCGCGTACTGCTCGAAGTAGCGGCGCTGCAGGCCGGGCGGCCGGTACCCCTCGACCACCAGGAACCGGACCCCGGCGGGCAGCAGCGACTGCGCCTGGAGCAGCCGGCGCAGCGCCCCGAGGCGCAGGTGCGCGTAGCTGCCGTCGGCGTCGGCCTGCCGGAGGTCGATCCGCAGGCCGGGTGTCTCCCGCAGGTCGACCAGCGGTTCACCGCACTCCTGCTCGGTGACCTCGGCGACCCGGGAGTCGGAGAGCGTGATGATGTCCGTCACGCAGAACAGCCTGCCCGGACCCCCTGCAATTGCCCTGCAGCTTCTCTGCAAGCCCGTCACCAGGTGTTCTGCAGGCGCGATTTGGCTCCGCGCGGCTCAGCGCGGCCGGGACCCTGCTACGGCACCTCGTCGTCCGCCCGCTCCCGTGCCTCCCGTCCGCCCAGCGACCGGAACACCTCCAGCGCCTCCGCCCGCGCGGCACGCGCCCGTTCCGCCTCGCCGGCCGCCGACCACACCACGGCCAGGTCCCGCACCGTGCGGGCCCGCCACAGCGGCAGCCCCAACTCCGCCCAGAGCACCGCCGCCCGCTCCAGCGGCTCCCGTGCCGCGCCGGTGTCTCCGGCCGCCAGCCGCAGCTCCCCGAGTGTGCGCAGCACCAGCGCCTCGCCGAACCGGTCCTGGCGCTCCCGGGCCACCGCCAGGCAGCGGGCCAGCCGGCGTCCCGCCTCCTCCGGTCGGCCGGTGCGCAACTCCACCTTGGCCAGGGCCTGTTCGGTGTACATCACGCCGAAGGTGTCCTGCAGGCCGGTGAAGAGCCGCAGCGCGTCGTGGAGCAGCCGTTCGGCGTCGGCGTACCGTCCCTCGGCCCGGTCGCACAGGGCCAGCGAGCGCAGCGTGAGCCCCTCGCCGTGCAGGTCGGCCGCGGCCCGGTACAGCGCGAGGGCCCCGGACAGCGCCTCGCGGGCCGCCGGGCCGCGCCCCTGCTCCAGGTGCACGTAGCCGATGCCGTACAGCACCCCCGCCCGGGCGCCGGCGTCGCCCGTCTCGCCGTACCGCTCAAGGGCGGCCTCCAGCAGCTCCAGCGCCTCGGCGTAGCGGGCCTGTTCGCGGCGGGCGGTGCCCATCCCGGCGAGCGCCACGGCCGCCCCGTCCGGCACCTGCTCCCCGAACAGCCGCAGCGCGTCCGCGAAGTAGGCGTACGAGTCCTCGAAGCGATCCTGTTCGTAACGGAGTTGGCCGAGCCCGGCGAGCAGCCAGGCCTCGCCCTCCACGTCCCCGCTCCGCCGTACCGCGGCCATGGCCGCCGTGTGTGCCCGGGACCAGGCGTCGAACTGGTTGTACAGGGCGGCCGAACTCGCGATCAGCGCCCCGGCGAGATCGCGGGCGGTGCGTGCCATGCCGTGGTCGGCGCAGTGCGTCACGGCGGCCAGCAGTCCGGCCTGCTCGGCGGCGAACCAGGCCGCGGGCCGGGCGAGCAGCGCCTCCTCGGTCTCCGGATCGAGCGGCCGGACGGCGGCCGGTTCGGGGAAATGGCGGGTGGCACCGCCGGGGCCCCGGGCGGCGGCCTTCCGGGCGAGGTCCAGCCAGCTCGCGGCCAGCCGCTGAACGGCGGCCGTGCGGTCCTCGGCGCTCTCCTCGGACAGGCAGCGCTCGCGGGCGTGTTCACGGGCCAGGTCGTGGATGCGGTAGCGGGCGAGGCCGGTGCCGTCCACGCCGATCACGTCGATGAAGTGGCAGTCCACCAGCCGCTCGACGGCCTCCTCGGCCTCCTCCGTCCCTATGTCGAGCAGCGGGGCGGCGATCCAGGCGGCGAAGTCGGGGAGGTCCAGCAGGGCCAGGCGGCGCAGGGCCGCGCGTTCCTGCGGATCGAGGTCGGCGTAGCCGAGTTCCAGGCTGGTGCGCAACTCCAGGTCCCCGGCGCTGAGTTCGTTGAGCCGGCGGCGCTCGTCGCGCAGCCGTCCGGCGAGCCGGCCGGGCGCCCAGTGCGGGCGGGCGGCGAGCCGGGCGCCGGCGATGCGCACCGCGAGCGGCAGCCGCCCGCACAGGGCGACGATCTCGGCGGCCCGCTCCGGCTCCGCCCCGGTCCGCCCCGCACCGGCCACCCGGCGCAGCAGGTCGAGGGCCTCGGCCTCGTCCGGGACGGCGAGGTCCAGATGCGCGGCGCCCTCCAGGGCCACCAGCCGGCGGCGGCTGGTGATCAGCACCGCCGAGCCGGGGCCCGGCGGGAGCAGGGGCCGCAGATGTGCCTCACCGGCCGCGTTGTCCAGGACGATCAGGGTCCGGCGGTGCCCGATGTGGGTGCGGTACAGGCCGGTCAGCTCCGCCAGGCCGGAGGGCAGCGTGTCCGGGTCGACGCCCATCGCCCGCAGCAGCCGGGCCAGCGCGTCGGCGGGTTCCAGCGGGGTGGTGTCGGCGGCCCGCAGGTCCACGAAGAGCCGGCCGTCCGGGAAGAGGTCGGCGGTGCGGTGGCCGACATGCACGGCGAGGGCCGTCTTGCCGATGCCGGAGCGCCCGGAGATCACCCCGATCGGCGGCGCCGTCCGGCCGGCGTCCTCTACGCCCCGCACCAGCTCGGTCGCCCACTTGACCTGATCCGCGCGGCCCACGAAGTCGGCGATGTCGGGCGGGAGATGGGAGGGCGCGGGGCGCGGCCGAGCGCTCCGGGGAGCCGGGACCGGCCGGGCGGGCCGACCGGTGCCCAGCACGCCGGTGTCCTGGGCGAGGACGGCCTGGTGCACGGCCCGCAGCTCCGGCCCCGGGTCGATGCCCAGCTCCTCGCGGAGCGCCGAGCGGCCCTCCTGATAGACGCGCAGGGCGTCGGAGACCCGGCCGGTGCGGAACAGGGCCGTCATCAGCTGGCCGCGCGGCCGCTCCCGCAGCGGATGCGCGGCCACATGGGCGAGCAGCGGCGCGATGGTGCCGTCCGCCCGGTCCAGGTCCAGGGCCAGCCCGAAGGACTCCTCCAGGGCCACCAGACGCAGCTCCGCGAGCCGGGCCGCCTCGATCCGGGCGAACGACTGGCCGAGCCCCTCCAGCGCCTCCCGGCCCCGCCACAGCCCCAGCGCCTCGGCCAGCACGTCGGCGGCCTCCTCCGTGCGCCCCAGGGACCGCCCGGCCGCGAGGAGTTCCTCGAAGCGGCGGGCGTCGACCCGGTCCGGGGCGAGGTCGGCGACATAGCCCGGGGGCCGGGTGCGGATCACCTCGGCGGTGCCGACCCGGGCCAGGGCCCGGCGTACGGCGGAGACGTGGGTGGCGACCAGGGCGCCCGCGGTGGCCGGCGCCTCCTCGTCCCAGACGAAGTCCACCAGGCGTTCGGTGGAGATGACCTCGCCCAGGTGGACGACGAGCGCGGCGAGGACGGCCAGCGGCCGCGAGCCGCCGAGCGGGGCCCGCCTGCCGCCCTCCCAGACCTCCACCGGGCCGAGCAGACGTACTTCGAACATCGGTCCCCGATCGCCGCCCCGCGGATGCCGACAACGATATCGGCGGCCACCGTCAGGGCAGGCCGAAACCCGGGCCGTCGTGTCCGGAACCGTTCTGTCCGACCGGCCGGACACAACCGCCGGGACACCCGGTATTCCGAACGCGGACCGGGCCCGTGGGCGCTGCGGGAGCCCTTCTCCCTCCTGGCGCAGTTGGCTGGTTTCTGTGGGTGGCCATAGCAGCCCCTGTGCGGGGGACGGGTGCCGGCCGGTCCTCGTATGACCGCGCACCCGGATCCGCCGCGAGATCCGCCGCGAGATCCGCCGCGAGATCCGCGGCGAATCCATGGCGCCGGAAATTCCTCGCGACCGCATGTCATACGAACGCCCCGCCGGCGGCGTCAACGGCCCGAAAGCACCGAGCCGTTCGCCGTACGCCCAGGGAGCCGTCCGATGAAGCGCACCGCCTTCCGCCGAAGTGCCGCGCGGCTGAGCGCCGTCGCCGCCGTGGCCGCGCTCGCCCTCACCGGCTGCTCCCGGGCGTCCGGCGACGGCCAGGTCCCCACCGCCGCGCACCGGGTCCGCGACCTCACCTACGCGGAGGACCTGCGGGTCTCGGACGCCGAACAGCGCCTGGTCGCCCGGTGCATGGCCCGCCACGGGTTCCGCTACTGGACGGACCGCCCGCTGAGCCTGGCCGAGAGCAGGCCGCTCGGCTACGTCCAGGACGACGTGCGCTGGGCCCGTACCTACGGATACGGCAGCCGGATCACGGCGAAGGAGGACCGCGCCCGGCTGCGCAACCCCAACAGCGCCTACCGCAAGGGCCTTGGCACCACCCGCAGGGCCGCGTACGACGCCGCTCTCGACGGCGGCCGGCAGGCCGAACTGCTGCGCACCGACGTCCCGGGCGGGGGCAAGGTCAGCAAGCAGACCGGCGGCTGCGACGGCGCGGCGGAGCGGCAGCTGTACGGCGATCCGCAGACCTGGTTCCGGCTCGACACCACGGCGAGCAACCTGCGCCCGCTCTACGTCGGCAAGCTGCTGCACGACCGGCGGTTCACCGCCGCCGTGCACGCGTGGTCCGGCTGCATGAAGCGGGCCGGCCACCCCTTCCGGGACCCGGACGCGGCCCGGCAGGCCACCCGGGAGCACCCCGCGGTCCAGACCCGGGCCGAGGAGGCCAGGAGCTTCGCCGCCGAGACCCGGATCGCGGTCGCCGACGCCACCTGCGCCGGCGAGGTCTCCCTCAAGTCCGTGGGCCAGGAACGTGAGGCCCACTATCTGGCCCAGCTGGACGGCGAGTACGGCGCCGGGCTGGACGCCTACCGGCAGGTGCGCCTCAGGGCGCTGGAGCGCGCCGAGCGGATCGTGCCCGCCCGCACCTGACACCTGCCGAGACCTCATGACTCCGCGGCGCCCGCCGCGGCCTTCTCCCACACCGACCGCCTCCGACGAGGCAGAACGGGATTCATCATGCGCAAAATGACCCTCGCCCTCACCACGCTGGCCCTCGCGGCCGTCGGCTTCGCCGTGCCGGTGACCGCCCATGCCTCCGCCGGCTGCAACGCGGCGTGGCCGGGCCGCGACGGCAACGTGCGGGCCTGGAAGGACTGGGACTGCGCGGGCGGCCTGCTCGGCGTCGCCGCGGGCAACGACGCCAACTGGGCCGACAGCTCAGGCGGTTTCCAGGGCGCCGGCAACGTCGCCTCCTCCGTGATGAACAGCGGCTACGTCGGCGGCAAGGACGTCGTGGCCTTCTACTACTACGCCAACTACTCGGGCGGCTACGGCTGCCTGAAGCCGGGCGAGCTCTACGTGGACGACCTCACCCGGGACCACTTCACCGACGGTCACACCATGAACGACAACATCCTGTCCCACCAGTGGGTGACGGAGAGCGCCTGCGCCGCCGGCTCCTTCATCAGCTGAGGCCCGGCGCCGGCCGCGGTCACCGTTCCCTCGCCGCGGCCGGCGCTGTCTCCTTACCGACTACCTACCTCACGTACCGCCGAGATTCACATCCGCGCCACCGGACCCTTCCCTGACGTTCGCTGCCCTTGGAACACTCGCACCCGCGCACAGTCCGCCCTGTTCCGGCCATCCCGTGCGTCAGGATGAGAGGTCGTTCACCCATGACCGAAGTAAACCGGCGCCGATTCCTCCAACTCGCTGGCGCCACAACGGCGTTCACCGCACTGTCCAGCAGCATCCAGCGCGCCGCCGCGCTGCCCGCGAACCACCGCACCGGGTCGATCGAGGACGTCGAGCACATCGTCGTCCTGATGCAGGAGAACCGTTCGTTCGACCACTACTTCGGCACCCTCAGAGGCGTCCGCGGCTTCGGCGACCCGCGTCCGGTCACCCAGAACAACAAGTCCGTGTGGAAGCAGTCGGACGGCACGAAGGACATCCTGCCCTTCCACCCGGACGCCGACGACCTCGGTCTCGCCTTCCTCCAGGACCTCCCGCACAGCTGGAGCGACACCCACAACGCCTTCAACGGCGGCAAGTACGACAAGTGGGTGCCGGCCAAGGGCACCACGACCATGGCGTACCTGACCCGCGACGACATACCGTTCCACTACGCGCTCGCCGACACCTTCACCCTCTGCGACGCCTACCACTGCTCGTTCCTGGGCTCGACCGACCCGAACCGCTACTACATGTGGACCGGTTACGTCGGCAACGACGGCCAGGGCGGCGGCCCGGTCCTCGGCAACGACGAGGTCGGCTACAGCTGGACGACGTACCCGGAGCGCCTGGAGAAGGCGGGCGTCTCCTGGAAGATCTACCAGGACGTCGGCGACGGCCTGGACGCGGCCGGCGGCTGGGGCTGGATCCAGGACGCCTACCGCGGCAACTACGGCGACAACTCGCTGCTCTACTTCAAGCAGTACCAGAACGCCCAGCCCGGCGACCCGCTGTACGACAAGGCCCGCACCGGCACCGACGCGACCAAGGGCGAAGGCTTCTTCGACCAGCTGAAGGCCGACGTCAAGGCCGGCAAGCTGCCGCAGATCTCCTGGGTCGTCGCCCCCGAGGCCTTCACCGAGCACCCCAACTGGCCCGCGAACTACGGCGCCTGGTACGTCTCCCAGGTCCTGGACGCGCTCACCGCCGACCCCAAGGTGTGGGCGAAGACGGCCGTGTTCGTCACCTACGACGAGAACGACGGCTTCTTCGACCATCTGATCCCGCCGTTCCCGCCGTCCTCCGCCGCCCAGGGCAAGTCCACGGTCGACCCGGCCCTGGACCTCTTCAAGGGCGACGCGACCCACGCCGCCGGCGTCTACGGCCTCGGCCAGCGCGTCCCGATGCTGGTCGTCTCCCCGTGGAGCAAGGGCGGGTACGTCTGCTCCGAGACGCTCGACCACACCTCGATCATCCGGTTCATGGAGGCCCGCTTCGGTGTCCACGAGCCGAACATCTCGCCCTGGCGGCGCGCCGTCAGCGGCGACCTGACCTCGGCGTTCGACTTCTCCCGCAAGGACACCAAGCCGGTCGCGCTGCCGTCCACGGACGGCTACCAGCCGCCGGACAAGAACCGCCACCCCGACTACGTGCCCACCCCGCCCGCCAACCCGGCGCTGCCCAGGCAGGAGCGCGGCTCGCGGCCCACCCGGCCGCTCAGGTACGCCCCGGTGGTGGACGGTTCGCTGAACGCGGCGGCCGGCACGTTCACGCTCGGCTTCGCGTCGGGCGCGCACGCCGGGGCCGCCTTCCTGGTCACCTCCAACAACCGCGCCGACGGCCCCTGGAGCTACACCACCGAGGCCGGCAAGTCCGTCTCCGACACCTGGAACTCGGTGTACTCGGGCGGCTCGTACGACCTGACGGTGCACGGGCCCAACGGCTTCCTGCGCACCTTCCAGGGGCGCGGCAAGGTGGCCGGACCCGAGGTCACGGCGCGGCCGCACGGCGACGACATCGAGCTGACCTTCGCCAACAAGGGCAGCGGGACGGTGAAGCTGAAGGTCTCCGACGGGTACGGGGGGCGGGCGCGGACGTTCACGGTGCGGGCCGGGGCCACCGTGACGCATATCGCGCACCTCAACCACAGTGAGCGGTGGTACGACCTGACGGTGACGTCCGAGGCCGACGCGAGCTATGTGCGGCGGTTCGCCGGGCATGTGGAGAACGGGGAGCCCGGGGTCAGCGACCCGGCGATCATCACGGTGTGAGAGTGCGCCTAAGGGGCGTGGGGGACTGTTGTGGGGCGGCTGCGGGTTGTTCGTGGCTGGTCGCGCCCACGCGGCGGCAGCCGCACAGTCAATACAGCCCCGCGCCCCTTTGGGGCGCTCAGGGGGCGGGGCGGTTGGCAGGCGGGGTGCTCAGAGGGAGGTCAGCTGGCCGGGTTCCGTCTTCTGGCGGGGGAGCAGGGTCGGGTCCAGGGCCAGGACTGCTGCCACCGGGTGTTCGTCGTCGTCCAGTTCGACGACCGGGGTCGGCGGTGTCACCCGGGTGAGCAGGACCACGCCCCATGAGGCCAGGCCCGCGCCTGTCAGGGCGAGCAGGATGCCCCAGACTCCGCCCTGGAGTCCCTGCCCCAGCAGGGTCAGGCCGATGATCGCCGCCGCCAGTGGGTTGGAGAGGGTGACCATGGCCAGCGGGGCGCCGAGGCCGCCGCGGTAGGCCGTCTGGGAGAGCAGCAGGCCCCCGACCGCGAACGCGGCGACCAGCAGGGCCACCACGATCACCTTGGCGCTGAGCACCGGGCCGGAGCGGTCCGTCGCCGCCACCGTCACCGTCTGGGTGAGGGCCGAGGCGACGCCCGAGGCGAACCCGGACGCGGTCGCGTGGCGCAGGCCCGGGCGGGCGCCGGGGCGGGACAGGACGCCGATCAGGGCGGCCGTCGTACCGGCCACCGTCACTGCCTCGGTGAGGCTCAGCACCTGGTGGGGTGCGGGGCCGGAGGCCGTGACCAGGAGGGCGCCGAGGCCGAGCAGGGTCAGGGCGGTGCCCCGCCACTCCGTCGCGGTGACCCGGCGGCCGGCCGCCCGTGCCCCCATCGGCACGGCCGCGACGAGGGTGAGCGCGCCCAGCGGCTGGACAAGGGTGAGCGGGCCGTACTTCAGGGCGACGACGTGCAGGAGTGCGGCGCCGGCGTTCAGGCCCACCGCCGCCCACCAGGAGCCGGAGCCGAGCAGGCGCAGCAGGCCCGCGCCGGGGGTCTTCGAGGCGAGGCGCTCCTGGGCGACGGCGGCGGCCGCGTAGGCGACGGCCGAGACCAGGGAGAGGGCGACGGCGATCAGGGCTGCGGCGTTCATCGGCTCGCCCCCACCAGTGCGGGCTCCTCGGCGACGAGGTGCCGGGTGCCGCGCCCGGCCGTGCTGGTCGTGCGGTAGGGCGGGTGGATCAGGGCGAGGGCGGCGCCGAGCATCGCGGTGGCGACGATCGCGTCCAGCCAGTAGTGGTTCGCGGTGCCGATGATCACGAGGAGGGTGATCGCCGGGTGCAGCAGCCACAGCCATCGCCATCGGGACCGGGTGGCGACGATCAGGCCGATCGCCACCATCAGGGCCCAGCCGAAGTGCAGCGAGGGCATCGCCGCGAACTGGTTGGAGAGGTGGTCGCTGGAGGGCGGGCCGTAGACGGAGGGGCCGTAGACCCGGGCGGTGTCGACGAGGCCGGACGCGGCCAGCATCCGGGGCGGCGCCAGCGGGAACGTGAACGGCAGCACCAGGGCGGCCGAGGTCACCACGGCGAGGACCCGGCGGGCCCAGACGTAGTGCGCGGGCCGCCGCAGGTAGAGCCAGACCAGGAAGGCGAGCGTCGCCGGGAAATGAACCGTCGCGTAGTAGGTGTTGGCCAGGTGGACGAGGGTGTCGCCGTGCAGCAGTGCGGACTGCACGTCGACCTCCGAGGGCAGGTGCAGCGTCCGTTCCAGGTCCCAGATCCGGTGGGCGTTGTGCAGCGCCTCGGCGGTATGGCCGGTGGCCAGTTGGCGCCCGAATTTGTAGACGAGGAAGAGCCCTGCGACGAGCAGGAGCTCACGGACGAGCGGCGGCCGGGCTATCGCGCCCGGCTCCGCTGAAGCAGGCTCGGACTGGGATCTCATCCCAGGCCCCCTCACTGACGGTGGTGCTGTGCCGAGTCCCGGGCGGTGGCCCGAACTCTTCGATACGAAAGCGTACCGATACGCCACTGTACCGATACGGTCGAGTACCGGTACAGTGGCGTATCGATAGACGTAGGCCACACTGGTTGTAGGTTTCCGCGCCGGCCGAACGGAGGGCGGGGCGGAAGTGATCCGAACGTGATGAACGAGTGAGGAGCAGGGCACATGACGTCGCAGGCCGCGGACGGACCGGACATGGTCGCCGCCTCGCGCCGCTCCAAGATCACGCCGGAGCGTGAGCGGGAGTTCTTCGACGCCGTGCTCGAACAGATCCGCGAGTGCGGCTACGACTCCGTCTCCATGGAGGGGATCGCCGCCAGCACCCGCTGCAGCAAGTCCACGCTCTACCGGCAGTGGAAGACCAAGCCGCAGTTCGTCGCGGCCGCGCTGCGGGCCAACCGCGAGGTGCGCTTCGTCGGCATCGACACCGGGTCCCTCGCCGAGGACCTGCGCGAGGTGGCACGGACCGCGGGCGACTGGTCACGCAAGGACACCAAGCTGCTCGCGGCGCTGGGGCACGCGGTGCACTCGGACGAGGAACTGGCGCAGGCGCTGCGCGAGGCGCTCGTGGAACCCGAGATCGCCGCGCTCCAGGAGATCCTGCACCGCGGTGTCGCGCGCGGCGAGGTGTCCGAGGGGCATCCCGCGCTGGACTACGTGCCCGCCATGATGTTCGGCGTCCTGCGGGTACGGCCCGTGCTCACCGGCGAGTACGCCGACGCCGACTATCTCGTCCGCTTCGTGGAGGCCGTCGCGCTGCCCGCACTCGGACTGACCTAGGGGTGTCCGATGGCTCAGGACACCCACTGAGACCCAGGCCGCCGTCCACGGGATGACTGGACGGTGACCTGTTCGCGCCGCACCGTGGGGACGGGGGCGGCGCACCCCCCGGGCGGGGGGGGGGGGGCGCGCGGGGGGGGGGGGGCCGCCCCCCCCCCCCCCCCCGAGCGCGGCCGCCGCCGCGCGCCCGGAGACAACACACCCCCCCCC